>JBCDIQ010000618.1:0-1537 GCA_039024295.1 Bacteroidota bacterium | reverse complement strand
GCATCGATTACATTAGGTGCATCAGTACCAACTACGTTCAATATTTGATAAAAACTTGAACCCCCTAATTTATACTTGTCTTGACTCAAGTTGAGATAATAAATATCTCCACCTTCTTTTTGTAAAACGGGTTCTACAACCTGCTTTAAATCTGAACAATGTCCTCCTGCTGAAATAATTACTGTGCCAGGAGCAATAACTTCCTTGTCTTTATATTTTTGCTTCATGCTCAGGGAGTCTTTTCCTGTTGGAATATTGATACCCAAAGCTATGGCGAATTCTGAGCAGGCTTCTACGGCTTCATATAATCTAGCATCTTCTCCTGGATTTCGACAAGGCCACATCCAGTTGGCTGAAAGGGAAACAGACTCCAATCCTTTTTCCAAGGGTGCCCAAATAATATTGCTCAGCGATTCGCCTATGCTATTTCGACTTCCCGCAACTGGGTCGATGAGTCCTGAAATAGGGGAGTGGCCAATGCTAGTGGCAATCCCTTCTTTTCCTTTAAAATCCAAAGCCATCACCCCGCAATTGTTAAGGGGTAACTGTAGTGGGCCTGCACATTGCTGTTTAGCTACACGGCCACCAACACAGCGGTCCACCTTATTGGTTAACCAGTCTTTACAAGCTACGGCCTCCAACTGCAGCACTTGCTCCAAATAGTCATGAAAATGTTCCAAACTGTACGCTGCTTTCCCAAAATTGCTTTTGACCGTCCTATCCTCCATTATGGTTTTTGGCGAACTTCCAAACAAGGCTGAAAGCTCCAAGTCCATGGGTTTTTCATTTTTTAGGGAGGATTCAAAAGAAAAATGATGATCCCCTGTTACCTTGCCCACATTATACATGGGTGAGCGTTCTCGTTCGGATACACGTCGAAGCAATTCCTGGTCTTTTTCAGAAATAACCAATCCCATTCTTTCCTGACTTTCATTACCAATGATCTCTTTGGATGAAAGGGTAGGGTCACCAATGGGCAGCTTATCCAGGTCGATTTTCCCACCGGTATCCTCAACAAGTTCGGAAAGGCAATTCAAGTGTCCACCTGCTCCATGGTCGTGAATGGAAACTATGGGATTATCATGACTTTCCACCAATCCACGAATGGCATTAGCTGCTCTTTTTTGCATTTCTGGGTTCGAACGTTGAACCGCATTTAATTCAATGGCAGCTTCAAACTCTCCTGTGTCCGCACTGGAAACGGCGGCTCCACCCATTCCTATCCGATAGTTATCTCCACCAAGAATAACGATGTTATCTCCCTTTTTGGGTGTGTCTTTTAGGGCTTGTTCACTCTTGCCATATCCGATTCCTCCCGCAAGCATGATTACTTTGTCAAAACCAAGTCGAACTTGTGAGACTTGCCCTGAGGTAAGCTGAAGGGCCTCTTGAGATTTCTCACCCATATTTAAGGGATTCGAAATGACATCTTCCTTATGTTCAAAAGTCAACACCGAGCCTGAAATTAAGGGCTGACCAAATTTGTTTCCAAAATCGGAGGCTCCGTTACTGGCCTTTATCAAAATATCCATTGGGG
>JBCDIQ010000617.1:0-1539 GCA_039024295.1 Bacteroidota bacterium | reverse complement strand
TCCAGAAATGATGGGATAACCTCTGGTACAATGAAGGTTTATTCTCCAAATACAAATCTGTCACCTAAAGCCTCATACCTAAAGCCTCATACCTAAAACCTCTCTTTTTCAATACCCAAACCCCCTCAAATGCTTATCAGAATCCTTCCAGTTTTCTGACACCCGCACATGTAGCTCCAGGTGAACTTTATTTTCCAGGAAGGTTTCAATGTCTTTACGGGCCAAGGTGCCAATTTTTCGAATCATGCTCCCCTGCTTGCCAATCAGCATCCCTTTTTGAGATTTGCGCTCCACATGTATATCAGCTGTAATCCGAATCAGCCCTCCCTCTTCCTTAAATTCCAGCACCTGAACTTCAGTCCCATAGGGGATTTCCTGTTGCAGGAGGGTGAAAATCTTTTCGCGGATGATTTCAGCAATGAAAAATCGTTCTGGACGATCAGAGAGTTGATCTTTGTCAAAGTAAGGCGGGTCCTCAGGCAAGTGCTTGAGGATAAGTTGTTGCAAGCCGTCAACATTGAATTTTTCCAACGCAGAGATGGCGATGATTTCCGCAAAATTCCCTTTGGTGCTCAACTCCTGGATTCGTGTTCCAATAGACTCCGGGGTAGCCAGGTCTACTTTGTTGATGACCAATAGGGTAGGGATGTGTGCCTTATCAGCAATCTTCAGTACCTCTTCCTCAGGGAATCTTTCGTCCATCGCGATTACCAGCACCAGTACGTCGGCATCTTCTAGCGAGTGGCTTACAGATTCCATCATTTTATCATGAAGGGCATATTTAGGTTTGATAACCCCAGGGGTGTCAGAATAGACGATTTGGTAGTCCTCTCCATTGTCAATCCCTAAAATACGGTGACGTGTGGTGGAAGCCTTTGGGGTAATTATGCTCAGTTTCTGCCCCAAAAGGGTATTTAAGAGCGTAGACTTACCCGTATTGGGCTTTCCAATGATGCTGACGAAGCCTGATTTATGCAGAGTACTCAAATTAATATGTGCTGGTTTTTTGTAAAGCTACCAAAATAATCCTACCTTTGGTGCCCCAAGTTAAGAAACCTTTACCACTTCGGTGCGTATTGAATCATATATTGCGGGGTGGAGCAGTTGTAGCTCGTCGGGCTCATAACCCGAAGGTCGTAGGTTCGAGTCCTGCCCCCGCTACTAAAAGCCTTACACAGATTGTGTGAGGCTTTTTTATTTATAAACGATCGGCCCATTACTTATCAAAGTTGTATTCCTGATTCAAGACGTGAGAACAAAATAGCCAAGGCTTACGATTAACAACAGTTGTTCGAAGCAAATTCGGCAAGGGGCAATCTTCACAAATTCATGGTAAAGACGTATATTAAAACATGAAAACGATTAAGCTGAGCATTTCGGAGCAGGAAATAAAAAGATTCAACCTTAATGAGGATAAGTTGAACTTTTCTGCTTTAGTCCGCAAAATTACGGCGGAATTGGCCAAAGAAGCACTAGAAGCTTGTCACATAATCGCTAAAAGTGAGAAGCTAGATTCGATTTCATTGGAAGATATTAACG
>JBCDIQ010000616.1:0-1549 GCA_039024295.1 Bacteroidota bacterium | reverse complement strand
GTAGTCGACAAAGGCGTCAGCTTTGCTGACATGAAATCGGTTTTACAGTACTTCGCCATCCAAATGTTTGGAGAGCAAGCGAAAATTCGGTTGCGCCCTTCTTACTTCCCATTTACGGAGATCAGTGCTGAGATGGACGTATGGTGGGGGCTTGAAACCGAGGATGATTACCGGATGACGAAGGGTAGTGGCTGGGTAGAAATCATGGGCTGTGGCATGGTGGACCCGCATGTGCTCCAGAACTGCAACATTGACCCTGAAGAATACAGTGGATTTGCATTTGGAATGGGCGTAGAACGAATTGCACAGCTCCTGTACAGGGTTCCGGACTTACGGCTTTATTCACAGAATGACCTTCGCTTCCTGAAGCAATTCCAAAAAATTGACAGCTAGCAACCGATGCCTGGGAACCTAATCCCGGGCATTTTTATAATATGGCAGGATGACACAAATAATGCTTCACCACCGGTTCTGCCAACGCATTGATGTTATCAATATCAGAAGCTTTAGAAAGGTCTTTTACCTTTCCATTTTTAAAGCGGATTAAGATGGGTTCCTTGCTTCCTTTGAGGTAGGCCTGATTGCTGACCGTTCCCGTAAATACATAATAGTCCGCAACCTCCCGGGAGATGCCCAATTGGGCAATTGCTTTCTTTAGGTATTTTCTCTCCTTTTCCTTGTCAAATTGGGAGTTTTTCAGTTTCACCTTCAACAGGCGGCGAAACAACAACCGTTGACACAAATCCGAAAGAACAGGATCTGGATGGGCCTGCCACTTCTTGATGGCATACTCAATGTCGTAGTCGTCCAATAAAACGTACCGCTGGATTACCTCTTCTGTCAATGCCTTCGCAGAAATTGAGCTGGCAAAGAAATACAACAGGTTTTCATCAATCCCTAGCGATACCCCTTGTTCAAACAGCCAACGGGCTCGCCTAAGGATATTCACCAACATAAAATCAGCTGCAAGTGCCGCCTTGTGTAGGTAGACCTGCCAGTACATCAACCTCCGGGCTACTATGAATTTTTCTACCGAATAAATGCCCTTTGATTCCACCACGATCTGGTCATTTCGAACATTAAGGGTCTTGATGATGCGGTCAAGTCCGACAACCCCTTCTGCCACACCAGTAAAAAAGCTGTCGCGAATCAGGTAGTCCATCCGGTCCATGTCCAGCTGGCTGGAAACGAGTTGGTGAAAAAATGCTCGTGGGTAATCTCCGGTAAAAATACGGATGGCCAGGTCCAGCTTACCTTCATATTCCTCATTCAGGTATTGCATCAGCGCCAGGCTCATGTCCTCATGGTGCAGATTAGGAATGATCACATATTCCAATGAATGTGAGAAAGGTCCATGTCCCACATCATGGAGGAGGATGGCGATCAGGGTTGCCTCGTACTCCTCAGGAGAGATGTCTACCTGCTTGGAGCGAAGCACATCCAGGGCAAGACGGGTCAGGTGCATGGCCCCTAATGCATGGTGGAAACGGGTATGAATGCCCCCTGGATACACCAATGAGGTGAGGCCCAACTGCTTGATGCGCCGGAG
>JBCDIQ010000615.1:0-1569 GCA_039024295.1 Bacteroidota bacterium | reverse complement strand
TAAACTATAAGAGAATGAAGAAATACGGTCATCTAGTTGTTTTTGGAGCCAGAAGCGAACTCCCAATGTCTTGGTCTTTCAATCATTCCCTTTAAAGAATTTATCGGCTTTGCCGAGCTCCTTCTCTTAAATGTGTTTTGAGAGCTCAGCTATAAATTCTTTAGCAGTCATTAAGTTTTCATATTTCAGGACTTTATTCTATTTCAGTCATTGTCCCACGGATTGTATGATCCAAAATTCCATAGATGACCTTCAGGGTCTTTGCACGAATAATTCTTGCCTCCGTAGTCTTCCACTTTTAGTTCTAGGACTATTTCTGCACCCTGCGATTTCGCATTTTCATAATGAGTCTCAATCTCATCTTTATCAATAATGATGTACGGACTTTGTGTTTCATAACTGCCAATATCCATCGGTTGCTTAACTAAATCTGAATATTCGCTACCATTATCAGTCGATCCCAGCATGATCATACTGTTTTTATAAGTGAGCTGAGCATGGGCTATTTTGCCATCCTCAGATTCGTAAACAGCGTTCCGCTCGAATTCGAACGCACTGCATAACCATTCTATCAACTTTTTTGCATCGTTATACTTCATCGTAGGGATGATATGAATGGTTTTTCATGATTTTTTTTAATTAAAGTTGTTATTAAACAGCATTGAGATTCAATTTGCCTCAAACTATAGAAGTTTTCCACTTACCTCTTGTAAACATCCACAAGGTAAATACACCTACTGACGTTTCAGAGATAAATACTGCCCAGAAAACACCTAAATGGCCCCAGTTAAGAACTAACGCCAACAGATAAGCCATTGGAATCTGGATCAGCCAGAAAAAGATCAGATTGATCCAGGTTGGTGTTTTTGTATCTCCGGAACCGTTGAACGCCTGTACGGAAACCATCCACCACCCGTAAATGAAGTAGGAATAGGAGAGTATCCGTACCCATTCCCCACCTATTCGAACCACGGTAGGGTCATCCGAGAAAATCCTTACCAGCGATTCGTTGAAAAAGAAGTAGATCAATGAAACACCGACCAAAAAGGCCATATTATACAGGCCAATTTTCCAAACCGATTTTTCGGCACGGTCCGGATCACCAGCCCCCAGGTTTTGACCAACAAGCGTGGCTGCAGCGTTTGATAAGCCCCATGCCGGCATCATGGTGAACATCATTATTCTAATGGTAATGGTAGCACCGGCCACTGCTTCGCTGCCAATATCAGCAAGAATACGCATCAAAAAGATCCAGGCCGTCATAGCTACTATCATTTGCCCGATACCTCATAAAGAGGTACGGAAAATATTTAGCATAATCTTAGCTTCAAACTTCAGTTGTGAAAGCTTGGCCTTGATGTGCTTGCCACCTTTAGCTAATAACCATAGTTGAGTAGCCACTCCTATTCCTCTTCCAATAGCTGTAGCTATGCCAGCGCCTTCCACGCCAAATGCAGGAATAGATCCCCAACCAAAAATAAGTAAAGGATCCAGTATAATGTTGATCCCATTAGCGACCCAAAGTACTTTCATTGCAATAGCCGCATCACCGGCGCCTCTGAAAACGGC
>JBCDIQ010000614.1:0-1591 GCA_039024295.1 Bacteroidota bacterium | reverse complement strand
GGAACTGAAGCTGGAAAAATTCAAAGTCATGGAAATGTCACATTCCGACAGGATTCAGGGTGGCGGAGATGGAGGTTGGACGCTCCGTAAAGACAAGGATAGAGTTTCGTTAGAATAGTATTCCGATTATTCCTTTTTGGAAACTTTATCCTTGTCTTTACGGAGCGTCCAACCTCCATCTCCGCCACCCTGAATCCTGTCGGAATGTGACATTTCCATGACTTTGAATTTTTCCAGCTTCAGTTCCTTTTTCGTTGTTTTTTGTACATCTTTCATAATAGCGTTTTAAAAAATTGAGAGATAAAGCTATGGAATGGATGCATTGAAATAAGTGGTAGTTTATCGACATTCCCGAATGTCGAAATCCCTTTTCATGAATCGGAAGGAATGATTCAAGAATAGTCCGGCCCCAGTTCGATTAGTATCTCAGAGGATGTTTTACCCAGAATACGCTTACATGCCTTGTTCAAGGCTTTGTTACTTGTAAAACCACACTGCTGGGCCATTGCATCCAGCGTATATTTTTTGAAAAAATCGGGCTCTGTTTTCAATCGATTCATAAATCGGTCAAGACGTAGCTTGTTGACATAGGTGGAATAGCTGCTCCCAATGTGCCGATTGACATACACGGAAAGGTATTTATCATTGGTACCCAAAAGGTCAGCCACCTCCTTCATTGTAATATTGGGCTTAAGAAAAAATTCCTCTGCTTCAAGCTTTGCCAGTCCGTCTGAAATTTGGCTCAATCTATCGGTGGTCAATACTACCTTTTTCTGCTTTTTTGACTTTGTAGATGATGGATGGGTTGAAAAGGCCATAGAAGACTTTCTTTTTAATCTTGCAAAAACGAAGAACGATAGTAATAATAAGCTCACCCCTCCAAGACCATACCATAGGAATCGATTCCTTCTCTGGTACCATTTCTTCAAATCCTCCTGTTCTTGCACCAATTTCGGCATATCGTAGCGTTGGGTCAGGTTCTGGTTGATATACCTGAAATTGCTACTCACGATACTATCTATGGCCAAAAGGGTTGTAATGTACCGCAATTCATTTTCACCGTCATCACTTCGTCTGGCTTCATCCAGTAACATTTCCCAAGCTCCCCTAGTCAATGGATATAAACTTTGCGGATGCTCACGATACAATCTATCTACCTCTCGCATGTGATACAAAGCGCTATCATTGACTTTTAGTGCATCATAACTCTTCCCCAAATAGTAATGGCTAATTGCTTGGCGCATGGGGTCCCCATTTTCTTTGAACGATGCATTGGCAGCCTCCAGGTTTTCTATTGCATCTTGATATTGCCCTAAACCGTATTGGTTGGCCCCCAAGATGGATAAAAAATAAGGTTCCGGACCTGCATCGATTTGAGTGGATAATTCCAATCCTTCCGCAACAAATTCTTGTGATTTTCGAAAATTGCCATCTTGATGGTAGGCCACGGCCAAGGAGAATAAGGTTTCAACATGGTAGAAATCCCCTACTTTTCTGTAATGTGGCAATAATTCTTCGAAAATCGAAATAGCTCCTTTATTGTCTCCCACTAAGATTCGGATGAGGCCAATATTATCTTTGACCAGCCTAT
>JBCDIQ010000613.1:0-1614 GCA_039024295.1 Bacteroidota bacterium | reverse complement strand
TTACTTTAGGAATTGAGGATGATATAACCCATACGAACCTAGTTATTAAAAAGGAGCTTCAATTCAATAACAACTGCGAACAAGTTTTGATTTATGAATGTAAGACGAATGACACTGACCACTATTTCAGCCAATATTTGAAACTTTTGGGAAAAGACTTCAATAGCCATTTGCAGGGATATATGGAGATTGATTACAGAAAATCAAATGCACGCAGTGTAGCACATTTACGATTTGGCTCTACACCGATAAAAGCGCCCTATTTGATTACGAACGCAGATGTGGTTCTTTGTGATTCCATTTCTTTTTTGCAAAAAGATTCAGCTTTGCTGAATACCAAACCTTCTGGAAAGCTCGTGGTACAATCCGAGTTAAGTCCTAAAGTATTTTGGGACGAATTATCTCTTGGGTTACGGGAGCAAATTCAGAAAAAGAAAATAGAACTGTATGTGTGGAATCCTAAGCGTGTAGAAAAGGAAGTATGTGTCAACGGGCAGATAATTTCAACACTTCAAGCCTGTCATATAATCTTGACCAACAAACCTCTAAAAACTCCTAGTCTAGAAGCTATCAGAAATGGTATTAAAAAGGTAGATACATCAAGAACATCCTCAGAAAAGCCTGAAATGGCAGATGATATCTTTACAAGTACCCTTTTAGGGCAACTGTTGGCCCAAAAGGGAAATGAGATTCCGGTGAGCATGCTGCCGGCAGATGGAACTTTTGATGTAAACACTTCTCAATTTAATCAGCGGGCTGTTGCAACTGAACTCCCTATTTGGGATACTGATGTATGCACACAATGTGGCGCATGCAGTATGGCTTGTCCGCAGGGAGCTATTCGGGTTAAGGCATATGACAAGGAGTATTTAGAGGAATCTCCTAAAGGGTTTAAGTCTTTGGAATTCAACCAGGAAATGGATGGGTTTAATCTATTGAACTATACCGTGCAAGTAAATCCAAATCACTGCACCTCATGTAACAATTGCGTAGTTGCTTGTCCAGTAAAGGCACTTTATACCACAAAAAACAGAACAGAAATTCAACAGGAAAAGGAAAACTGGAACTATTTTGAAACTATTCCAGAGTTTGACAGAACCAAAATTGATGTATCCAAAATAAGTCAGCAACAATTACAGGAACCCCTCTTTAAATATGCTATGGGTGTAGATGGTTGTGGTGAGGGGCCGTACCTTAAGTTGGCCTCCCAATTATTTGGTGACCGTATGATAATTGCCAATGCCACCGGGGCTAGTTCAATTTTCGGAGGGGCTTTGCCTACTACACCATGGTCTACCGACGAAAAGGGGAGAGGACCTGCATGGTCAAACTCTTTGTTTGAGGATAATGCCGAATTTGGATTGGGATTTCGATTGTCTCTGGATCAACAAGAAGAAAGAGCTAAGCGAATGCTTCAAAAACTAGAAACCTATCTGGATTCTGAATTGGTTCAAGAGGTTTTGAACTCAAAACAAGAGACGGAAGCCGAAATAGCAATACAAAGAGTTCGAATTGAAAGAATAAAAAAATCATTAGAGTCTTTGGATTCGGAAGAGGCAAGACTAGCAGAGGAAAACATGGATAGCTTGGTCAAAAAAAGTGTCTGGATTGTGG
>JBCDIQ010000612.1:0-1617 GCA_039024295.1 Bacteroidota bacterium | reverse complement strand
CTCGTTGCAAGCACCTGTCACCTATCTGGTGAACGGGAATAAGGTGCAGTACAGCAACGGGGAACAATATCAAAATTTTCGCTATTTTGAGACGCCCTGGGGCACGTTCGAATCGGTCCCCCATCGAACTGTGTTGCGCTACATGGATGCATACGATCTGGATGCAGAGAATATAGAAGAGAGCCAGGTTTTGATATACACTTTTACTAACCCAGATAGTTTGTTTCTTCCTCCTCATTCTCAATATTTCCAACTCGGGCCAGACTGCAAGCTCTACAACTACATGAATAGTGGTTGGTATATGCATCGCATCAATAATCCAGACCTGCCGGGTTTAGCTTGTGGTTATGAAGAAAATGCGGTAGAGTTGCCCTTTTCCACTTTTCGCGACCAGCCCCAATTCCCGCACTTTCGCTTGGGCCCTGTCGGCGATGAGGGTAGCCCGTGTGTGGAAAGTCCCAACTCTACCGAGACGGTACAGGCCCCTAAGGCCGAGCTCAAGGTGTACCCCAACCCTAGCTCTGGGCCCATCCGTTTATTTTTGCCGGTAGGCGAGGCTGCGGCTATGTGGCGGCTCTACGATCTGCAAGGACGACCTTTGCAAGAGCTGTCTCTCCTCCCCGGCCAAGACCAGCGCGTAGATGTAACGGCCACGCTGCCTGCGGGTACGTACCTGTGGCAGCTGTTTAGAGAAGGGAAGGTGGTAGAGACGGGTAGGATTATAAGAAATTGAAAAGCTAGAAAACCATTGATATGAGTGAACTGACCACAGCCACCAGTATTTTACCGATTACTCAGCAGGTTATTCTAAAATAAAATTTCTGAATTGTACACTTAGCTCAGCAGTGGGGAACCGCTGCTGAGCTAAGTATCTTATATATGAAGCATGAAATCAAAAAATACAGTTTTTATACTTCTCTTCTTTTCTGGATTCCTGGCAGCCCAGCAACACGACAATGTTTGGTTGTTTGCAGATTTAGGTATACATAGCTCGACGGTCAATTTTTCAAATGGCTTTCCTGAAGTCTCTGAATTATCCAATGAAATCACTGATTTAGTTAAGTCTTCAGCTATGATAAGCGATTCGTCAGGCAATTTAATTTTATATACGAATGGATGTAATATCTATGGTGCGGATAATGATGTTATAGAAAATGGGAATATGATCAATCCCGGAGAGACCTGGGACAACTATTGTAATTTTAATTCAAGCTATCCTACAGCGATACAATCTTCATCATTTTTGCCCTGGCCTGGCAATAGTCAAAAATATATTTTATTCCACAGAAAAATATCAGTAGTACAATTGCCTAGTGGCAGCATTGAAGTGAGAACTGAACCCTTGTATTACTCTACGATAAGCTTCGAAGATAATCCCGAAGGCCAAGTAGTCGATAAAAACATCATTCTTTATGATGGCTCGCCAAGAGTAGAATCGGGTTCAATGACAGCAAATAAGCATGCTAATGGTAAGGACTGGTGGATTACCAATCGATTAGAAGACGGAGGAGGCTTTTTAAAATATTTACTTACGCCCAATGGAATAGAAGGCCCGTTTATTCAAGAGATCGGATGGTATCCTGAAAATTATCAAAACGGAGGAGGAGAATGTGAATT
>JBCDIQ010000611.1:0-1662 GCA_039024295.1 Bacteroidota bacterium | reverse complement strand
CCCTGTTCGAGTTGGGGCTAGGGAAAAACGTTGTGGGCAGGACGAGGTTTTGCATTCATCCAGCCAAGGAGGTGAAAAAAGTTGAGAGAGTAGGAGGGACCAAGTCCGTAAATATGCAACGGATACACCACCTACATCCAGATTTGATCATAGCAGAAAAGGAGGAGAATACCCCCGAAATGGTCGCAGCACTTGAAAAGGTATACCCGGTGTTGGTCACTGATGTTGTGGATATGGATTCTGCCTTGGACATGATTTCTCTGGTGGGGCGTGCTTGTGGAGTTTGGAAGGGAGGAAAATCACTGGTAGCAAGTATTAATAAGGAGTTTGCTGACATAGAGATGCTCGCCAAGGGACCTTCTGTCCTATACCTTATATGGCAAGACCCGGTAATGGTTGTGGGCAAGCATACCTTTATAAATGATATACTCGAAAAAATTGGCTTCAATAATTTGGGGAAAGAAAAAACAGGCCGCTACCCAGTGCTCTCAGAACAAGAAATGATGCACTTGCAACCTGAAGTCGTATTGCTATCCTCTGAGCCTTATCCATTTAAAGAGCAACACCTAGTACAATACCAAAAAATATTTCCCCAGGCACATGTTCAGTTGGTAGATGGAGAGCTTTTCAGTTGGTATGGCAGCAGAATGGTTCACATGCCTGCTTATTTTAAGCAGCTACAGGCAGCAATAAAAATGCCCGGAAAGCAAAAGCTTTCCGAGCCGTCGGAACAGGGTTTGGAGTCAATGGGACCCCAGGACAGTGCCTAGAATGGCTGGCTGCCCATATCGGACTGACCTTCATCAGCACCGATTTCGTCTATGCGATCATCGAAGTAAGCGGATTCATCCATGATGCCGAAAATATCCTGGTAGGCGGAGTACATGGCTAGGTAATACACAGGTAATGCGATTAAGATTCCTAAACCAAAAACAAGAAATCCAAGATTAATCAGGAATCCCAAAACAATCAAAAAGGCAAATATTGAAAACCAGTTTTTTGAAATTACTTTTCTACTGGTTTCCAGTGCAGGCCAAAATTCCAATCGGGCAAATAGCACCAATGGGGCTGCAAATGAGTATGCCACCGCCAAATAAATTCCTGGAAGGATAAAAAATAGCGTAGCAATTCCCACGAGAATACCACCGACAAGCCCAACAAGAACCAACTGCCCCAGATAATTGAACCCGTCAAAAAAGCTTCCAAATTCTACTGGCTCATCATGCACAATGCGGTCTGCCACCAAATAGTAGCCTGCCGCAAGGGAAGGAGATATAACAAAGAACGCTAAAGGTCCTAGAATTGGAATAAAAATAACAACTATGGTAATGACTGCTAACAATAACGTGTAGGCCACAAAGCCTCCGGGATAAGCCCGGAAGATTTCCCATCCGCGAGATATATAATCTCCCAGGCGAAAATCGTATCCGTCACGGATGAGTGGGTTAAAAATGGTAGGATCACCATCGTACTGAATTTTTTGAGACATAGTGAGAAGATGTTTAGATGAGAGGTGAATTAAGATGTTAGAATTCCAAGCTTCCACCTATTTCGATCAGGGAAAGTTGCTTTCCCTTTTCTGCAAATAGGTTGATCGTTGCCTCGTGGTCAATTACAATATATCCAAAAGTATCGTAATGCATCCCAATAACCTGGTCACAT
>JBCDIQ010000610.1:0-1755 GCA_039024295.1 Bacteroidota bacterium | reverse complement strand
TTGTTTGATAAATAAGAGAGAAATAGATCAGAAAACCGTCTTTTTTTATACGCCTATTTTTTAATCCACATCCCCAATATGAGGAAGGTCCCAAGTCCGGCAGCCAATGAAAACCCAATAACGCTTAAGTACGGGATGCCCGATTCGGTAAGTGCTCCAGGGGCAAGGTCTGCTTTCATTCCGATGGCTGAGGCAATGAGCAAGCCCACCACCATAAAGGCCATGGTGATTCGGTTGCCAACTGTTAGAATGCTCTCCCGCAGTTTGGAGACGTCCTCTTGTTCCAGTTTAAGGTGAAGTTTTCCCTGCCGGATTTTTTTGAGGATCTCCGTCAAATCGACGGGAAATCTATTCAGAAAAGCATCTAAATCGCTTACCCTGAAACTCAGGTTCTGCCAAATTCTTTCAGGAGCAAACCGTTGTCGAAGCAGCTTCGCTCCAAAAGGTTTGACAAACTCAAACGTATTGAACTCCGGATAAATGACCTTGCCTATTCCCTCCAAAATGGCCAATGCCCGGAAAATCAAAAAGGTATCTCCCGGCACTTTTAACCTGTGGGTAGAAATGATCTTTTGCATCCGCTCAGCAAAGTCGGTCATGTTCGAATCCCCCACATCAATGTCCGCAAAGTCTTCGATTAGCTCATTGATGTCATATTCCAGGGTAAACAGGTCCTGGACCTCGTCGTCCAGGGCCAAGTTACGTAGGTTTCGAGCCGCCATCCTGGCATCACGCTCTCCCATGCTGATGAACAGACCTGAAAGGGAATACCGGTCCCGAGCCATCAACCGCCCTACCATGCCATAATCAATCAGGCAAATGGTCCCGTTGGGCTCCACCAGGATGTTTCCAGGATGGGGATCTGCATGAAAATAGCCATGTTCAAAAATCTGTGTCAGGTACAAGCCAATGCCTTTTCGAGCAATCTCTTTGGGGTTGAGGCCCCACTCCCGAAGCTGTGCGATGTCATTCACCTTGCACCCCTTCACATACTCCATCACCAGGATATTGGAAGTAGAAAGGTCTTCATACACCAAGGGAACATGTAAGTCTCTCTTGCTGGCATAGTATTTCCGAAACTGCTGTTGGCTTCTTGCTTCAACCTGGTAGTCCAGCTCTCGTCGCATGGTACGCTCAAAGGCATCTACCACATCCAGAGGATTTAAGAGGCCCTGCCGATGAAAGTACGTTTCTCCCCTTTTGGCAATCTCTCGGATAATGGCAAGATCGGCAGCAACCGTTTCACGAACCTTGGGACGCATCACTTTTACCACCACCTCTTCCCCTGTTCGAAGGCTTGCCTGGTACACTTGACCAATTGAAGCAGCCCCGATGGGCTTTTCCTCAAATTTGCTGAACAACTCTTCAATAAGGAGCCCAGTCTCCGACTCAATGATGGTTTTGGCCTCAGAAAAGTCAAAAGGTTGAACACGGTCCTGGAGTTTACTCAGTTCCTCAGCCAGCTCTTCAGGAACCAAGTCCGGACGATTGCTCAGCACCTGCGCACCTTTCACAAAGGTAGGTCCCAGTTCTTCTACCGCCATCCTTATTCGTTCCCAATGGGTATACTCCATGACCGGCCGTGCATCGCGAAGCCATGTAAACCGACTTTTCCTTGGGAGCAGGTTTTTTAGGGAAGTGCTGGTCACCAAATCTTCAAACCCATATTTGATGATAACCCCAAATATCTCTCTGGCGCGGTTAATATGTTGGAAGGATTGGAACAAAAATGAGGTGTTGGGTACTAGCTAACAG
>JBCDIQ010000609.1:0-1762 GCA_039024295.1 Bacteroidota bacterium | reverse complement strand
CTATTTTTTCAGGTGGCTCGGGCACTTGTGGTATTGGGAATCGGATATTACATCCTTGGGGGCGTATGGCAGATTGATTTGAGCAGTCTAGCAACGGCGGCTGGTGTAAGTTCTTTAGTTATTGCCCTGGCACTTCAAGATACACTGAGCAACTTGGTGTCAGGATTACTTTTATTAATCTCGAAGCCTTTCAAAACAGGAGATTGGGTTAACTTCAATGGAACTGAAGGACGTATTATTGAACAAAACTGGTGGGGGGTAACCCTGGAATACATTGGTTGGGAGAAAACAATCACAGTCCCAAATGGAGTCTTATCCAATGCCACAATTGATAACTATGGTCCCAATGGGTTTTGGTACTCCGTCGATGTAGAGTTCTCTTATGATGATCCGCCCGATTTAGTTCTTAAAGCTTTGAATAACTTGAATCAAGGGTTTGAAGAATTAAATATCAACCAATTCTTAATGTGCCCAGACCTCTACAGTGTCATCAAAGAATTTGGTGCATCTGGCATAGTATACAGGGTATGGTTCAAAAGACCTGCGGATAGAAAAGGAATAATGTTCAAGAATGTATTCTTTTCACGCATATATTACATGGCAAAGCGTGAAGGATTCACAATTCCTTATCCTATGTCGGTCCAATACAAAGTGGATGCAACTGATGGCCTACCTGAGGAGATTCCTCAAGTATCCACCAAGAATCGAGATAATGTACTCGAACACCTAAGGAACCTTCCTTATTTTCAAAGTTTAGAACAGACAGAGATTATTACTTTGGCTAGTAGAGCTGAGATTAATTGGTATGGAAACAAAGATATTGTTATTGCAGAAAACTTTCCTGATGATAAATTCCATATCGTATTGAGTGGTAAGGTTCAGATTTGGACCAGCAATCAAGAAGGAACCTCTCAAATGCTCAGTCAGCTAAGTGTTGGAGAAGTATTTGGAGAAATGGCATTGACTCCTGGAGAACTTAGTCCTGTCACAGCGATCGTAACTGAAAACACTAGGATTATCCAAATTGATATTAGAGACATTGTGAGTTCAACTCAAAGCAACTCAAAGTTTGGGTTTGAAATGAGTAAGTTTATTGAGGGTAGAAAGAAAGCCTTGAACTTAGCAAAGGGTATTTTCGAAGAAAACCCACAAAGGGTTACTAGTAATGGCAAATGGCAGAATGCCGGTTAATTAAAAAAAGTGTATAAAATTAGTCGCAATACTATACATGTATTTGGATATGGCGACTAAGTTAGCCATTTTTTACCCTAGTCTTTAAATTTAGTCGCTGCCAATATTTTTTACTAACCGATTGAAATTCAGGTAAAGTGTATGTCCTTTTCTCTACAAAGTTCTTTAACTAAAAATCACCCCAAAAGACCAAAAAATCAATCTCAATCAACTTTTCATCAATGTAATACAAACGAAATGATTGCTATCATAAATATCCCCAAAAAAGGAAGAGGTATTATAGCAAAAAAGGAAATCCTAAAGGAGACATTGATTGAAATGGCTCCATCCAGCTCTTTCCCTGCAAAGCAATGGCCATTGATCAACGAAACAGACGTATTTAAATATTGCTTTGTAATGCCTTCAGAATATAAGACTAAACAAGAGGTAAATGGTTATCTTGTTTTTGGGCTTTCATCCCTTTGCAATCATTCAGACACTCCAAATGCTTACATTGAATGGGTTCGGGATGGCATCAGCCTATGGGCAAATCTAATCGCACTGAAAGATATTCAAGCTGAGGAAGAAATTT
>JBCDIQ010000608.1:0-1794 GCA_039024295.1 Bacteroidota bacterium | reverse complement strand
GTTCTTTCAAAGCTCGCTGGATTTCAACTGCACAACTAACCGCATTCAAGGCAGAAGTGAAGATACTTACTGTCCCGTCTCCAAAGTATTGGATGATTCTTCCCTCAAACTGCTCGTGAAAGATTTGAAGAACTTCCCGGTGTCTGTCCCGCTTGACCTTGGCCAAGGCCTCATCCCTCTGCATGAGGGCAGTATAGCCCACCATATCCGTAAACATGACGGTGGCCAGTATGCGCGAACCAGGTTGATGGGTAGACATAAGAGTATGACAAGATGATCTCCCGAAAAGTTCGCTAGAAGTTAGAAATAAGATATCGTATTATCCAGAAAGGAGAAGGAGATTTCTGGTGTTCTCTTGAGAAATAACTCATTGGACTAACAACAAAAAAGAGTCCAACGACATTCATTAATTAAGGAGGAATCATTGGGATCTTTGTCAACAGAAAGAGAAAAGATTCTACAGCAAAATAAGCTGAAATTTTTAGGCATTTTTATTTGATTTTATCCTCAAAATGGTACTACATTTGCATCCACCTAAGAAAATTCCTCCTTAGCTCAGTTGGTTAGAGCGGTTGACTGTTAATCAATAGGTCCTTGGTTCGAGTCCAAGAGGGGGAGCAAAAAACTCCCGACATTCTTTACAGAGTGTCGGTTTTTTTATGGCCTATTATGAACTACTCACCCCTAGTAAAGGCCATGAAAATTGACAGTGTTCTTTCTCTATATCTGGTCCACCAATGAAAAAGTTTAGAAATAAATACCGGATCCCTTCATCCAGAGCTACTTTTTGGGACTATGGGTGGAACGGAGCCTATTTCGTTACTATATGTACTAAGGGGATGGAAGCCCATTTCGGTCGGGTAGCAGGGGAAAAAATGATTTTATCTGAGATTGGACAAATTGCCAAAAAATGCTGGCTGGCTATCCCCAATCATTTTCCCTTTGTGAAATTAGATGTCCATGTAATTATGCCTAACCATGTACATGGTATCATTATCATTGATAAGGCAGACGTAGAGATGGGAGAAATTACTGATAATGAAAATCAATCGCCCCTTGTAGAGACGCAAAATCTTGCGTCTCTACAGAATCACACGTCTCTACCCAAAAATAAATTTGGGCCACAATCCCGGAATCTGCCATCAATCATTCGGGGATTTAAGGCTGGGGTAACCAAACAAGCCAGAACTATCCTACCTGAATTTTCCTGGCAGCCACGATACCATGATCATATTATCCGAAATGATGAATCCTGGAACCGCATAGCAAACTACATAGTGAACAATCCTCTAAACTGGCAAACAGATAAATTTTACATATGAATAACACTAAATGGTGCTTTCAATTAGAAGATTTATGATCCGGACTAAATACCGTTTTAAAAACACCCTAGCGTTCTATCCCTTTCCCCAACATCCCTAAAAACTCATTCCACACCTCATGCTTGGGACGGACAGGGTTCTTATCATCCCCCATACGTACGATGACCATGTCCCACTCCGGGATGACCATGCAGATATTATGGTTTAAGCCACTTAGGTAGGCCGCTCTCATAGGAGCATCAGGCATACCAGACAAACCGTCTTCACTATTGACCCACCAGTTATAGCCGTAAGATCCGCTACCCTTAGCACTGGCTCTTTCTCCAGGAAATAGGGGAATACTTACCGGAACCTGAACAGAAATGGCTTGTCTGACAAAGTCTTGAGGTATCAGCTGTTGCTCTCCCCACTTCCCTTCATTCAAAAACAGTAGGCCGAAACGGGCCAGGTCTTTAGCATGCAGAGTTACGCC
>JBCDIQ010000607.1:0-1827 GCA_039024295.1 Bacteroidota bacterium | reverse complement strand
TCTCAGTATATACCTGGTAACGCTTGCATCTTGTGGTGATAGTTCAGACGATGGTACTGTTAATACTAAAACAGGAAATACAGATCCGCCAGTTCTTGGTAATCAGTTGCCTGAAACAGGATATAAAGCTCCAGATTCATATTCGGGTTACATTCTTACTTGGTCTGATGAGTTTGATGGAAGTCGGCTAAATCCAGATAATTGGAATTACGAAATTGGCAATATAGATCCTTTTGGGAATATAGGTTGGGGGAATAATGAGCTCCAATTGTACAGGAGTGGTAATGTATCAGTTAATGATGGCTATCTGACCATTGAGGCGAGAGAAGAAAGTAGTGGAAGTTATACTTCCGGAAGAATCAACACGCGAGATAAGCAAGAGTATCAGTATGGTAGAATTGATGTAAGGGCCGCTCTGCCAAATCAGAGAGGTATGTGGCCGGCAATTTGGATGTTAGGTGAAAATCACTTGGAAAGTGGCTGGCCCATATGTGGTGAGATAGATATCATGGAAGCTTTTATTTCCGGACCAGAAACAGCAAATCAGATCAAAAGTAATGCGTTTTGGGGTAATACTTTTCCGGCGCCTAACGCCCCTAGTCCGCCATATAAACTGTCTTCAGGCGATTTCTCTGACGAATGGCATGTTTTTTCACTAGATTGGGATGAAAATACCCTCAAATTCTTTGTAGATGGTAAGCAGCACTATGAATTGATAATTAATGCAGAACTCGGCGCTCATTTCAGGAATAAGTTTTTCTTTATCATGAACGTTGCTGTTGGGGGTAATCCGGTTCCATCGCCAGATGCAAGTACTATACTTCCTCAGCGCATGTTTATAGATTACATCAGGGTATATCAAAAAAATTGAATGAATAGATGATTAGGTAGTACAAGCTTTTATTAGTTAAACTCGGGTCGGCAATAAACCAAAAAGCAAAAAATCATGAATTTAAAAACGGTCATTTGGCTAGCAGCTCTTTCCTTGTTGATAAGATGCCAGCCCGCAACTTCAATAGATCATGAGGTGATCAAAGTAGGCGCTATAAAAGTAACCATTATGTATGCTAACGGGGAGGATAAAGTATTCGATATGGATTATTATGCAGATAAACACATGCCCATGTTAGCAGATTTATTTGGAGACGCTATGAAGAAGTATGAAATAGACCTGGGAATAAGAGGCCGAACTCCGGATGACGAAGTTTCTTTTTTGGCCATAGGATATTTGTACTTTGACAGCCTATCAGATTACGAAAAAGCATTTGCCTCCAATGCTGAAAAAATCCTTACTGATATTCCCAACTACACTAATGTTCAACCGATAGTCCAGATCAGTCAGATAGTGAAATAAAATGAGCGCCGAATATATTTAAGCATGGTACTCATGAACCGCGAAATCAAGACTCACCACCAAAGGGCTATTGACAACTTAATAAAGGAATACGAAAATGATCCGAGATTCCAGGCCATCATCATAGGTGGTTCCGTAGCGAAGGGATGCGCACGTAACGATTCAGACGTTGACTTTATGATTATAGCCACGGATCAGGAATTCGAAAAGCGCAGGCATCAAAGGAATCTTTTTATTAACCGTAAGGACCTTACGGACTACCAAGGAGGCTTCGTGGACGGCAAGATCATTAACATGGCATATTTGAATAAAGTTGAAGAAAAAGGGAACGAACCTTCCCGAGCCGCTTTTGACGGCGCCTTTACCGCTTTTTCCAGAATTGATGGTCTGGACGAGCAGATCATGAGTATTGCTCGGTACCCTGAAGAACATAGAGAGGAAAAACTAAAGACGTTTTATTCCATGTCCTTTAT
>JBCDIQ010000606.1:0-1887 GCA_039024295.1 Bacteroidota bacterium | reverse complement strand
CGGAAAATTACCTGGCAACGCTTACTTTATCCGCCACCACCTGAGCGGGATTCCCAATAGAAGGCAATGCCAAACCCGATGACAGCAAGGATCATCCCGTACATGAATACGGTATAAGCAATTCTTAGCAGGGTGAATTTTTTAGCAAGTACCCTGCCCAGGAAATAAATATCCTTTGACATACTGCCGTATAAGTACTCACCATCTGCCATCATTTCTTTGATGCCCCAAAGGTAAATATCGAGGTCCATTCGGTGGAAATTGCCAAAAAACAGCAAGTTTGTCCGTTTGTTCAGGATATCTTCTCTGGTAAATACCCCAGAGCTTACACTGGGGCGCGTACTCAGAATAGCAAATACGATGGTCGTAACACTTACTGTCAACATAAAAATGCCTGGAAAAACAATGACAGGATGATCACTTACCTGATTCACTAAATTGGAAAATAGGATGGATATGATAATCGCATTAATTGACAACAAGATGTTGGCTTTGTTATCAGCTATCGAGCTCAAGTTGATGTGGGTACGGTAGGTAGAGCGAAACATGGTTTCAATTCCCCGGTCAGGCTTAAGCCCCTTTAGCTTTTCATATTTTTGAGTGAGCTTACCGTACTTTCTGTTCCAGCCTTCTACCTCTGCGTTCAACCGCTCGAGTTCGGCCTGAGACTGCAGCGCACGTTCGTCAAGGACTTCAGCTTCCTCTTTTTTCTTCAGCTTCTTGTACTTTTTTTTCAAAGCTTTGGTGTGAATATCCTTTTGAGGAGTTAAATACTCCTTCGAATATTCAGTAAAATAGCGGTGATTTTTGAAAAACCCCAAATTTAATTTGAGCCACTCCAGTTCATCATATTCCTGGTTACAGAAAGTCTTCCATTCCACCCGCAGGTTTGCGGTATGTTCCAGTGCCAAGGGGGTTGAAAGGTTGTATAAATCAGCATCTTTGATGACTTCTTCTAAAAGGTTACGAGGCTCCTGGGTAAGCTTAGTAGCTTCAATCAGATGGGTTATCACCTGTATCCTTTCCTCGGGTAATCCTTCATTCCTGAAGAAGTCTTCGGCGATCTGCATACTGACCATCTCATGACCAATATATATCTGGGTGTACCCCAGGTCATGAAACCAAGCTGCGAGGGCGACGGTATTCAATTCCTCTTGGGTAAGGCCGCTGTTTTTCCCAATTAAGTGGGCCGCTTTTACTACCTGTTCGGTATGCTCAATGTTGTGAAAAAGAAGGTCAGTATGGTGATGAGCCTTCAAGGTATCACGAGCGTATTGCTCTGCTTTTGCGAGCAATTGGCGATCTTGTTGAATGGAATCAGTTGTTTGCACTAGGCAATTCCGGTTTTAGGTATGTAACATACGAAAAACGATACGAAAGGGAAAATTACGCCACTTTTCGCCGGATTTCGAGTTGATTACCTACCGGATAGTATCAAATATACGTAGAAATTATGGGAATGACTTTAAAATGAAGGAAACAGAGGCATTTAGCTGAAAAAAGTAGGCCACAAAATTTTCCATTTACGGCTTTACTGACCACTTAAGCTGAAACTCCAGTTCTTCTTCTCTGTCCTCCCGTTCATGTTCGATGTTGAAGATAGCCCTTTTGGGAACGTAAATCCGCTCGTTGGCAACTTGTATTTCAAAAGGTTCCCCAGATTCGAGGGCATCAGCGAGCCTGCGTAGTTTTGCAACAAATTCCTGGGTAGAGTAGGCTTTTTCAATGTCGCGATCTGTTTTTTCTGCCATGATAGGGAAAGAATAATTGGAGGGTGAATAGTAAATTAAGAAAAATGTGGCCGTAAACATCGGCGGATTCAACCTATTATTATAGACCCATTTATCCACCGAAAAGTTATAATTATGTTGGTCTAGGGTAATCTGT
>JBCDIQ010000605.1:0-1936 GCA_039024295.1 Bacteroidota bacterium | reverse complement strand
ATTCAATTTTATTTCGCTTTATGACAATATTTTATTTATGCCAGGAAGCTTTGGCTGATTATATTTCTTCGAGCATCATTGACTACCAATGTCATGACTACCTGCTTTGGGTTCAATGAATACGTCGAATAATAATCGGATGACCTAAATTTTCTCAGATAGTATTTCTCTATTTTCTAGTTTCATCTACGAAAATGATAACGAGGCGTATACCGCCGAAGTAAGGCTTGATTAGCGGCGCGAAGTTAGGTTGGAATCTTTAGACAAAAGAAAAATGTATTGTGCGGATCAGCAGAATTATGATTTTTACCAATGTCAAATCATCTTTCCATCACTCAGCTCCAACACTCTATCACTCTTTGCAGCAAATGCATCATCATGCGTAACGGCTATTATAGTCTGCCCTCTTTCTACCGCCAGCTGACGAAAGATATCAAAAACAATATCCGTATTTTTCGAATCCAGGTTTCCAGTGGGTTCATCTCCCATGATGATAGCAGGGTCATTGATCAAAGCCCTGGCAATGGCTACCCTCTGCTGCTGACCCCCTGAGAGCTTACTAGCCGATTTAAGTGCTTGATCTTCTAACCCCAACAACTTTAAATTCTCTAACGCAGCTTCGCGAATTTCTTCTTTAGGCTTTCTTCCCAATTTTAAGGCAGGCAGCATCACGTTATCAAGTGCTGTGAACTCAGGAAGCAGATAATGAAACTGAAAAACAAATCCAATATTAGCATTGCGAAAGGCAGCGAGCTTATTTTGCGATCCACCTGTCAACACCTCTCCATTAATCCTTATCTCGCCTTCATAATCGGTATCCATGGTAGATAACACATACAAAAGCGTAGACTTTCCTGATCCGGACTTTCCCACCAGGGATAAGAATTCCCCTTTTTGTACCTCAAACGAGACCTCCTTCAGCACCTGAAAAGTAGTGGGTTCGTGAAAGTATTTATCGATCGATTTGGCTGATAAAGCAGTACTATTTCCCATTTCTAACCTCTTATAATTTCAACCGGATCCACTTTCGACGCCTTTTTTGCTGGTAGATATCCTGCGATAAATGTGGTGAGTAAACCAAAGCCGAAAGCAGATAGATAATCAGCCACATTGTATGCCATTGGAAGAGTTTCTAAATTAGCTACCTCAAAAGGAATACTATTCACCAAAAGGGAAACTGCCCACCCAAAGCAAAGACCGGCAAGCCCACCCGCAATTCCTATTATAATGGACTGTACTAAAAAGATCTGCACAATATCCTGCCCCTCAAAACCCATCGCTTTTAATATGGCTATATCCTTGATCTTTTCATTTACGGTCATGTTCATAATATTGTAAATGCCAAAACCTGCTACCAGCAAAATAGTCAGGGAGACCGCTATGGCCAGGTAGTTGCGCAGGTCATTACCGGCCTGAAGCTGTCCGTTTGCCTCATTCCAGGATTCTACCTTTAGATCCGTAAGAGGCTGAATTTTATCAACCAGGGCATCCGCCTGGTTGTAATCATCAATATTGATCTGGATTTCCGTTGCGTAACTTCTGTTTTCACCCATAAGCTGTCGGGCACTTCCAATTTTTACATATCCCTTCGCATTATCCACACTGCCAAGCGTTGTTTCCATGATGCCGATGATTTTAAAGTTACGATCCACTCCATCAGCTGTGCTGGCCATGACAATATCGTTCATGCCCAATCCCAAACGCTTGGCAAGCCCGACTCCCAGAATGATACCATCATTTCTGCGATCCAACTCTTCCCAGGAGCCTTTGATCACAGACTCAGCCGTTCCGAATAGGTCGTTTTCCGCTTGGGCATCTATGCCTGACAGTTGACCATTGACCTTAGTAGAGCCGTTTCTAAAAAAAACGTTGGTGTTAATTTGGGATGTTATGCCACTTATTTCAGGAAAATGATTGACCGAATGCAGCAATTCAT
>JBCDIQ010000604.1:0-1938 GCA_039024295.1 Bacteroidota bacterium | reverse complement strand
ATATATTCTTCCCATTCCTGGGCAGTTAGAGCTGAACTGAACAGATAAAAGACTAGGAGGAGCAGATGGTGATTGTTTTGCATTGGATACAACTTTTGTTTTTTAGGTAACGGGAGACCGGTCCGCCTTTATGTTATAAATATTGAAAGTAATGGGCTTTTCAATGTCACTGACTCTTTTCCTTCACCAATCCTAAATGTCGTTTGAGAATGGCGATACGATGCAAACTCTTATGGGTTATAGAAGAACAATACTATAAAAATTCGACTTAACAGAAACTTCATCTTTTTCAGGGGTAACCCTTTCGGCTTGGGTGGTATTTTCAAGCATACAAAATCATCTGTGGGATGTCTTAGTGCCCCACGAACAAACCTCAAATCATGAAGAATATCTTATTTATCTGTGCCCTCGTATGCTGCTCCGGATCGTTCCTTTCTGCCCAAGACACCCTACTGGTAGAAAAAGGTTATCAGTACATCGTTCTGCAAGAAGGGACTGGAGCCAGCCCGCAATTAGGTCAGGAAGTCGAGTACAAGGTAAAAATGTACAATCCACTCAATGGCGAAGTCATGATGGAATCTAAAGATCTTGGCTAAAACTTCTTCGATATCATCGACGAAGAAAATGCGATGGAGTGGGGGACCTTCGGTAAAATGAAAGTAGGTTCTACCCACCTCAACATGATCTCGAAAGACCTAATCGATGATCCGTACATGCTGACCATGCCCGGCGATATACTAATCGGAGAGATTACGCTAATCAATGTAATGGATGCTAAGCCCTACGGATCAGATATGCTAGCTCAGTTGATCGATACTGATGGATTAGAAATAGCTAAAGCTAAGTACGCGGCTATCCAAACGAAAGGAACCACGGATATCGTTTTCCGGGAGGATCAAATGAATAGCTTAGGGTATAGCTATTTAGCGGAGGAAAATATTGAAGCTGGTCTTACCATTCTAACCTGGAACGCAGAGCTACACCCCAATTCTTTCAATGTGTACGATAGCCTCGGCGATGCGCAAATGGCGGCTGGCCAGAAAGAAGCCGCTAAGGCTAGCTACGAAAAAGCACTTTCTATTAACGGTGATTTGGTACACACCAAAGAGAAACTAGCGAAGCTGAAATAAGCTTCAAACGTAGAATCATAAAGGCCATCCTCCGAACGGAGGATGGCCTTATATCTTCGTGGAAATCATTGTTCTTAGTTATAAGAAAAGGTCTCTTGGGGTTGGCTCAATTCTGCCAATATGCCCTTTACATGCGAGCTGGACATTTCCATGGTCTGAGCCATCTCCTGGATTAAGGCCAGTTCACTTGAATCCACGTGCCCGTCGGAGGAAGCTACGGCGTAGGCGCATTTAATGATCAATTCTTTGCCGTGTTCATTCAAAGACGGCGCTACTTTGCTTAAGTAAGTCCTAACCGGCTCCATATGTTGCTGCACTTCATCTACATAACTTTCCAACTGATCCATAGTCATATCGTGGTGCCCAAATTTGTTAATGATTTTCTGCACCATCACCATTTCATTGGCGTCAATTTCTCCATCGACCAACATCATCAGGACCATCGAATGGCGCATCGCCTGCTCATAAACCGATTGGAATTCGTTTTTTTGCTTTTGTGGATCGTAATCCAATACCCGCGGCACAAAAGTCCCCTTACAACGCTGGCATTCAACATATTCACCAAGGCTTCCTAGCGGAATGACCGGAATAAAGTACAGCGTGAAGAAGCGGGTTACTTTTTTGTGCTTGTACTCCTGGTTACAAGCGCATTGAGGGCAGGTGAAATGCCCTTTTTCTTTGGTGAATTTTACACCACGGGTTCCAAAGATTATCATCATTCAATTTTTTAGAGGTTATTGGATTGATGCAACAAATGTAATCAAATTAGTTTAATTATGTTCATTATTTGATGTTATTTTGATTTTAT
>JBCDIQ010000603.1:0-1959 GCA_039024295.1 Bacteroidota bacterium | reverse complement strand
CCAAGGCTTCGGGGGTGAGGATTTCCGCAAACTCTGGACTAAAGCTTCCAGTGATTGCTACACCTTCTGGTACCGTATAGGTAGAAGAGACGGGAGAAACGGTAGAACTCATATCAAAAAATGGAATGAAAATGTGACACAAACATAGTATATGCGAATTTCAATTGCAAGCGAATTTTCGCTAAATATTATTTTTTCACTATAACTTCATTATTCACAAGGAATTATTAAGAAGATTTTTTAGACCAATAGCGAATTTTCGCTAAGTTTTGTATATTCACACTCAAAGGTGATTTTTGTCCCATCAAAAACAGCCTTTTCTGGCAAACTATTTTTTACCTCTCCCGCATGAATGTACACGAACGGAACATCCGACTGATCTTTGGCATCAAAGTCAAACAATTCCGCCAAGCCAAGGGGTTTTCTTTCAAAAGCCTATCGGAAAAATCCGGTATGTCCGTTTCCTACTTGAATGAAATCGAAAAGGGGAAGAAGTATCCCAAAACCGATAAAATCATAGTACTGGCCCGTGCATTAGGAGTAAGCTACGATGAACTTGTTTCTTCTCAGCTTGACAAACGTTGGCAACCTATTGTAGACCTGCTCAATTCAGATTTTTTCAATAGCCTGCCCTTGCATATGTTTGGACTGGATATTCTCAATATCCTGGAGATCATCTCTACTGCTCCTGCCAAAATCAATGCTTTTATCAGCACGGTTCTGAAAATTTCCAGGAACTACGAAATGACTCGGGAGCATTTCTACTTCGCGGCCCTGAGGTCTTACCAGGAAATGCATAACAACTACTTTGAGGAGCTAGAGGAAGAGGTAGAAAAAGCAGTCGAAAAGTTTGCCTTTGATTTAACCCCGCCTGTTCAAAGAAGTCAGATTTATGATGTTCTCAAAGACGAATATGGCTACACGATCGACAGGGAGACCCTGAACCAATACGATTCCCTGAAGGGCTTTAGATCAGTTTTCATTGAAAAAACCCGACGGCTGTTAATTAATGACACCCTCACCAATACCCAGAAGTCCTTTCTCTTGGGAAAGGAATTGGCCTTTAATTTCCTGAACCTTAAAGAACGGCCCCACACCAGCTCCATGTTCAGGGTAAGTTCATTCGAAGAGGTGCTAAATAATTTTAAGGCGTCCTATTTTTCAGTAGCCCTGCTGCTTAACCGCCGCATGCTTCTGAACGATATAGGAGAAGTTTTTGGAAATGCGACTTGGGAGGAATCCGATTTTCTGGCCGTAATGAATAAGTACCATGCCTCACCCGAGATGTTCCTCCACCGAATGATCAGCCTGATGACCCATCATTACCAGATCAAAGACCTCTTCTTTATCCGGTTAAACAATAAATTAGATGATGAGCAGATCAGGATTACCAAAGAACTTCACCTGAGTCAGTTGCATGAGCCTCATCGAAATGAATTAAACGAGCATTATTGTAGAAGATGGGTATCTGTACGAACCCTCCAGGAGTTGAAAAAAATGCAGCTTACGCCTGAACTGGCAGAAATAGCTGCTTCCACAATTCTAGGGGTTGCCTCCACAATTCCTTCTAATGGAAGTACCCCCCCAAGGTCTTACCTGATTGACAGTCAGATTTCCTCCTATTCGCATTCGAAAAAAGAATATTTCTGCATCAGTATTGCGAGGGGAAATGATCCTACTCCCAACACCAATGTGAGCACCACGCTAGGTATCTTAATGGATGCTCAAAGCAAAAGTAAACTCAGGTTTCTTAACGATCCGAATATCCAGAAAAGAATTGTAAATGAAACTTGTGAGCGTTGTGGCCTCACTGATTGTCGGGAACGGGTCTCTCCACCTACCCATGTAGAGCATATGCGTCAGCAAGAACTCATTGAAGATGTTCTTGCTGAACTTAATCGCTAACTCCTGAAGGGAAGAATTTATGTTACTCCTCGTCTGAAGGTGGAAAATGTTTGT
>JBCDIQ010000602.1:0-2061 GCA_039024295.1 Bacteroidota bacterium | reverse complement strand
GATTTAGCTGAGCGTTTTTTCGTTCAGTATTGAGAAATTCATCGAAAAAAGAACTTTACAATGTGACCTAGAAGAGAACTGTACGTCTAATTAAAAAGTTCCGTCCAGCAAGCTTTCCTCTTTGGTGTAAAAAGATAGACAGCCTTTTTTCTCAAGCGATGCACCAAATCATTAATCGCCTCTCTCCTTTTTTTCCTTTGATCATTCCATTTTTTTGGTAAAATCCCAGTATTTACAAGCTTTACCGAGCATTCAATTTTTTTCGTTTCAGGAGAAAAAATTACAAAACCCTTCCTCTATTAAGGAAGGGTTGGGCATTTTTTTCGGTTTGAGAAGGAGTACGCCTACTGCTTCACAAAGGTTTGGGTTATTACCTTGCCACGGTAGGCTGCTTGCAAAACGTACTGACCTGGGCTTAGGTAATCCATAGCGAGGGTCAGGTCGTATGCTCCGGGAGTCATTTGCTCTTGGGCCACCAATTGCCCAAGTAAATTGAGAACTTGAATGGTCACTGTCTCTTCTACTGCTTTTTCAAATTCGACAGTTAGGTCTGATTGTACCAAACTGGGTAAGATTCGCATTTCCCCCTTCTGTGGGATAGCTACCGTTAGAAGGGCTGAGTACTCGAAATCCCCGTCAAAGTCTATTTGCTTGAGTCGATAATAATTTACACCAGTAGGAGCAGTTACGTCCTTACAAGAATAAGCCAGAAAGTCATCGTAAGTTCCTGCTCCACGCACAAAGGCAATCTCCTCAAAGTCCGTACCATCTTGGCTACGTTCAATCGCAAAACCCTCATTATCTTCTTCCCAGGCAGTCGCCCATTCTAACCATACCTGCTCCCCTACACGCTTTCCGTTGAAATACACCAAGTCTACGGGAAGTATTTGCGTGCAGTTAGTCGGCGAGCCCGTTCCGATGATCTGGTTATAATCTGCCGTACCGTTTTTGATTGCCTCAATGATGGCGTTATTGTCTGAATTATTTGCTGCTCCTGGTGTGAAAAGCATAGCTTCACTATGAGCCGCTGAGGTGGTAGCATTCTCACAGGCATCATATTCAATATCATCTATGCTAGCCCCGGCATTGAAGGAAGAATTACCATTAGGAAACGTTGGGAATACCGTATTCACATCCCCAAATGAGTATCCATGATAAAAGGTCGCATCAGGTTTCCGAACCTGGACCGCATCGCCTCCATTGCGAAGGCTGACGGAGGCCCATTGACAAGATCCAGCGTTCGAGTAAGTACAATTTCCCGTTCCTACTTCATAACTGGAAGAAAGGGGAGCCCCTCCCCCACAAACTGATCCATTACAAGGATAATTCGGACACTCTTCGATTAAAGCGTTACTGACCGGAAGAATGTAAACCCCGTCTCCATTACTATCCGTGGGATCATCGGTAACCGAATAGATCGAGGAAGTACATGATCCTCCATCATTATAAATGACGATTAATGATCCAGGAGGAACACTAGTCCAGCCTGTACTAGCAAATCGTAAATGTCCATTTGCGTGTCCCGTCTGAGAAAGGCCTAAACCTTCAAATTCACCATTATTATCATCGATAATCCAACCGGAAAGATCCACATTAGCCGTTGAACCACTAGCAGGTCCCAATACCAATAATTCAAAGAACTCTCGTCCTGCTCCAGCACAACAGGTTGTTCCAGTTAAATTCCCGACCTCATTTACAATCAAACCGGGCAAATCTTGGCCCCAGCTCCACAGGGAGCAACAAACCAGAAGGGGGGTGAATATTCTTTTCATAACTAGCCGAAATTATTTTTATCCTAGGTTTACGAAAGAGGCCATACCTAATTGGTAGTGTTCCATAGATTTGTAAGTTGTGCCGGGCACAACAAGCTCTGATTTTATGGATTGGACATCGAGTCTGAGAGAAAGGCTTAGGGGGTGCAGGCACCGTTACCTGGAAACTCAGACCGCGAGGAAACGCTTTGGTATGATCCTATGGGATAAAGACTCTATTGTGCAATAACTAAATACAAAAATACGAGAACAGAATGCCTAAGGATAGAGTCAGCGTTTAAGTTTTCGT
>JBCDIQ010000601.1:0-2112 GCA_039024295.1 Bacteroidota bacterium | reverse complement strand
CTTCTGGTGCCCGCGCATCGCAGCGGTAATCACCTCATCGGGCAGCGCCAAAAACTTCTCGTCGAAGGCGCCAAGGAGCGGGGTGAATAGAGAAATGACCTCCTCGAAACAGGTACTGTTAGGGGTAGATTATTTTTCGGTCAATTTTTCAAAAGATGCCCTGGAGGGACTTTATATCATTCGTGCGGAGGTACTGGATTGGAAAAATCAAACCAGGACCACCCTTAGCCAGGCTTTGTTGTTGAGTAATTTTGTCTATGAGCCATTTTTTGAAGAAAAAGAAACTTTCTTCGCATGGCGAAACCAATATTACCGAAACCCTCGTCCTGAACTTGCTTTGGATGCTTTTATGTTCCACGCCCAAAACGGGACCGTGGCAAACCAATCTGAGTTTTGGGCGCACTTTGCATTTTTTCTCGAAATTTTCCGTCAGAATGACTTCCTCATTCCGGAATTGATTCAACGCTATGCGGAGTTGAGTTTGCAGGGAAAAATTCATTCAATTTACCTACTCCGATACTTGGAGCATCCTTTGATCAGGCCTTTCTTAGCCTCCTTGGATGGGCCAGAAGGAGAAACATATGCCCATTTACTGGAAAATAATTTTTTAAAGCCCAACTACCCCGTTGAGACCCAGGACCAGTTGGCAATGGCATGGGCGGCCTTTCTTGCAACCGGTCGTTTCGAACCCATCGAGAACATTGTACAAAGCCTGAATTTTGTCACTTACAAAGGAGCAATTGCCCAATACAGAGCTGCCCCTGATTTACAGGCCCAAAAAAGAGAATCAGCTCGATATGAAGCGTTATATCAGGCTACCTTTCAGACCTTGGTGGCAAATTGTAGAGAACATCCCCTGATTGAAGCATACTGTCGATATATGTTGCTAAAAGAAGACCTCAATCCTGAAGTTCATGATGAACTGATAGAAGTCTTTAAGCGTATATAATGCTTTGCCGATGTGGTTGCCTCTTTTATTGCTTCATTAGCCTTCGTACAGCATAGGTATCTCCAAGATTTACCCTTAATACGTACATGCCAGAAGGCTGGCTGCTGATGTCCATCTGTATTTCTGCGGCACCGACGGAAACAGTGTGCGCAGCTTCTCGTACGATCCGACCATTTAAGTCCATGAGTTGAAGGATCAGCCGGCTAGATCGAGATTCATTTACCTTGATATGCAATTCTCCAGTAACTGGTTGAGGATAAACCTCTAGTTGGAGGGGATTTTCTATTTTATCCCTAATGGAGGTCGTGATGGGATCCAAGCTGATAAGCTCGTTAGATTTATTGCCTTCGATCCAGACGGCAAAACTGCGCGGAGGAACCTCCAGGTAGATCTGATTGCTGCCAGAAACTACTGCAAACGCATTAGGAGAAACCGAGAAGATATCGGTCAGGGTATCCCCTTGATTAAGGTGGGTCATGTTGATTTCATGGTCTACCTGTAAAACGTCACCTGAGAAGTTAATGACGACAATTACCTCATTGTCCAGGAAGCTTTGGTTGCTTAGCTGAAAGATCAAAGAGCTGGATGCGCCGCCAGAAATGTAATTAGCCGAATAGGGCGTGTTAAACCGGTTTAAGTAGTCGCGGTTATCAGCCCCAAATATGTAGCGTTTGTGAGCTGTCATCAGTGCCCGAAGTTTTGAACTGTCATCGCTAAAAAATTCGGGGTAAAAAATGGAAGGAATGCCTATTTGGTTGTTGGTGAGGAGGTATGCATTGGCAAGGATCGGATCATTTTGGATCAGGTTGCCTTCGTTATCAAAATCGTGGTTGTCAGCAAATGTCACAACACTAAATGGACTGGTTCCGACTTGATCCACCATGGAGGAATTGAAAATATTCCGCGCATCATATCCAAAAACATCACATGCATCCTTGAGAGATGGCCTTAAAGCAAAATCAAAAATCCGAACATCCAGGTTTTGTTGAGTCACGGGATCCATAGACGCATTCACTTGGTTCACCCAATCATTTAAGGTTCCGGCATTGTAATCAAAGAATTCTCCTACCACCATTCGAGGGAAAATATTTTTTGCCACCAAGCCGTCTAGTATATCTCCTAAAAATGAAGCAGGAAAGTGCTTGACGGCATCTACGCGCATG
>JBCDIQ010000600.1:0-2112 GCA_039024295.1 Bacteroidota bacterium | reverse complement strand
CCTACATTAGACCCTAAGCTGTCAAGCCCTTATATCTGGGCCTCACTCCCCGGATGCATCGCAACAACGACTCGCCTCTGACGAGAAGCGCGGCCAAAACTGACCGAAGCTGAGACGCCCGACATGCTGCAAGACGTGTGGCCCGTCCCAGTAAACAAGAAAGAACAAAATGGCCAGTGTCTTCATTCCAGTAATGGTGTACTGGGAAAAGTCACTGTTCTTGATGGTGGTAAATACCGCATCAACATATTCCAATCCTATGCCCAAAAAGATACCCGCCATTAGTAATTGGTTTCCCTGTTGTTGATTTTATCCTGCATTTCACGAAAAGCAATAATCTCACGGTAGCGTTTGGTCTTGGCTTCAATCTCAGCCACCATTTCTTTGGATTTTAGTTCCATGTCCTTCAGGACTTCCGCACGTTCTGCATCGGTCATTTTAAGGGTATTACTGGATAATATCTGGTCGATATATTCCAGTCCATATAAAGAGTTTTCAATAATGGAATTGAAGGATTCCGAAACCCGATTCACTTCATCAGGTTTGATATAGGGTGAATTGAGAATCTCCCGTAAATCGTCCTTTACAATGTTGAACAAGCGTTGGTTGTTCCTTGCCATCTCCCGAACCGCCTTTAGCTGTCTAATGACATTGTTGACCTTTTCTATGTTCTCCTTTTGGGTTTTTAGAAACTGTACCGTTTTTAGTAATTGTGAGGTCTGTTTTGCCGATTCTATCAGGGATTTGGTAAAGCTGATAAAATTGGTATTGTCATACACTGGCATTCCCTGACAGGCAGCGCCTGCTGGCATTAAAAGGGCAAAGGTTAGGGCTATTCCTAAGAGTTTGATTTTCTGTTTCATGGTTTTCGTTTTAAGAATTAATAAATATGTTGATGGCTTTTTCCATCGATTGATGTTGTTCGTAGAGTTTCATTATGGCCTCATTTTCCTTACCATCTGTGAGGTAAGCAGCATATACTTCTTTGGGTACTTCGAGACGAAAGATGTTGCTCTCCTTTCCAATCTTAATGAACATCTCCGTGTACTTTCTATCCCCCGTAAGATTGTTGCGAATGGACTTTAATTGGTTCAAATCGTGGCTCGATAGGTTCAATCGCTTTTGAAGTTCCTCGTATCCTTTTTCGTTCCGAAGGCTGTAAATGACCTGCGTATTCTCCAGAATACTCGCCGATGTGGAATTGTTCGGCAATTGATTGATGGATTGTAGAATGATGCCGATAGCTCCATTTTGTTTTCGGATAGCTTGATAGTAGAATTCCACACTCTCCAAAACATTATCGAATTTGAGCTGTTTGGCAAACTCATCAAATAGGATAATACCTCTTTCAGAACGGTTACGCCAGATAGTGCGTTGGATGGCAGACTTGATGAGTTTCAGCATTACGGAAAGGATTTCCTTGTTGTCCTTCACTTCATCCAATTCAAAGACAATCATTCGCTTATCCTCAATCTTATAGGTCTGGTCTTCACTCACATTGAAGAGGAAGCTATACAACCCATCATCTACATATTCCGAAAGGATATGCAGGAAGTTGTAAACGCTGAAATGCTTTTCCCGTATTTTAAGCTCTTCAATGAGCACATCTTTTTTATTGTCTATAAACTGATACAAAGAAGCCAGTGAGTGATTCAATCGGATATGCTTGTAGTAATACAGTAGTACCTTTTTAATGGCTACTTCTTTGGCTTTTGAAACCTGGTTACCTTCAGCCAATAGTTCCAATAGGAAAATGGCCAGGTCCTCCAATCGCTCAGGGGTCAAATCTGCTTCATTGGAAATGTAAAATGGATTGATGCCCAAATTCTTTCCTTGCTCATATCGTAATATGATATGGTCATCGGGATAGAGCTTGGCAAACTTGGAATACGAACCTCCCAAATCGATAATGACCAGCCGAACGTCGGCCTCGAAGTATTGTCTAAGTATATTGTTTGCCAAGAAGGATTTACCTTCTCCCGTTGGCGCGAAAATGGCAAAGTTTCTAGCTTTGATACGTTTCTTTTGCTCATCCCAGACATCCTTTAAAACTGGAATGTTGTACTGCCTATCATTGAAAATGATACCCTGTTCATCTGATTTATAATTGCT
>JBCDIQ010000599.1:0-2115 GCA_039024295.1 Bacteroidota bacterium | reverse complement strand
TTTGGTTGAATCCGAGGTTCAAGCTGCGAAGTTCTGGGAGTTCAAGCAGTTCAGTTGGGAATTTTTTAAGGGAATTGTGAGAAAAATCGGCGGTTTCTAACCCTTTTAGATCAGCAATACCGGGAGAAAGTTTGGATAGCTGGTTGGAGTTCAGGTCCAGCACCTGAAGTTTAGTCAACTTGCCCAGTAAGTTTGGCAAGCAATCCAACTGATTGCTCTGGGCATCCAGTAATTGGAGGGAATCCAGCTTTCCGATGGTTTCTGGAAGATTGGTCAACTCATTACGCGCGACATTGAGGCCTTTTAATGACCGGAGTTGCCCCACTTCTGCGGGTAAGTATCGCAGTTGGTTTTGGGAAATGTCAAGAACCTTTAAGGCTTGTAATTGAGATATATCCGGAGTAACCCGGCTTAATTGATTGTGTCTTAGGTATAATTCGTTGAGGTGTTCATCTGAGGCCAGTTGGAAAGGGAACTCGGGCAGAAAATTCTGCGACATGTCTAAGCGCTCTAGGTTGCGCATTGCCTTAACCACTTCAGGAACCTCAGTAAGGCCATTTGCATTCAGGTAAAGCTCCTTCAACTGAGGGAGGTGCTCCAGGGAGTCGGGTAAATATTGAATCCGGTTAAAACTCAGCTTTAACTCTTCCAGATGCTCCATCTGTAAAAAAACAGAGGAGGGCAGTGCTACCAGGCGGTTATGTGACAGGTTAAGTGAAGTAAGCCGGGTGAGGTTCCCGAGACTTTCGGGTATTTCTCTGATAGCCAGCCCACTTAAATTCAATCTGCAAAGGGTCACGAGCTTCCCAAGTTCCTCAGGCAGAACAGAAATGGGATTTCCTTGAAGGTTTAACTCTTCAAGACAAGTTAACTCCCATAATTCCGAGGGAAGACGTTCCAGCCCCAAACCACTTAGGTCAAGCTGTGTCTCGTCTTTTTCCTTGATTATACCGATCCGGGCAAGGGCAGCCTGTTGTGGATCTTGTATCATAGCCGACGTAGAAAAATCATTGAAAGTATTTACCCAAGTACAAGGGCGAAAAATCAGGTAGAAACAAAGTCTAACTGCAAGGGAATATTTGGCTGATTGTAGACGTCGAGTGGGGCCTATCCTGGAATATTTTATTCCAACCCTTCAAGGGCAAGATAGCTACCAATCTTACCCTTTACAAAAATAAGTCCATAATGTTGATTTTTTTGTAACTTTATGAGGCATTATTCGAACAAACATAAAAAATACCGCCATGTTCGATGATTTTATGAAATCCGCTTTAATGAAAAGTTTCCTAAAGTTTCCGCTTTGGGCAAGAATAGTCTTACCTGTTTTGGTAGTGCTAATGGTATTTTCCTTGCTGAAAGGATTATTTAAGCTCGCCATATTTGGTGCAGTGATATATGCCGTGGTTTACCTTGCAACTGAGTTTCAGAAAAGGGGAAAGTCGAAAGCCAGCAGGTAAGCCTGTTTGCTAAAAATCATGCTTTCCTCCGCCTTAAATCATTCCTAATCCCTTAGGAAAATAAAATCTTGCGGTGCATAACCTAAACTGCCATGCACCGCAATAAATCTTTTGTACTGGTTACAGGTATTTTCCTGTCCATATTCATACATTTTTCTACTTTTTTAACATTGGCTCAAGTTCCTGGCAGCATGAGGCCATGCGTTCATGCTCCTCTGTATACCTTCATTTTGGAAATGTCAGGTGTCTGGACCTATGGGCCTACCGCTGAGGACCCCGGGTATTTTTGTATTACCCTGGATCCAGCTCAAGTATATGATGACCAAGTAAGGGTGGAAATAGAAGAATACTGTCGTCCGGGAATTGCCGATTACCTCCATTTTCGGTTAGATGAAAGCTCTGGAACCCTTGAATACACAGGAGCTTCAATCGAAGGGTGTTACTTTGACTTGGCAAAAATTGACTTTGTTCGACTTTCTGCAGTATTCCAAGGGAGAGACACATTGTTAAAATATGAGGCTCATCTACGTTTCTAGTGGATTTGTGCGAACTCGACTAAAATTCTTAGTCTAAACCTCTCAAAGATTTGGAATCCAAATGCCCTTCTTTTGATCATTTTGATTCGGTTGTTGATGCCTTCTACGATCCCATTGGACCA
>JBCDIQ010000598.1:0-2140 GCA_039024295.1 Bacteroidota bacterium | reverse complement strand
CATTTTCCTGATCAAACGTGGAGTAATAATAGGGTGTTTGGGCCTCAAATTCTGCGGCACAGGTATCAACCAGTTTGTACACTCGCTTTATTCCAAGCTGATAACGTTTCTTATGAACCTCACTTTCCCAGCATTTCAGCAAATGACCTAGCTGTCTGTCAGCATAACCTTTCTCCTTTGCTGTTTTTAATAAAGTTTCCGGAATTGTATCAATCGTATGCTTTTCAACCTCTGATTCGAGGTCAATAAGTTCTTCAATCTGATTCAAAAACCACTTATCAATTCTCGTGAGCTTCTGAATAGTCTTATAGGGTATTCCTAGTTTGAAGGCATCATAAATGTGGAATAACCTGTTCCAGCTGGGATGCTCCAAACTTTCCAAGAGCTCCTCCTGTTTGGTTAGTTCCTTACCATCGGCGCCTAAACCATTTCTTTTTATCTCTAATGATTGACACGCTTTTTGAAGCGCTTCCTGAAAGTTACGACCAATACCCATGGCTTCACCTACTGACTTCATAGATAAGCCAAGCTTACGATCAGATCCTTGGAATTTATCGAAATTCCACCTGGGAACCTTAACAATCACATAGTCGATAGCGGGTTCAAAAAAGGCCGAGGTAGTGCCCGTAATAGCATTGCTTAATTCGTCCAGATTATAACCGATCGCTAATTTGGCTGCAATCTTTGCGATAGGATAACCTGTCGCTTTTGAAGCCAAAGCGGATGATCTTGAAACCCGTGGGTTAATCTCAATACCAATTATTTCATCCGTGGAAGGGTTTACTGCGAACTGGACGTTGCACCCACCTGCAAACTGACCAATGGCGTTCATCATGGTCTTGGCCAAATTTCGCATTTCCTGATATACCGTATCAGGTAATGTCATGGCTGGGGCAACCGTTATTGAGTCTCCGGTATGAACGCCCATGGGATCGAAATTTTCGATGGAACAAATGATAATGATGTTGCCGACATTATCTCTCAGTAATTCCAGCTCATATTCTTTCCATCCTAAAATACTTTGCTCTACCAATACTTCATGTATGGGTGAGGTGTGCAGGCCATGTGTTAACGCTTTTTCAAATTCTTCTGGTGTATTTACAAATCCACCTCCTGAACCTCCTAAAGTAAATGACGGACGAATAACCAGTGGAAAGCCTATTTCTTGAGCGATCTCTTTTCCTTGAAGAAAGGATGTTGCAGTTTCACCTTTACAAACTCCTACTCCAATTTCATGCATCTTCAGACGGAATTTCTCCCTATCCTCAGTGGTTTCAATGGCATTTATATCCACCCCAATAATTTTAACACCATAATGCTCCCAGATGCCTGCCTTGTCACAGTCTATCGCAAGATTCAGGGCTGTCTGCCCACCCATCGTGGGGAGAACTGCATCAATGTGGTGCTTATCAAGGATTTCGCGAATTGATTTTTTCGTTAAAGGTTTTAGATACACGTTGTCAGCAGTAACAGGGTCCGTCATAATAGTAGCCGGATTCGAATTGATGAGTGTTATTTCTATACCTTCTTCCCTTAATGAACGTGCTGCTTGTGATCCGGAGTAATCAAACTCGCAGGCTTGACCGATAATGATAGGCCCACTTCCAATAATGAGGATGGACCTAATGCTTCTATCTCTTGGCATTTATTTAGTAGTGGTTGTGCTTAGGGTAATGATGAGTCATGGATAAATTGGCACAAATTTATAGTATCAAGAGGCAGTATCAAAATGAAAAAAGTTGAGGAATTGTAGGCTTTAATCCTCCGCCTTTTTTACTTTCTGATTGTCAGTAGATGCATCGATCATTTTGAGCCAACTGACTTGTTTGCCGCTGGAAATCGACTCGTAAACATATTGTTCGTCAACAAGAAGGAGTTTGCATTTTCCCAACTCATAGCGCATGGCTTCCACAATGTCGCCTTCTGCCAACGGATTATTATTTAGGTCTAAGAGTTGCGGTAACTTGTCTTGCTTTTCTTTCTTCTTGAATAGTCCGAACATGCTATGCAATTAGTATTTTTCCTTACAGATATAAAAGTCAAAATTCCGTTAATGGTTTTTTGACAGGGTTAAATTTTTTGGCGCGTTACGAAACCTTTGCGCTAATCATTGGTCTTTGAATCAAATCTTAAAACCTAT
>JBCDIQ010000597.1:0-2145 GCA_039024295.1 Bacteroidota bacterium | reverse complement strand
GTTGTATCCCGTAAACGAGGTTTCAAACGATATTTTCTACCAATTTCAAGGGGGACTCAATTTGAGTCTGCCCAGTTTTCTTTTGCCCTTCCCAGTAAGGTGGTTGCCCAAAGATGTCCGCAGGGATGGGAACCTGACCCGGTTCAGCCCTCAAACTTCCTTTGGAACCAATGTCAGAAGCGAGAACCTACGAGAATTCAGCCGAATAACGGTGAGCGGAAATTCTACCTATCGCTGGGCGCATATCCCCGGCCAGCAAACCGCTATAAGCCAGCTGTCACCTTTCGTAATTGAGCTGATCAACATTGATATCCGGGATGAGGACTTTGCTCGGCAGGTGGATACCTTGCCGCAGGCAATTCAACGGAACTTTTTACCCAGATTTAGCTCTCGACTGGTTTATACCTATACAGAAACTGATGCTTTATTCCGCAGACTTTTCAAAAACAACCGTAATACCTTCATCTTCCGGGGAAATATCGAAATTGGCGGAAACATCCCTTATTTATTGGACCGATTGCGAGTGGTGGGTGACGATACCGATTTCCGGGACCATAAATTGGGAGAGGTCAACTATGGACAGTTTTTCAAAGGCTCTATGGAATGGAAATTCTATTTCCCTTTTTCTCAAAATCCTTCAAACCAGTTCGTGATAAGGAGCCTTATCGGGGGGAGTTTCGCCTGGAACTATACCGGAGTGGTCCCTCCTGAGAGCCGGTACTACAGTGGGGGTACCAGTACCATGCGGGGGTGGCAATCCAATACACTGGGGCCTGGCACTTTTTCCCTGGATGAATTACAGGCTTCCACTGATGCGGAAAACTTCAGCAGTATCTTTGCGCCTGGAGGAGAAACTATCTTGGAGCTCAATGCAGAATTGCGGTTTGATGTGTATCCCTACCTAAAAATGGCCTTTTTCACGGATCTGGGAAATGTCTGGTTTACCGACCGCCAGCGGGTACGGGATGAGCTTACGTCGAGTGAATCTGGAGACGGAGGCCTGCCAGAGAATATCGTCAACAGAATGGTTATGCGTCCCGGCAACTATGTGTTGGGATGGGATGCAGGTGTCGGATTCCGATTTGACTTTTCTTTCCTGATCCTGCGCCTCGACCTTGCCCAGCAACTGTTCGCCCCCGATCTGGTGGACGATCCAGTTCGGCAAGGATGGGTGATTCAGCGGTTTCCACGTGATTTGGGAGGGAGGCGTTGGCAGTTTAACCTGGGAATTGGGTATCCATTTTAATCATATGGTCATTTCGGCTTCTTAGCCGACATACATCAAACTACACCCCCGAAGTTCACTTCCATCAATTCGGCCGAGCACCTCAAAGTTGCCATCTGGATGCATACGGCCGAGGTCGTCTGTGGCAATGAAGGCACAGCTATCACGGTTGCCAAGGTCTATCAGGTTGATACGGCCAGTCCTGCCGTGAGGAACGGACAACTCATTCAAATTCACGTCTGAAATTACCACTTTCACCCAAGGAGGTGCCATGAATTTACCGTCCTGGCGGGCATACATCTGGCTCAGCAGTTCAGTCATGCCGTACTCTGAAGCAATGGTAGATACGCCCAGGCCTTCACGCAAGCGTTGGTGCAATTCTTCGCGTATGATTTCCTCCTTTCGTCCTTTCATCCCACCGGTTTCCATCACAATGGTATGTGGGGGGAGTTTTCTGTGGTGCTGTTCAGCAAAATCCAGCAGCGCAAAAGCTACCCCGATGAGCAGTATGGGTTCATCGCCTGCTTCAAAAAGGGCTTGTTCCAAGGCACCCTCGTGCCGAAGGTAAAATCCGCTTCCCGGTAACCCAAAGGACTCTATCCAGGTTTTTACCATGTAAACCAGAGAGGAATTTCCCCGTTCCAAATAAGAGGGTAAAAGGGCCAAAATCCGATAAGACTGCCTGGGCCAAAAGTGAAAAAAGCCTTCTACTGCCAGGGTGCGGTACAGTTCCAGATCCTTGACAAAATGCCGGGAAGGGGTTTGCCCGGTCGTGCCACTGCTTTCAAAAATGGCTTGAGGGTCCCATTCCCCACACTTTTGTTCATACTGCTTGAAAAACTCTATGGGAAGAAAAACCGGAGCATCCATTGATTCCATCAAATCAGCATATTTTCCCAAAATTGGGTTATGCGTACGCT
>JBCDIQ010000596.1:0-2169 GCA_039024295.1 Bacteroidota bacterium | reverse complement strand
TGCACATGCTGGAAAATTCTGAAGATCGGATGGTCCAGTTCTGGGGAGAGCAACGGGGTAAATCGGTTCTGGTGTACTGTGATGACGAGGAATCCTTTAAGAAATATGGATCGGGAACGCCTGGAGTCGCTTACTTAAATCCGCTGAGCTCTTTCATCATCCTCGGCCGGGATGGGCTGAATGAAGATGTGATCAGCCATGAGCTGTGTCATGTAGAACTTTACGACCGCCTGGGCTGGATAAAAAGCCATCTGGAGAAGCCTACATGGTTTGATGAGGGATTAGCACTTATGGTTGACTACAGATACGCGAGCGAAGAGAGCAGGTATCGGCATTTTGGTTTCTTAGTAGATTGGGACCGCAAGTTATCCGTGGGAATCTCCCCACTGCCCTTGCATAGCCTGGAAACCCTAGAGGATTTTTCTCACGGAAACAGAGAAAAAAAGTTGCTGGCCTACCTAAGCTCAGGGCTTGAGGTCTCCAGGTGGCTAGATGTAGTTGGGCCCAATGGAATGTCAGACTTAGTGGAATCTATCCGGGAAGGAAACTCATTTGAAAAAGCATATCGCCAACTGGAACAGGAAAGCATCACCCATGCCCTAAGAAAGGAACTGCCCTAAGCATCCGGTTCGGGAGCGGGCTTTTTCTTCCTGACAATATTTTCGGCTTCAATAAAAATATGGTTCACCTTCGGGAGGGCTTTCCGAATGTTTTGCTCCATTCGGTCTACGGTAATTTCTATCTCATCAGAGGTTAAGCTGTCTTTAAATCGCACATCAAGGTTCACTAGCACCTCATTTGGACCAAAATAAAGGCTCATAGGCCGCTGAAATCTATCGATATTGGGTTCCTTCTCCAAGATTTCGTTGATTTTGGCTACATTTTCCTCTAAGAGTCCTTCCCCAATGAGCAAGCCTTTACATTCAATGGCAAAAAAGGAAGAAACACCGATCAACAGGAGGCCGATCAATACTGAGCCGATTCCATCAAAATATACAATGCCCGTGAGTTGGCCCAATGCCAGGCAAATCGCAGCAATAAGGAGGCCCACCAATGCAGCGGTATCTTCGATTACCACTGCTACGGTAGAGGTGTCTTTGCTGTCAATCAGGCTTTTAAGAAAGGGCTTATTTCCTCTGGATTTGTTGAACTCTTTTAATGCTACGCGGAGGGCGAACCCTTCAAATACAATTGCCAGCCCTAACACGAGGTAATTCCAGCCGGCATTGGTGACGGGTTCAGGATGCTGGAGGTGCTTAATTCCCTCATACAGCGCAATGCCTCCACCAAGAGCAAAAATGAGAATGGCCACCACAAAGCTCCAAAAATATACCTCACTGCCGTAGCCAAACGGGTGTTTGGCATCTGGTGGTTTCTGGCTTTTCTTAATCCCCAGTAGAAGTAATCCCCCGTTTCCTGTATCAACAAGCGAATGAATACCTTCAGAAAGCATCGAAGAGGAGCCTGTAAAGAAGGCTGCAACGAATTTGCTAATCGCAATTGCCGTGTTGGCTATTATTGCTCCGTATATCGCTTTTTTGGACGAACCCGCCATAAGAATTAAATGAGGTTATTCGCCAAAAATAAATCGAGAATGCGGGAGTTGAGGAATTTTTGTTAAAATAAATCCCCTGGACTTATCTGAATGAATTCTTCCCAAGGAATCCCTGACCTCCCTACAAGTATTGTTTTGGAAGGGGGGTATTTTTCTTTGAATACCTGCATTCCTTTGGCCCTTTGCCAGTTTCCCGTTTGTCGTAGACCATTAACTGCCTAAATAAACATTCGAGGCGAATCCAAACGTTCACTTAGTAAGGTGAACTTGGGCCTTTTGTAATCAGGAACCATAGCGTGAGGTAATTATACTTGCTAATAAAAGTAAAATTACTCAATGTAACTGATATTTTTACTCAATGTATTGAGTAAAAATCATATTTATGCAATGGTCAGCAACTTTTAGAATAGCATACCTCTTGGCAATTGCTTGATTTAAGAAGCCAAATAGGCCACAGAAGTACCCGAGTTGTCGAAGGGAAATTGTTAATCCTCCGTTCGCCAAAGGAGCTTTTCCCTGCTGATTATTTGATTCTTTGTGGTGAGTTCCAATAATAAAAGCTGAGTATGCACCAAAGGTAGGGATGGAAGCGTGGCCTGCTCCTTCGGGTTAAC
>JBCDIQ010000595.1:0-2220 GCA_039024295.1 Bacteroidota bacterium | reverse complement strand
GTGGCCATGATGGTGCCATCCTCAGAAAGAATATTCCCGCGGTCAGCAACGATTTTCTTGAAAAATACTTGCTCCTCCATTTCCTTTTGCACCCACTGGTCATGTTGTATTTGCAGCATGGACATGCGCAAGACGATGAGTACCCCAAAGAAGAGGAAAAGGGCAAAGAGGATGTATACCCGGGACAGTATGTTGTTGGATACTTTCACGGCTTATTTTGGGAATGTATGTTTGGCTTCGAGTTTGTAGGGGGGCTTTTCCAATTTCCTAAGCCCCAGGCTATCCGTCATCTCAGCGATTTCGGAGAACTTGAGTCCGGCACCGAAATTGGAGGCTTTCAAGAAATACTGGTCTTTAAGAGCTTTCACCTCCTTCCTGAGGGCTTCCCGTTCACGGACCTGTTTTTCTGCGTAGTGAGAATTTCCGATATAGGCGAGTCCAATCAGGGCAAGAAATGCCATGAAGCGTAGGTAGTCATTTACCTTTTTTACAGATAACCCTTTAGCTGGCCCCTCTTTCTGAGGCGCTGAGTTATGGGTGCCGGTGCGTTTTTGGCTGATGATTCTCATGGCGGTGAGTGTTTTTTAAGGGCTATGGCTGTTGGCTGCTAGGTAATAGGTGCTGGGTATGAGGTATTAGCTGTTAGGGTGATTGATTTTTTCTGCTGCTCTTAGGCGCGCACTGCGTGCCCTTGGGTTGTCATGTACCTCCGCATCTGGTGGCTGAATGGCCTTTCTCGTGACCTGCTTCCAGGGAGTTAGGATTTTTCCGTAAAAATCCTTCTCCACCAGTCCGGCCAGATTTCCCGTTTTCATGAACCGCTTCACAAATCTGTCTTCCAGGGAATGATAGCTGATAACCACTAGCCGTCCTCCGGGCTTTAATAGCCCCAAAGAGCTTTCCAATAAGGCCTGCAAGGCTTCCATCTCATGATTCACCTCAATGCGAAGCGCCTGGTAAACTTGTGCCAGGAACTTGGACCTACGTTTGGCAGGAATGCAATCTTTCAGTGCGTCTTCCAGGTGCCCAGTGGTCTGTATCTCTTTCTCCGCACGAAACCTCAGCACCCGATCCGCCACTTGTTTGGCGTTGGATAGCTCTCCAAACTCGCGAAAAATGCCCAATAGCCGCTTTTCATTTGCGGTATTGAGTAATTCTGCCGCTGTTAGCTCCTCGTCTGGGTTCATGCGCATGTCTAGCGGTGCTTCAAATCGAAAGCTGAAACCCCGCCCAGGCTCGTCAAACTGATGAGAAGACACGCCCAAATCCCCCAAAATCCCGTCAACCTCAGAAATTCCCCTTGAGTGCAATTCTCGCTTGATGTGTCGAAAATCTTGCGGTATGATGGTCAGTCGATCATCTTCCCACGCATTTGCACGTGCATCAGGATCGCGGTCAAAAGCGATGAGCCTGCCGTCACTGCCCAGAAGGTCCAGGATTTTACGGCTGTGGCCACCACCACCAAAGGTCACATCTACATAAGTGCCTCCCGGAATTACTGCCATCAAGTCTATGCTTGCTTCCAACAAAACCGGGCGATGGTACATAACAAAATGTTAAAGAACGTATATGTGTGTTTATTCGTCGGCTAAATCTCCCATGACCTCCTCGGCTAAATCTTCGAGGTCATATTCGTTTGAATCCATCCATGCTTCGTAGGTCTCCTTGTCCCATATCTCCACCTTGTCCAGCTGGCCCACGAGCACCAATTCCTTCTTCAATCCCGCAAACTCCATGAGCCGCTTCGGGATCAGTACCCTTTCGCTGCCATCAAGAGATATTCTGGTGGCACCGTTGGTGAAAATCCTCACAAAATCCCGGTTCTTCTTCACAAACTGATTGCGCGACTTGATCTTCACCATTTGCTCTTCCCATGTTTTGATGGGATGAAGGAACAGGTACTTCTCGTACCCGCGGTTAATCACGAATTCTGTGCGCTCATCTTCGGGCAATTCTTTCTTGAGTCCGGAAGGCATTAGAAAGCGGCCTTTCGAATCAAGTTTGCAATGATATTCTCCAACGATGGTGTTCACGACAGTACGTCTAACCTAATTTTTACACAAGGTAGAGAAATTTTCCCATAAATTCCCACTTTTTAACACTATTTGTGGAAAAATGAAGCCTCATTTCCAGCCAGTTAACATTGTACGCTAAAAGTTTAGCATGAATGTTCAATTATACTAAAAATATCTTATTTAATTAGTATTTTTACTAAAAAAT
>JBCDIQ010000594.1:0-2232 GCA_039024295.1 Bacteroidota bacterium | reverse complement strand
TACAGTTTGATAATGTCCATAGTCGCCATGGCCAAACCTGCGCCGTTTACCATACATCCAACGTTACCGTCCAGCTTGATGTAGTTCAGGTGGAATTCAGAAGCTTCTACTTCCAATGGATCTTCTTCAGCGGTGTCGCGCAGTCCAGCAAAGTCTTTGTGACGGTATAGGGCGTTGCTGTCGATGCTAAGCTTACAATCAACTGCAACTACTTTATCATCAGCGGTTTTGAACATGGGGTTGATCTCCAGCATGTCCGCATCCGTACCTTTGTAGGCTTTATACAAATTGGTAATGAACTTCACCCCATTTTTGAAGGCTACACCAGAAAGTCCAAGGCCGTAAGCAATTTTACGTGCCTGAAATCCCTGAAACCCTACTGCGGGGTCTACCCATTCTTTCACGATCTTTTCAGGAGTCTTTTCAGCCACTTCTTCGATGTTCATCCCTCCTTCACTAGAAGCTATGATTACGTCCTGGCTGCTTTCACGGTCCAGGGTAATGGAGATGTAATACTCTTTTCGCTCACTTTCGCCAGGGTAGTACATGTCTTCAGCAACAAGCACCTTGTTGACTTTGCTGCCACCCGTAGCCTCGTTTTGGATGGTAACCAGGGTACCCCCCAGGATTTTTCCGGCAGTTTCTTCGAGGGCATCCAGTCCTTTTGCCACCACTACTCCTTTGGAACCGGTCTCGGTAACGGTTCCTTTTCCCCGTCCCCCTGCATGGATCTGGGCCTTAACCACAAAGAATTGTCCTTCGGGATTGTCATACAGCTCTTTTCCAATCGCTACTGCCTCTTCTACAGAGTGAGCAACTTTTCCGCCCTGGATGGGCACACCATATGACTCAATGATTTCTTTTGCCTGATATTCGTGAAGTTTCATGGGGAACTTTAATTTTTGTTGTCAGAGCGAAAATAACGCGTGACCTGTTGAATTCAAATTTTCACACGAACTTATATCTACATTTTTATATATACCAATATTTTCACAAGAAAAAGGGGGGTGACTGTGGGAATCTACAGGAAATCTCTCATTCAAAGTTTTTCTTTGTAGCTATTCGACCTCACTTTTAGCACAGCATTGTAATTTTTCTTAAATCTTTTGCCTTCTATTTGGATTTGAGTTGAAGTGAGAGGAGACTTGGTTGAAATCACATAACATCTTTTGGTAGTATTCACCTTGTCTTCACTAAGGAGATGAATTGAGGACTCTAGTTGTTTAAACGCATGCTTGACATTGCTTCCTTTGAGTTCAACAAAGTATTCCATGTTAGACGTAACAGCCATGAAGTCACACTTTAGGGCTGAGCTGGTAATTTCACATCCGTCTACTGTTACTTTAGTTACTTCAACTTTTTGGGAATTTTCCAGCGTTAATTTTCTCTTGTTTTCTGAAAATACAATGAGCTTGTCGCTTACTATCTCAAAGCAATGCGGTTTAAACCTCATTCCTCAATGCTTAACAATTGTTCAAATTCTTCAGCTATGTCATTGCTCACTTGATCCAAGGTTTCTGCATGGATCAATCTAGCATCACCATCCATTAGCGACTGGGCACCTGATTCGGATAGGGAATAAGCGGTTATCTCCTCAAATGTTAAATGGCGGGAAGCAGGAATCACCTTTTCAACGCCTTTCTGATCTTGTACCAAATTTCCAGCCTCAATTAGGTTATTGAAAGCTGACAAAATGTATGGACTGTGAGTGGTTATGATAAGTTGAATTTTACGCATTGGGGTATTGAATAAAGTCGCAAATACTTCAACCATCTTTTTCTGGGCAGCAGGGAAAAGATGAGCTTCGGGCTCTTCAACATATAAGACAATCCTACCCCCATCAAAATCATGCGTAGTTAATCCCCTTATTATAAGAGAAAGTGGTAATAGTTCTTGTTGGCCCGAAGAAGCGAATTGTGTACTGATTTTCCTTGAGTCGTTAAGTATTATGAAATCCTTATCCTTATCTCTATAATATGAGCCATTCAGAATTGTCTTAAATAAATCGAGTATTTCTTCCGAACCTTTTTTGGGATGCTGTGATAATGAGAAGAGACTTAATCCAGAATTTTCTCCATTAATAGTCCGCTTAAACATATCATATGTATATCCAAATTCTGTCAAAAAGGGATCAATCTGACTTTCTTCTCTTAAAAGAGCGAAAATGTTAGCTTGAAGCGTTGAAAAAAAACTTCTGCCTGCCGGAATAAAAAACTGATGAGCACCTCCCAT
>JBCDIQ010000593.1:0-2311 GCA_039024295.1 Bacteroidota bacterium | reverse complement strand
TCATGGTCAAAATTACCTGCATCGTTGATGGTCAAATTTGGGTTGAAATGGTCCCAATCAAGGTTTTCTTCCCCTTTTTCATGACGGCGGGTGTAGAACTCTAGCTTGAGGTATGGAAACTGAGAGTTAAAATCCTCAGAAATGCTTCTCAAGGTCCGATTGGCAGTTACGGTGATGTTCATAATATCTGTTTTACTAGGTTTTCGAAAAGGTACATCTAAAAAATTCTGGTGGAGGCAGTCAATGCTTCATCCACCTTCATACTTGATTAATTCTTATACAGATGAAGCAACCGGATCAGTCCCGGTAGGCTTCTTGTGCTTTTTCATTGGAAAAACCATCAAAGGAATTTTGATCTGACGAGCCACTTCGTTAGAGATACTCTGGTGGAACATTCGCCCCCAGAATCCTCGGCGGTGACTCAGCATGGCCAGCATGTCCATTGGTCTTTCATTGATAAAATTTAGGAGGCCTTTCACTACATCCTGCTCTTCCAGCTCCGTGAAGTCCAGGTCCTTCATGGTTACTTCCCAGTCAAACTGGCGCTCAAGCATGTTCTTCCGCTGTTGCTCATCTGGCCCTGGTTTTCCAGATACATGCACGCAATGAATCTCTGCATGGTTGAGGAAGGCAAAATCTAACAGACGATCCAATGCATTAGAATCCTGCTCTTCATAATTGGTCGCATATGCTATTTGGTTGATGGGAGAAAATTCAGCCCCATCAGGCAGGGCAATTACAGGCACCTGGGAGCGCTCCAGTAGGCTGAGGGTAACACTCCCGAGCAGCCTGCCTTCAAAACCAGAAGCACCACGCGTTCCCATGATGATCAAATCCACAGGATTTGCCTGGGTGTATTCCAATATTTCGTCGATGGCAAAGCCTTGAACCATGACTGGGTCAACCCTCACATCCTTGCCTGCTTGAGCATTCGCAATTTTCTGGTAGCGCTCCATCGACTTGAGGGCAGAATCCTTTTGGTCGAGGTTTACGACATCAATTAACTCTGTGGGTACATAAAATGCACCACTCGCATTGTAGTGATAGGCATGAAACAAAATGACCTTTGCATGGCAGGCTTCAGCCAATCCCAGCGCATAATTAAATGCATTATGCGCGTGAGGAGAAAAATCGGTGGGCAATAGAATCGTTTTCATAATCCGGATGAGTTAAAGGATGATTATGCCTGGAAGACCAAAAGGGGAGAATCTGTCTGAAGGGCCATTTCTCGTGTGATACTATCCCCATACAATCCCTCGATGAGGTCGCGACGGTGGGTAAGCATACTCATCACATCAATTTCATGCTGATTCACGAAGTGCTGTAACCCTGAGATAACATCTGTATCCTGAATCAGGTAAAATTCGAGCTGGCGGTTGTCAGTCTCCATTTGATATAGATTCTGGAAAACGCCCAACTCAATTTTGCTCCAATACGCGTCGGAAGTCCGTACATGGGTGCAATACAAACGGGCGTCAGTTGCGCTTGCAAGGTCAAGTAGACGGTCAATGATCTCGAAATCTCGCTCCTCAAAGCTGGTGGCATACATGAGATGCTTCCAAGGGCGATACTCAGCCTCCTTGGGCACGGCTAACACAGGAACAGAACACTTTTCGATAACAGAAGCTGTCACGCTGCCGAACACTTTGCTGGTTGCGCTAGCAGTACCATGCGTTCCCATCACAATCATGGTGGGATTTATCTCTGAGGCCAGCCGTACGATTTCGTCAACTGCGTAGCCACCGGCAATATGGGTGTTTACCACTACATTTTTTCCTATGGCCTGCTTAGCTTCAGCCTGATAGGCTTCAAAAAAGCTCTGGGCTTTTTCCACCTTTTCTTCCCGCAGTGCTTCAATAAAACCTGCAGGAATTTTATCCGCCAAAATGGGGGTTTCGAAATACACATGAAGTAACTCAATCCTTGCGTCTAAGACCTCAGCTAACTGTAACGTATATTCGAATGCACGGTGGGCGGTTTCTGAAAAGTCAGTTGGAAACAACAGTACACGCCCTTCACTGGGATTAACGGATGTTCCAGGGTAAGTGCTGGCTTTAAGGTTATTCATAGCAGTCAGGTTAAGGGATGCAATTGATAAGGTTCGTTTGTCTTACTGAGAATAAAAGTCCTCAATAGGCGGGAGTCCCTAGATGATATAGGCCAGATAGTGAAATGATTTTTATCAGCACAGATAATATCCAAAAGCAGAATAGTAGCAAAACAAAAAAGGCAGAACTAAACACCTTGTGTTTGTCCTGCCTTTCCTCTCACATCCAAATTACTCTTTATAAAGAACCTCAGGGTTTAGGCT
>JBCDIQ010000592.1:0-2336 GCA_039024295.1 Bacteroidota bacterium | reverse complement strand
CCCCCAAGGATTTCGTAAGTAATTTTTGAATTGCAGGCTGCAATTCATTTGAGGGTTTTATACAAAAGGTTTCGGGTCTGATGAAAATAGTTAATAGGGTATTTCTTTTAGGAGCAATGATACTTAATGGTTGTGATACTCGGCTTGAATACAATCCCACAAGGGAATACAAAAGCATAGAAAAGGCATTAATGTCTAAAATATTGCTAGCGGAAGACAGCACGGTCATAACCCTGGAGGAAGGACATTTTATTTTTAAGAATAGTCTGATACTAAACGGTAAAAAGCACATAACCATACGAGGAAAAGGGATAGATAAAACTGTTCTTTCATTTAAACTGCAGGAGGACGGAGCGGAAGGCCTAAAGATTGCCAATTGTGAAAATATTGTGTTAGAAGATTTTACGATTGAGGATGCCGCAGGGGATAACATCAAGGTCACGGATACCCGGGGAATTACTTTTAGAAGGATTAAGTCTGCATGGACCGGAGAGATTAGCGAAGAAAACGGGGCGTATGCGCTGTACCCGGTCATTTGTACGGATGTGCTGATCGAAGAATGTGAAGCGCTGGGCGCCAGCGACGCGGGGATCTATGTCGGTCAATCGGAGAATGTAATTATTCGCAACAATATCGTCTACTGGAATGTAGCGGGTATTGAAAGCGAAAACTCAGAGAACGTAGAAATCTATAATAATCACGCCTACAACAATACCGGTGGAATATTAGTATTTGACTTACCCGGACTTACCCGGTATGGTAAGAACATAAAGGTTTATGAAAACGAGGTTTATGATAACAACCTTGAGAACTTTGCCCCTCCCGGCAATATCGTGGGGACGGTGCCACCGGGAACGGGTATCATGGTACTTGCAACAAAAGACGTAGAAATATTTAAGAATAGGATTGACGATAATAACACCGCGAATGTTGCCATCGTAAGTTATGAGCTTATTGATGCGATGAAGGGAAAGGACAAAAAAGACAAAAAAGAAGAAGGGGAAGAAAAGGCATTGACGAGTACACAACGATTCGACAGGAAGTGGAAAAAAGATAAAAGTTATAATCCTTATCCTCGATCAGTATACGTACATAACAATACGTATTCGTCGAGCTTGTTTCCCAACCTGGGTAATGACTTTGGTAAGTTATTTTTATTGAAGTTTGGGCTTACCAGGCCAGAGGTTGTTTGGGACGGTATTCTTTCTGAGGACTACCTTTTACCTACCGGAGAGGTCAATCCCGAGTATAAAATTTGCGTTCAGGAAACTAGTGTCAAATCTGCCACACTGGATGCAGCTAATGATTTTGAAAACTTAGCGTCTAATCCTGAGTCTTTAAATTGCACTTTATAGATGAAAAAGTTTGGATTGATTTTTTTCTTAAGTGCTGTAGTTGTCGGCTGTTACAAAGAAAAACCAAAGGAGAAGATTGTGTTCGAGGAGGAGGTCTTTGATGCAGCTGATTCCTATGCGCACCTGGGATTTGCCAAGCTGTCCGAATACAATTTTTTCCAAGGTGATATTGCAGATTTGATTCCTGCCTCCAATGTGTACCCTTATGACCTCAATACGCCACTTTTTTCAGATTATGCATTAAAAAAGCGGTTTATTTACCTGCCCGAAGGTAGTAAAGTAGGCTACCATGAAACAGATGTCTTGAAGTTTCCTCCGGGAACGGTACTTATTAAGAATTTTTACTACGAGAATGCACAACTGGAAAATGAATTGGGTCGAATCATGGAAACACGTTTACTTATCCGTAAAGAGGAAGGGTGGACAGCATTGCCATATATCTGGAACGAAGAGCAGACAGATGCATCGTTGGAAATAACCGGGGGAACACAAAAAGTTTCTCTTCTAGGCAAAAATCTGATCGACTATCAGGTTCCAAACCTGGGGCAGTGCAAAGGATGTCACGAGCTGAATGGAAAGATAGAACCTATCGGACCAACGGCCCGACAACTAAATAGAACTAATATTTTCAATGGAAAAGAAATGAACCAGTTGGTAAAGCTCTATGAAGATCAATTGCTCGATCTCCCGGCGTTCGATAATATCCCCAAACTGCCGGTATGGGACAATCCCAAAACCGGATCACTAAATAAGAGAGCAAGGGCCTACTTGGAGATAAACTGTGCACATTGTCACAGAAGGGAAGGTCCAGCCAAAAATTCAGGGCTTTATTTACTGGCTTCCAATGAAAATGAAAGTGAAATTGGTGTAATGAAAGCGCCGGTAGCAGCGGGACAAGGTTCAGGTGGACTGAAGTATGATATCGTTCCTGGCAAGCCTGAGAAATCTATCTTCTATCATCGCTTGAATTCAACGGAAGCT
>JBCDIQ010000591.1:0-2361 GCA_039024295.1 Bacteroidota bacterium | reverse complement strand
AGCAATGTGCTTGGTCTGTTCGTAGTAATTGATAATGTTATGGGTGCGATTAAAATCGAGTAGTTCGTCTTCAGCACCGCGTAGGCCTTTTGTCGAGTTATTGAGTTGGCCTTCAAAATAGCGCACAACTGCATCGGACTGATTGGCCTTTATATCTGCATTGAGCTTTACGAAGGTTTCACAAAGAATCAAAAGGGTGTTTTGACAAATAGCTGGGTCTTCAGACTCAAAATCGATGTCCACAAAATCACTATTCGAAATTCTTCTCAAACCAATTCGCCCTAGGATTTTTTCAATGCTATAATCAGGATGGTCTAGATTGATGAGTTTGTAGATGAAATTAGTATGGTCAGACTCCTTTAGCCCTAAGAAATTCTCATAGGTCTTTGCTACATCACCTTTGACCACCAATTGCTTCACCTCTTCAGGAACAACACTGATCAATTCCCGGTATTTTTTGTTGGAAATAATCTTCACATCGGCGCTGTCCAATACCATGTGTTGAGCGAATAGCTTTAACCCCACAATTTCAATTGTAGTTCGTGCCTTAATCAAGTTTAGGAGGTTGTCATAAGCCGTATTCGTCGCCCTGAAATCTATTTTGGTGTTTTCCAGTTCTATGTTGGAACCCGTAGCAATACCTGTATATATCCGCGCTTTGGAATTGAATACTTTGGGCTCATCCCGGGTTAAATAGAAAACCATAGATGCCAAAACAATAGGTACCGTAATCAGCAGTCCTATATGCCGAAGCAGTAAACGAACAAAAAATAACAGGTTAAACTTCATTCCTAAATATTCAATTCTGCTCCAATTATGTTTTCCAAGGCCATTACAGAACCAACAAACTCTGACCGTTGAAGCTCAAAATTCATGGTAGCTTGATTCATCATTTGTTGCAGTCTGGTATACTCCGTGACATTGATTACACCATTGGAAAAGTCTTTCTCTGCTCGAATCGATTGGACTCTAAAATTGTCCACAATGGAGCCTGAAATAAAAAACATACGGTGATGTTTTATCACATCATTATAGAGTTCTGCTACCTTCTGCTCTAGTTCTACCTCAGCTACTTGGGTTTCGAAACGAGCTTTTTCCGCTTCCCCTTTAGCACTTAAAATTCTTGCTCTTCTATTTATTATGGCCGACAACGGAAGTCTAAGGGAAACCCCAACATTATATCGGCTTTGTTCGGTTGAAAATAAGGTTTGACTTTGGGGGTCACCTGCAATTTGTTGATTGCTCAGGTTATCAAAAATTCCGTAGTTGTAGCCCGCTTCAAGATTTATATAATCCAACCAAGCACGTTGTTCCGAGGAAACCACACCATCACGATATTGTTGTTCTGACTCCGTTACCTTAATAAAGGGCGAGTAATCCCTTGCCATAGCGATAAGCGTATCCAAGGGCGGCAACTTTCTACTAATATCATTTTCCTTTAGACCTTTCTCAATAAATTCATTAATCGCCTGTGCTTCTGCGGTTTGAAACAAAAAAAAACACAGTAAAACGCCCCAAATCTTTTGCATTACACATTCTCTTTTTGAAAAACAGCTTTAAAGGTTCGTAACACTATCCACATGTCTATTAAAAAGGCACGTTTGCTGTTCGCGTATTCTACATATTTTATGTCCAGTTGTTTTCTTTCTTCGGGAGACATTTTTGAGCTTCGACCTCTAGCCTCAACCTGCCAAAGTCCCGTAATTCCTGCTGGGCCGTTGAACCTATCGGTCCATTCATCTGTGGTCAACACCTCGGCTTCGTAAAGGGGTAAAGGTCTATTTCCCACTATGGACATATCTCCTTTTAGTACATTAAACAACTGGGGTAGCTCATCTCTACTTAGTTTTCTGATGATATGCCCCACTTTGGTGATTCGGGGGTCGTTGTCAAATTTTACAAAAGCGCTTTTTGCGCTTTCCCGTTTTTTGAGGTTATGTTGTACCTCAGCTACTTCGGTGTCGTCACCAATCAGCATGGTGCCTGAGATGTTGTTTTCTGAAATTGGGTCAGACAAGACTTGCTCGTTGTCATCCTCATCATCATGTACATATTGATTCAGATGTTGGAATTCCTTAAGGCGTTTATCTGCATCTGGATACATGGAACGAAGCTTGTAAAAATCAAAAATCTTGTACCCTGTACCCACTCTTTTAGATATATAGTATACCTTACCTTTTGACTCCAACCGGATTGCCAAAATCACCAAAAGAAGAAATGGAGACGCAAGAAGTAAAACTGTGCCCGCTACCAAAATATCAAAAGAACGTTTCCAAAATCCTATCCTGTATTCTTTGATATCTTCTTTGGAAGTTGCAATCTTTTCCTTTTTTAGATTGACTTTGAGTTCCTTAAGAAATT
>JBCDIQ010000590.1:0-2368 GCA_039024295.1 Bacteroidota bacterium | reverse complement strand
GCTCTACTTCGTGCCGGTTGGGGGTTATTACTTTTTGGCGAGAAGTTTTTCCGATTTTTGGAAATGCAACTACGGGCCGGTAAATGCCTACATAATCGGACTTGTTGGCGAGGTGAGGTTTGTGATTGACAGGGTAAAATTGACGTTCCTGTTTGTTTCCTGCCCAAAGTTGGATTGGCCTGAACACGTAAAATAGAGCGCCAAGGCAAGCCCCAATAAACTTAACTTTTTCATACTGTCTTAACTTGGTTAATAATCGCTGAAGGCAACAACATCTTCAATGCTGAGATGCCTTCATTGAATGACAGTACAAAGTGAATACATTAATCCCTTTAACGCATTCACTCAAGTTAATGGAGCAAAAATTATCTTAACCGACTGCGAATCCGGCTCAAAGATTGGGGCTTAATGCCCAGGTAGGAGGCAATGTGGTAGTGAGGGATTTTATCCAAATAATCGGGATTTTCACGGGTCATCAGCAGGTAGCGTTCCTCTGGGGTTTTGACTTGAAAGCGTTCCAGCTTTTTTCTCAGTCGGACATATAAGGACTCCGAAATGAGCCGCCCCAACCGCTCAAAGGATTTATGTTTCTGGTACATGTCCTGTAGGTGATCGTAATCAATCATGACCAACTCCGCATCTTGAACCACTTCCAGGTATTCGACAGAGGGGCATCTGTTGACAAAGCTTTGGTATTCAGTTGCGAAGAAACCCTCCATGAAAAATGATCGATTGACCTCAATTCCCTCTACAATTTCATATACCCGGATCAGCCCTTTATTGATGAAACTCACAAAGTTGCACACTTCTCCTTCATGCAGGATAATCTCGCCACTAGTCTTATGGACAACCCTTAGTTTGCTGGCAAACTCCTCCCATACTTCCTCAGAAATGGGAGTAATATGGGAAAAGTAGGTTTTTAACTGTTCGGCTTCAATGAAGTGTGTCATGTATGGAATAACTGTATGAGAACCGGACGGTTTTTCATATCTAGGTTTCCCTATAATTTTAGTGGAAACGGTGAAAAATTAGGGATGGCCTTTATTTGCTGAGGACTATGTGCAGATTGTTAGCAGTATTATATACCAAACTACCTAGCCTACTTAATTCAATATTCACCGTATCCTCTTGGTCCTTTCGAATTTTATGGCCATTTATCTGACAGATAACCAAGTCATTAAAACTTCCCATTCCACCTTTCATTCTCCTTATAGCTTCTATTCCACGGGTATCACCATGATCGATTAGGTGCCGGACTCTTTTAAAAAATGATACCCATGTACGCTCTTCACATGAGGTTAAAAGTTTGATTAATTCATCCAACTCAGCTATAAGTTGATCTTGAAGCTCATTCATGGCTTATTTCCATTTTCCCATCCGTCCGAATATAGATAACACTTTCTTCCTCTCCATTATTAGCAATAGCATGGATGGCTTCTCCTTCGGAGCCAAAATAGCTGGCTGGATCTAGGATTACCCTTTCACTTTCTTGAGGCATTTGATAGGTGATATTGCCTTGCACAATGATTGCATGAAAAATGTCTCCTTTGCTTTTGAGCCTACCCTCAAAACCTACTGGAAGCCGGACAAACAATCCGCTTAACCCATCGCCACGTTTGCTTTCCCAAAGAAAGCTTATTTCCGCCTTGCAGCCAGCTGCTACCCAGGTCGTTTTTTCAGGGCCAAGCCATAATATATTTGTTCGGTCAACATTTACCAGGCGTTCCCCATTGTCGAAAGCTTCATCTACAGACATCACGAGGTAAGGGCCTCGATCTATTTCTACATACGCGATGTTTTCTACTCCTTTGGCGGAGGTGATATGTGGCTCTCCGGCAGGTTGCGTCCAGAATGAACCCGGTGGCATCCACATATTTGCAGCCTCTGGATCATCATTGTGGACCAATCCCTTTATGACCACCGCTCGATACGTCACATTGTGAATATGGGGTGGCGAAGAAAAGCCGTCTACAAATTTGGCCAGGAACCCTGTTGGCACCGTATCTTTTCGGTCTCCCCAAACAGTCCCAGCCTGGGGGCTTTTATCTCCTCGAGCTGGGTTGAGCTGTTCCCAATTAATGTCAGAACTTAGGATGATACGATTGGTGGGAATTGGGATTGATTGGGTATCCTCAGGTATCGGTGCCTTGTTAGTTTCTGAGCAGGCGAATAGAAGAAGAGTCAGGAGGAGAGTAATAAAAGTTTTCAATTTCTTCATAATGCATGCTTTAGCGAAAAATTAAAGCCATCAATTCAGAAATATTCAAATCAATGCATATCAAGTTTTAGATGGGCTTAGGAGGAATAACCTTAAGGATACGGCCAATTATTTGCATGCATTGATTTGAATATTTCTGAATTGATGGCT
>JBCDIQ010000589.1:0-2430 GCA_039024295.1 Bacteroidota bacterium | reverse complement strand
TATGGGGGTACAGGCTTAGGGCTCAGTATTTCTAAGAAACTTGTGAACCTTATGGGAGGAGAGATTGCCGTCAACAGCAAAATAGGAGAGGGGAGTGATTTTTTCTTTGATATCTGGGTGCATAAATCACCAACCCAACAGGAAGCGTTTGTCAATAGGATTCAAAACCTGGAAAGGTATACATGTTGGTTAATTGATGACAATCAGTTGAATTTGGCCCTACTTGAAAAGCTATGCCAAAGGTGGAAAGCAGATTATGTTTCATTTGATTCGCCTGAAAAGGTGGTTAAGTATATCGCTATTCCAGGTTTCAATGATCCAGACTTAATCCTAACAGACTTTAATATGCCCACAATGAACGGACAAGAGTTGTTGAGGGAGATTCGCAAGGTTGAGGCTTTGGAGCATACGCCGGCCATTTTGCTTACTTCCAGTGTTTTAATTTCCGATGAGCAGAGAAGTACTTTCTCTGCATGTATGTTTAAGCCTATTCGTCACTTAAATCTGTTAGATCGTATTTGTCAAATTCTTGGGGAAAAGCCAGCTCCAATAAAAAAGCCAGCAGTTGCTGATGCGGAACCTTTGAAACTTATTTCTAAAGAATATCCCTTACAGATCCTCATTGTGGAGGATAACCCCATCAACCAAAAATATATGCTCAAGGTATTTTCAAAACTGGGATATGAGATAGACCTGGCACAAGACGGACTAGAGGCTGTACAATTGGTGCAGGAAAAGACATACGATTTGGTTTTTATGGACATACAAATGCCTAAGCTGAATGGATATGAGGCAACCCGTGAAATATTGAAAATGGAGAAGTTGCCTCCTACCATTGTAGCATTAACAGCAAACGCGCTGGTAACCGATCGTGAGAAATGCCTGGAGGCTGGGATGCAAGATTTAATTGGGAAACCCGTAAAAATCGAGGCAATCATCCAGGCGGTTAAAAAATGGGCAACCTATGAGGTCCCGGCATAAAAAAATGAAACTGATCCCGAGGCTACCTTCTTTTCAGGTCAATCAGGTAATGATCACCGATTGATGCCAGGGAAGGGAGTTGACCGAGCTTATTTTCCCATCGTTTCAAACGGTTGAGTAGCCTGCGCTTCCCGCCCATCTTTTCCTCTTGGTGAACTGGAGGCAAGGTCAATCCTATAGCCTGCTGGTGGACTTTATCGAAGCAAAGGGCAAATAGGCGAATGATTTCGTCAGGCTTATAATACCACAACTGTTTGCCTGAGTGCTCGGCTGCTTGGGCTAAGGGGTGCTTATCTTTACTGCCAACCCCTCCTGAAGATAAATGGTCCCAAATGCCTTTTTTGTTTTTCAACACAAACACCATTCTACCATCGGGTTTCAACATCTCCGACATTCGGGTACAGAGCAATTGAATTTCCTCAGGAGAAAAATAATTAAGGCCGCCAAAGTTGGAAAACACCAAATCAAACCGCTGAGAGGAAGCATCTTTCCCTAGCTTATTGAGTTTGCTTAAGCGAAACTCAGGCTTTTCGGGAAATTTGGAGGCCTCTGCTTTTTTCTGAGCAACCCGAAGCATGCTGCCCGATATATCGGTAGCAATTACCTCATGTCCCAACCTGGTAAAATACAAGGCATCTTCACCCGTGTTACAGTTCAGTTCCAGAATACGGCAACTGTGATCGGGGTCAGATGGTAATATTCCCTGAACGTATTCCCAGACACGGGCACGCTGTAGGCGGGTTGTATTGGTATGGGTAAATTGCTCGTCGAATAAGGTGGCGAAATGATCAACAGCAAGAACACTCATGTAAGTGATTCGTGATTGGGTGCAACAGGGAATATGTAAATTTGGCTGGCGTCAGGATTGGCGTGCAATTGTTAGATAATTGTACAAAAAAATCCACTTTTTCCAAAAAAAGATCAATTTTTGCGGATAAATAATGCAAAAAATGGAAAACCGAGTCCTGATTACGGGTGCTAATGGTCAAGTTGGACAGAGCCTGCTGGAAATCCTGCGTAGAAATCAGGAAATAAAAGCTATTCCTGCTGACCGAAAAAAACTAGACATTGGAAATCCGGATCAGGCTGTAGCATTTTTTCAGGAGCACGAGTTAGACGGATGCATCAACTGCGCGGCGTATACTGCCGTAGATCAGGCGGAGTCTGAACCTAAGCAGGCGCAGCTCATCAATAGCCTGGGTCCAGGGCTGTTAGCCAGTCTTTGCAAAGACCAATCGATCCCTTTTATCCATCTTTCTACCGATTACGTGTACCACGACACCTCGATTACCCCGCTCACAGAAGAGGCCGAGGTGAATCCCCAAAGTGTTTATGCTCGAACCAAATATGAAGGAGATCTGGCTACCTTGGAGGCAGGTGGAACCGTGGTACGAACTTCCTGGGTGTACGCGCCTTGGGGCAAGAATTTTCTGAGAACCATGCTTGGCC
>JBCDIQ010000588.1:0-2452 GCA_039024295.1 Bacteroidota bacterium | reverse complement strand
TACCAAGATTGGCAGGTTGAGGTAGTTGAGGGAAGAGCGTATTTCCTGGTTAACAGCATAGTTACCAATTCCAAGCACCATTCCTGAATTGGGGTCTTGTACGGGTAGGCTGATGTTGTAATCCTTTTTCGAAACGGTTCCTTTAGATTCAAAGTTCAATTCCGCCATCAGGCCTATCTTGTCTGTTAGTTCATGGATGTAGAATACCCCTACCTGGTACCCCAATTTTAACTCTATGCTCTCACCTTCTTCAGAATTGCCATAACTACCAGCAGCACTGGTGCTGGCACCTGCTTTTACGCCGAGCTGACCATAAGAACAGGTGAAGGAAACCATAATTCCTAGTAAGAGAAGGAAGGGTAATTTTTTCATTGTCTTGGGATTGTTGCATTTGACATAAATAATTCGCGTGATCTGCTACCCAGAAAGTAACAGACTGAAAACCAACCCTTAAACCAATTCGGCTAGCAACTTAGTACAATCTATTTTTCCCTTAACTGACCAAACATTCCCATACATGAAACATTTATCATGTACCTCAATAACTTTTAGAAATGACCTTACGCCTATTCAATGTGGGTGTTTTCTTAAGCAAGAATTTTAGTAGAGTCGGAATTTCAACCATGAAAAGGTCATGCTTGAAATCGAATCCTCGGTGGAATTTCGTACCTAGGGTACAAACATGTAAAGAACCTCAAATGAAACATCGATTTACCCTATGCTTATTTTCCTTCCTGACCTACCTCTCACTTCAGGCACAACAAGAGGTGACATCCGACTATCTTATGGGGAGCTGGGAAGGGGCGTTCATAAAAAATAATGCGTACCAAAAGATAGAAATTGACTTCACCCAGCGAAATGGGAAAATATACAGCTTTCAAACCATGGAGGAATGGCATCCCTCTTTTGGAGAATTTGAGGTCCCAGTGAAGATTGATTCAACAGGGACCATACGGGTTGGGACAGGTTATGGAATGGCTATATTAACATTGGACAAGAATAACCTTGAGTTAATCGGTCAACTAACCGGGTTTAATCCCTCCATTTATATACACCTGAAAAAAGTCCCGTTTAAGCCGAAACCAACTTACACCGTCGAACCTGTGTCGATAACCTCTGGAGAAGTCACCTTAGCGGGTCATTTGCACACCCCCAACCTTGGAGAAAAAAAAACGGCTGTAATTCTCGTGGGGGGAAGGGGTTGCTATCCGGATGATACGCAATACAGCCTGTATGCAAAATTCCTCAGAAAATATGGGGTGTCCGTTTTAGCCTATCAAAAAAGAGGAACCGGAACCTCTACCGGAGATTGTTCGACAGCTACCATCCAGGACTTGGCAAATGACCTGGTTCAGGTAAGAAAGTACGTGGCGTCACACCCCAATAATTACCAGAATATCGGAGTGTTGGGCATCAGTGCAGGCGGCTGGACCATGGCCAAAGCAGAGGAAAGCACTAATTTTGATTTCATGATCAGCATTGTGGGGCCTTCTACCTCAGTGAAGGACCAGCAATTTCAATCCTTGGAGTATGGGGCTGAATTTTATAAGCTCGAGTCTGAGGCGAAAGAACACCTGACAGCCTATACGCACCTGACGTTTGAGGCCGAACCTACTGCCAAGGACTTCAAGAAGATGATGGACCTGCTGGCAGGCGCAGAAAAAGAAAGCTGGAGGGGCTTATTGGATGATACCGATATTCCTAAGGATGCTGCTGACATCAAGAATCTATGGGTAAGGCGACATAATTATGATCCACAGGCAACCTTAGCCCATTATACCCAACCATTTTTGGCCATTTACGGCGACAGGGATTTCATCGTTCCCTACAAAGAGAACATCGCGCTGCTGGAAACCTATTTTGCTGACAGGCCGGAAAACCTTCAGACCGTGGTTGCCTTTAATGCAGAGCATGGCATGGAAACCGAGCCAAAATGGGTGAATCTGGGAAACGACCAATCCTACTGGCATTTTTACCGAATTTCTCCCCAGGTACGAATTGAACTGGCAAATTTCTTACGGAAGCATGCCCTGATAGATTGATTGAGCACCTGACAAAAGGATGATCAAATTTGGAGGAAGTTTGCTGATGTTAGGGCCAGATTTTCGTAATTGAGACTCTATGAAACGTATCCTTCCCCTTGTCCTGGCAGTCATCCTGATCCTGAGTGCGATTGGCCACGCATTTGCGCCTGAGTTTTACGCGCCCATGATCCCGGATTTCATTCCTGAGGGCCTGGCAAATATTGCCACCATGGTGCTAGAAGCTGGAATCGGTATTTTGCTCTTGCTTCCAACCTACAGACATTTGGGAGGGTTGGGCTTCATGGTGCTGATGATTGGGTTTTTACCCATTCATACCTGGGACATGCTTCGGGAGACGCCTGCGATCGGCCCTCCTCCTGCTCCAATCATTCGTTTTCTTTTCCAGTTTGTGTTGATTTATGCAGGAT
>JBCDIQ010000587.1:0-2459 GCA_039024295.1 Bacteroidota bacterium | reverse complement strand
ATCTACCCCCAGTTGAGCGAGGAGTTGGGGACCGACCACGGCTTACCAGTTGTTCTTAAACGGGGAATGCCCAGTGGACGCCCTTTCATGTAAAATAGCTCCTTCAAAGAGACCTAGTACCTGCGAAGTGCTTCGTATTCGCCTATGGTAACACGGTCATTGAAGGTGGTGATGTGTACAATTCTGCCATCATAGGTGAAGCTTTTCCCATATTGCTGGATGAAGGACCGTTGCATGCGTTCATTGCTGAGGAGCTTGTCACAATATTGCTTGATGGCTCCGTAGGTAATGTCTACCGGTAAGCCGAACGTAATCGCCTCGTCGATGTAGCTGAACACCAGCCCTGCATATTCTCCCTGAAACAGCTCGGGAGAAATAAAAATATCACAGCCTATCACTACGCTGCCTGACATGCCCACAATGCCCACGATGTTACCCGTTTCGGGAAAGGAGTCCAAGGCAAAGGCTTGTAGGTATTCCTGTTCCAGGGCTGCATATTGGGGGTTTTTGCTGTGAGAGGTGTATGCACGCGTTTTACTGGAAACGTTGTCCTGTTTGAGTTCATAGGCCACTTCTCTCCAGATTTGACTCTGGTTTTGGGACTGATCTACGACCCGGCGCAGGTGCATGCTGCCTTCGTGGTAGTACGACCATTGTTTGGGACTTGACCAACGCTTTTCCTCTACACAAAATACAGGGACCCGGTTGCCGGTGGTATTGGGAGGCAGCACCATGTCCTGGCCAATGACCCGGTCTTGTTTGCCTCCTCTGAGGATTTCCCCTGACAACAGAACCACCTGCTCATTGGATAAATTGTCGATGAACAGTCGATTGACCTTTCCTCGGTCTCTGATAAAGAGTAAGTCCCTTTCCATGGCTTCTCGAAGGGGCGTATAGCGAACTTCTGAACGTGCCGATTGAGTTGCCGAATTCTGCTGCTGGAAAAAATTATCTTTTGCCCGTATGGGGACCAACTGAAGGTTTTGGTAAGTGATGGCTGATCCATAATCAACCATCAGGTTGTCATAGGTAAACTGCCCAAAGAGGGAAGAGGTGATACAGCTTAGGAGGAAGATACATACATAACGCATAAGGCTTAGGATAAGAGGTGATAAGTGGGGTTGCCCGCATCGAGGAAACCCATTTGAAATACCTGCTAAGAAGAGAATCACCTTTTGGGAATCTGGAATTTGCTTTTTACCGTAAATAGCTCCAATTCTTAGGGTTGCGTTTAGAAGAGAGTATTCTCAGAACCCAAAAATTACATTCTCCCTTTTCAGGGGATGACATCCAGACAGTTTATTATAAGACTAATAACCCCCCCATTCAGTTATGGAGTTTTCCTGATATGTTGCTGAAAATCGAGTGTTATAATTATGATTTGGTTACCCACGGTTTGTGCTAAGTTGCGAGGGAGAGGGTAGGGAAGTACTACCGTATCGATATTCCTGCTATACTCCCATAATCTGTTGCTTCAAGCGTGGAGAACGCAGTGGAATTATGCGAACATTAATTTCGAATAATTAACGTAAGTGTTCTTGCCAGATTAAAGCTTGACTACTGATTATCAGCATCTAGAGCAGTCTGCCTCTCCAATCAGTTTGCCCTGATTATTCACTTCATATTTACAGCATTCTTTGAATTTTTGCTTGAGGATTTCTTTTGCTCTTCTGATCCTTGCCTTGGTGTTTTCCAGGCTGATGCCCAGTTCACCTGCAACCTCCTTTTGTTTGTACCCCTTGAGGTAGACCAATTCAATGACCTCTCGGTACATATCGGGCAGTTCATTGATCAATTTGTCAAAACAACACACAAATTGATATTCGTCCAAAGGAGGTGCTGGACTTGTGCTTAGTTGTTCTACATGAGTAGATGCTGTGTTGTAGTAATCGGCTATTTCGTTGCGGGCAATTTGAAAAGTCCACGCCCTGGCCTTTTCCGCTTGTTTGAGGGTCGGAAGGTTCTTATGGATTTTCAAAAAGGTATTTTGAAAAATATCATTTGCCACATGTTTGTCTTTCACTTTTTTCAGGATAAAAAAGTAAAGCTCATCGTTGAAGCTGTTCCAGATATCTTGCGTCTCCATGGTCAAAAATTAATGGCTGGCGGTTAAGCCAACCTTTGTCTTTACTCGCAGCAAGTGCATTTGTTGCATTCGCATTTTTGGCACGTGCAATCTCCTTTCGTGCAATCCTGGCAATTACAGTTTTTGCATTCACAATCGGTGCATTTACAATTATTCATAAGATTGAGTTTAATGGTTCAACGAGTAGACCCATAAACTTCAAAAAAGATACATTTTATGTTACTTTTTTTGATTCTTTTCAATTCCATAAGGTAACAGGCTGTGAGCAGTAGGCCGAAACAAGGGCATTTGTAAGGAGTCTTTTTTATTCAGCCTGAATCAATCCACGAACGAAAGCGTGAAGCTCATTTTCATCCAGTTCATTAATCATGGT
>JBCDIQ010000586.1:0-2470 GCA_039024295.1 Bacteroidota bacterium | reverse complement strand
CTGCCAATGGGGGCAAGGGGCTTTACAAAATAATAATCCGGCTGGTCCAGCCGATTGTCCTTGATCCAAAGTAGTTTCTCATCAGGGTCTTCTGCGCCAAGGTCTCCATTTCCATCTTTGTAGGAAAGCGTTAAGGTTACATTTCCCTGGAATTCCTGCACTTCTCTGGGTTGAATGTCCACTACCTGTATGGAAGGCGTATCTTCCAGTAGTTGATCCGCTTCGTTATCAGCACAACTACCTATAAAAAGAAGAAACATTCCCAATAAACCGTAACAGAAACTGCGATTCATATCTTCCAATTTGCAAAAAAGCCCTGACATGCACACATGCCAGGGCAGATTTTATTAAGAGCTTATCGTGCTATTCACCAAATTCAATGGACATCACCCGGAACTCAGTCCTGCGGTTGGTCTGTTCATCCTCATCGGTGCGTTCAGGGAATACAAGCGGTACCCGCTCTCCATACCCTTTGAAGGCCAAGCGTTCAGGATCAACCCCACTTTCTACCAGGTACCGAATGGCGGCTAATGCCCGACGGTTAGAAAGGTTGTCATTATAAGTAAGCCCTCCATTAGTATCAGTATGAGACCCTAGTTCAATGGTGATGTTAGGGTTTTGTTGCATGATGGTAATGAGGTCATTGAGGTCCATGATGGCATCAGGACGCAGAAAGTGTTCATCAAAATCATAATAGATATTCTGAAGCACGATTGGGACAGAAATAGTAATGGGCTCAAGCTCAATATCAATGTTTCGCTCGAACTTGGTATCTTCCTCCAGTCCAACTGTCGAAACTATAACTTCCCTAGCAAAGTAATCGGGAGCATTACCCAATATGGTGTAGTTCTTTTCCTTTTCCAATGGAAAGTTATAGCGAGCACTTTGATCGGTCTCAAAAGTATCTAAAGGCACTAAAACAGTATCAGTAGTTCCTTCAGAACCCTGCTTTTCGTACAGAATAGCAGTAGCAAACTCGATGGGAAGTTTCGTGATTTTATCCCTAATAATTCCCTGAACAGCAATATCTAGCTGAACTTCAGGGTACACAATGGCACGACTCCAGTAGATGTCGTACCCGCCTTGACCACCAGGACGGTTAGAGGTAAACAAGGCAGCAGAGTCCTGGTCTGTCCAAACGCTTCCAAAATCGTCATAGCTAGAGTTGATCGGAACTCCCATGTTTACAGGATCTTGCCAATCCCCAATGGTTCCCTCAGACATGAAAATATCCAGCCCTCCGTAACCGCCGTGGCCATCAGAAGCAAAATATAACCTTGTTCCTTCACGGTTGATATAGGGGGAAAGCTCATCGAATGCAGTGTTTACCGTGGTGCCAGCGTTGATAGGCTGAGACCAACCTGTTCCTACCCTGCGGGAAAACCAGATGTCGTCACCGCCTTGTCCTCCGTCACGATCTGAAACGAAGAACATGGTGCGACCATCAGCTGTGATATAGGGCTGACGGTCATAAGAGGGAATCGTTTTGGTTTTACCACGAGAGTTGATCACTACTTCACGAGATCCATTGACGCCTTCGACGGGCTTGGGCTTGCTCCACTTCTTTCGAAGGGGGTCGTATCGGGATTCGTAGATTTTGCTGTTGTAACCTGCCTTTACCACATTGGTGATGGTGTAATACATGGTCAACCCATCGCTTGTGAAGTTTGAGCTACCATCATTGGTTTTGGTGTTAATGGGCTTACCTAAGTTCAGGATTTCATCTCCAAAGGTACTGTCATCTTGCTGGGTTACCCGAAACAGGTCAGAATAGGCAGGCTGGCCAAGGCCGGAGTATTTCTTGTTTTTCTTTTTCTTTTTTGGCCGGTGAGAAGTAAACACCACAAAAATGTCTTGTTGACGCTGGTCAAGCAAGGACGGGAAATAATCATGTGCAGTTGAGTTGAAGGAAACGGGCTCCACCTTAAAAGGAGGCTTTTCTCCTTCTTCTGCCAATGCGAGGTCACATCCCTTTATCTCCAGTTCCGCACGTGTCCGATATTCATCCTGGGTTTTGTGCCGATTGAGGAATTCATTGAGAGACTGTTTTGCTCTTCTGTAATTACCCAGTGTTTTATAGGTGAGGCCAATTCGAAGATACACTGTATCGTTTCGGCTGGGGTTGATCTCACTTGCCTTCCGGTAGAACCGGAGGGCTTCCTGGTAATCTTGTAACACACTATTGGCCTCTCCTAGACGGTAAGCTGCCTGATAGTTGTTTGGGTCAAGTTCAATGATTTCCTTATAAGCTGCTTCTGCTTCAACAAACTTATAGTTTACATAGAACTCGTCGGCCTTTTTCTGTAGTTTGGAAATGTTGCCCTGGGCAAGTCCAAGGGAAGGCAACAACAGTCCAAATACGATAAAAAAGGACCTCAACAGTCGTTGAGAGGGTTCAATGGTCATGAGGCTAATGATTTGGTCCGTCGATCGGGATTATTTGACATGCTACACATCCACAAACAAACAT
>JBCDIQ010000585.1:0-2510 GCA_039024295.1 Bacteroidota bacterium | reverse complement strand
GGTTGTTTTCCAGTTTGAGGCGAGGTGCTTTTCCACCCGTGATGTTCTCGGCTATGTAGGTGCGAAGGACAGGAAATCCACTTTCTGCTGAATTCCCTTCTATCTCCAACTTGGCCGATACCGGAAATATGAAAGGATCATTAATCCCCTTTTTCTCTGCATAGGTTTTAACGCCATTCACATTTATCGCCAGATCTTCTGCCGACATCAAATCCGCCTGCTGCAACACAAAAATGACCTTCTTGTGCCAGTCCTTGTGGATGTAATCAAAGAAGTCCCAAGCCGACTGGCGGTAAGGATTTTTGGCTTCGAATACAAATACGATCAGGTCGCTTCCTGGGATGAACCGTTCGGTAATTTCCTGATGGTGCTCTGAGATGGTATTGGTGCCCGGCGTATCAACAATGGCAATCTCTTTCAGAATTTCGACAGGAAGCTGAATTTTTTTGAAGTGCTCATTTACCACAAAGGTCTCCTCTTCCTCTCCGTAAATGATTTGCTGGATGGTATCCGTGCATGGATCAGGGGCCACCTTGGCCACTTCTTTCCCGGTAGCCAGCAGCGCATTGACAAAACTACTTTTCCCCGTTTTTACTTCCCCTACAATCACAAACAGGAACGGCTCGTGGATTTTACTCCGCAGATCACTGAGGGTTTTCCCGAGTTCGTGATTGCCGATGTCAATGGTCATTTGATGGAGGTCTTTGACCACCTCATCAATTTGAAGCCGATATTGGGTATGTTGTGTATCGAGTAAATTCGTTGCCATTGAAGGATATTAGGCATTTTAGGAGGAAGGTGCAAGCGGCAGACAATGGTTTTGACTGAGTTATGTGTGCCCCGGTCACTTGCTCCTAATATGTCTGTTTCCTATCTGTGGAAAGCTCCCTTTTCCAACACCTTCACAGTAGATAAGGTCGCAGCTACCACTCCCAGTACAGGTGCCAGGAACCAACCGATTACCGGAACTAACATAAGCAAAACAAATGGCAGTCCATTACCGATAGCAAGCCCTCTATGCTTCCGAACAAATTGAACCCTCTGGCGAACAGTGTACCGTTGGCGTTCCAAGGTAGGGTCCATGTTGCCAAAACCGGCATAATAGGACTGAACCGCAAATATTGCGATGGTATACGCAACACTGCCCAGAAAGGGGACCAGATTGAGCAGCAACAACACCAAGTTCAGAAACAGTTCCCGAATGACATTGCGCAAACTAATTCGGATCGCACGCGCAAGATCCTCAGCCATATCTTTCAACGAAAAAGGCGGCGCAGGCTTCCCAGTGGCCAGGCTCTCCACTTTTTCTGAGAGAGGTCCTAAAAATGGTGAAGCGATGATCACCACCACATATTTCGCCAGCAGTAAAAACACGATAATAGAGATAATGAAGGCCAGTCCAGCCAAAATTTCATCAATTGCGCCGGAAAGCGGCCAATCTCCAGGATAAAATCCCGCTAAACTATCCCCTAAGGTTCCGGAGTATTTATAGGCAGCGTACATGCTCAACCCTGCCAGCACCAGGCTTGCAAGTCCGGGTAACATGGCAAATCCCCACAGCTTATGGGTAGACATAAACTTGAGTGCACGGCTGTAGTCATTTAGAGAAGCAAAAAATGCAGAGATCATGGGGTAAGAGGGATTAGGTGTTAGCTATTGGGAGTTAGGTTTTGGGAAATAGGATTTTTAGTTGGCCCCGCTTTGCGGGATTTCGCTTCGCTCAACAGTTTACGGTTTACTGTCGATTTTTTTACTAGTCGCAACCAAGGAATTTATGGTTAGTTGTCGCCTGGCTTAGCAAAAACTTACAAAAAGCAAGTAACTCACCCAGCTTCAGGCGAGGCATCAAATAGAGCCTAATCGAATAATTCACTGAGCATATCTATTGAACCAGGGTCCAATTCAATATCTTGAAGGGTAGTATCTTGAGTGAATTTGAAAAAACGCGGGTTGAAGGAATTGTTGATGAATGATTTGTAGGTGTTTCCTGGATCGATCAAGAGTTGATCATTATTTTGTTCAATCAACTGTTTCAGAGAATCTCCAACAGCCTCGTAGAGTTGAGCTTTTGATTCATGAGCGAAAATGAAGTAATCTCGTTCTGATAGGTCTCCGCTATTTACATGTTTGCTCAACCAATTATATGTATAGTTCAGGCATGCGGGGCAGGAATTATCTATCGGAATAAGCAACACCCGGCCCTCGCTAATGGGTTGTCGGTTTTGCTTCATCAATAACGAAAAGATGTAGGCTCCTGCTCCTTCCTTCTTCACGCCTTTCGCTTGGTCTTCCCATGGCACTGGAGCATTTTTCCAACTATCTACAGGCTTGTATTGAAACATCTTGAAGATCAACTCCCCGGTTTCAGCATACTTTTCAGTAGAGATGAATCCAATCCCGTTTGGAGTTGGGGTGCAAGCCCCGTATTCTAAATCCTTGGGAAGTAGTCCTGCCCCGATGAATTCAAAATTTGTATCGTAGAGTGCATACAACCATTTTTTATCTCCATC
>JBCDIQ010000584.1:0-2541 GCA_039024295.1 Bacteroidota bacterium | reverse complement strand
CTGCTAGCCGAGATTGGGGACTGGAGAAGCGATTCACATGCTTTCATGCTGGGCTATTATAAAAACCCAATGATAAGAATGGGGGTATTCGGCCATTTACTCGATTTCCAAGATGACGCACCTGCCAAGTCTAATCAAACATATGGCATCACTATAGACCGAAGCATCCTACCCATAGATAGAACAGCATTAAAATACAAAGCCGCATTTGCTTATCAAAGTGAATATGGAGACAACCCGACAGAGTACGATGCCTTCTTGATCAATGCAGAAGTAGGCGTTTCATTTCCCAAAGCAGGTATTTTTAGCATCGGGTACGAATTAGCCAGTTCAGACGATGGCGTTGCTTCCTATCAATTCCCACTATCGACCGGCCAGCGTTTACATCGAATCTCTGATGTTTTTATAGATCCCCCAGCTGAAGGATTACACAATTTCTATTTCACGGCAGAATCCACCAGTATCGTATGGGGAATCGGTGGATGGTTGGGGTACCATACCTATTCTTCGCAGGAAAATGACACCTTTTTCGGTCAGGAGATTGACGTTGTTTTATATAAACAGATCGTTCCCGGGCTCTTGAGAACAGAGCTTACCTACTCTTCCTTCTTTGCCAATTCAGACCCTTACAGGGACTTGAACATATTTGCCATTGATCTCTTCTTCGAGCTATAGGCTTCAGGGCTTCATTTCTAAATTAAATCTACTTGACATGAATGGCTTTTGGAGCAATTGGCAAGACAAGGCTTTAGCCCTATTGAGAGTTATAGTAGGATTTCTACTATTTTGGCACGGCACGCAAAAGTTGTTTGGCTATCCTCCTACTGAAGGAAGTCATGGTGAGCTTTCCACCTTACTTTGGATTGCAGGTATTCTGGAATTTTTGGGAGGCATATTACTCATGATTGGCTTATTTACTCGCTGGACAGCCTTTGTGCTAAGCGGAATGATGGCCGTAGCCTACTTCATGGTCTTCTTTGGCACATCATTTTTACCCATTGTTAACGGCGGAGAACTGGCCGTACTTTATTGCTTTGTCCTTTTCTATCTGTTTTTCTCTGGTGGAGGCGCATGGAGTATCGACAGTTATATCGACCAATCATTGCAACAGAATGAGTCAATCAAAATCACTCCTGACTAGTATCGTCTTATTATTCGCCATGCTCTGGCTACCTTTTGGTCAATACGAATTTCTGATTAACAACTGGATGAAAATCGGAACGTATGCCATCCCTTTTCTATTGATCGGTGCCTTTTCCTTAAGCGAAGGTTCTCTTGGTAAAAACGACTTTAAAAATTACCGCTTGATCGCTATTGGCATGCTCATTGCCTACATCATACATCAATACGAAGAGCATTGGATCGACTTGTATGGCAATTATTATGCCTTTTACCAATTCAACAATGAATTTATTCTCAACAGCTTAGGGGCTTCTGACTCCGCTGTGAAACCTCTAACCAAAGAAGCTATTTTTATCATAAACACTTCGTTGGTATGGCTGGTAGGAGCACTAGGCATTTGGAGAAGTCCAAAGCACTTATTTCCATTAATCTGTATGGCTAATATAATTGCAGTGAATGGAGTAGTTCATATTCTAGCTGGATTGGTCCAGTTTCAATATAATCCAGGCATTCTGACTTCAAGTCTTATTTTTATTCCGCTATATATTGGATTTGTAAAATTCTTATTAAAAAAGTCTCCAAATTATAAGCGACAAATATTTGGCGGCTTCCTCTGGGCTTTTGGAGGCCACGTGGTTATGGTTGGAGGCCTTCTGATGGCAAACTGGTTCAATATTTTTCCAGAGGCCGTCTATTTTACTACCCTGATAATTTGGTCGCTCTTGCCACTAGGCCTATTTAATACCAAAACAGATGAACCCGAAGTAGCAAATTTAAAAGATAGAAAAACATGAAAAGTACTTTAAAAATTTCCATAGCTCTTCACTTCATAATTGCGCCAATTCTCCATGTGTGTGCGCAGGCGCACGACAATCACGAGACTCCTCTGGAGCAACATAGCCGAGGGTACTTCGAGGTAATCGCATCCATAATAAATAGCAACTCATTAGAGGAAGATGAAGGAAATGTGGGCAACGAATTTCATCTAACTTACTGGTTTAACGGAAAGCTAGGTACGGGCTTATCCTTAACCACCAAACTAGCCGAAGACGAATTACTCTACGATACTGCCATTATTGGTAGCTGGAGTATAGCAAAGAGCATCACCTTTAACGCAGGCCCGAATTTTTCGTGGGCAGGTGAACATAGAGAATTTGGTGTCTCCGCCTATGCAGAAGCTGAAATCAATTTCTTTGTGATTGACCAAATTCACATCGGCCCCATCTTAGGTATCCTTGCTGGTGACGAGAATGAATTTACACACGGTTTTCACCTAGGATTTGAATTCTAAATCATTGACTCTGTATGTGAAAATACTCAGTGAGCACAGTCGTCAACAACTATTCTCAATATTATAATTATGAAAATTTCAAGAACTTTAATATTCACCGGCATTGCATTACTCCTGGCAGGGCTAGT
>JBCDIQ010000583.1:0-2547 GCA_039024295.1 Bacteroidota bacterium | reverse complement strand
TGCGCACAAGCAACTGGTTATTCTCCGGATCGTAGCTATAAATGCTTTCAAATTTATCGGTATAGGTAGATTGATAAATTCGCTTCTTTTTCAGGTTCTTTAAGCTGAGTTTATCCACGAAAGGGAATTGACCTTCAGGCGTGTAACCTGAACCAATTGCAAATAACTGGTTGTTCACAATGTTCAGTACATTGCTGCCCATTTCATTTCTTTTCATGATGAACCTGCCCGGATCGCTGTATTGATCCTGGTAATTTCGGTCAGAAAGCACCACTGGCTCTTGTGCATTGTCTGAGGGGTTAAAGAGGTATGCCTTGGTATTCCGGGTGTCCCACCAATAGTCACTGGCAACGGCCAGTTCATCCGTGCCCCATTTGATGCCGCTGAATCGGTTAATGGTTTTCAGCATGCTTCTGCCTGCTCCATTAAATGGGGCTTCCAGTTCAAACATTTCATCCCTAAACTCAACTTCGTTTTCTGGATCTCCCTCATCTAATGCCACGATGTAACACAAAGTTGATGGCTTGTCTCTCCTCCATTGAAAGTCGCGTTTTCCCTTTCGCTCGGCCATGAACCCTTTTGGTAGGTCCTCAATGAGGGGGACTTCCAGGACGGTCTCTACTTTCTGACCATCCTTGTTGTACACGGTGGTGGTAGAGGGAAAGCGGTAATAGGGAACCAAATAGGAAAAGGGCTTATCGATGGTGGTTACCAGCACATAATTCCCATCAGGAGAAAAACTTACCGAACCATACATGTCGCTGGCCAGCCATTTTTCTTTGGTGCCATCAAGGCTGACTTTGTATAATTCAGAAAGGGCGAGTTGTTCAAAATTGTGCTCGTCATCTTTGTTTTTCAGCAGGTCCTGGTAGGTCCGGTTTTGGGATTTTTTTCCATCATTGACAGAAACACGTGGGCCTTTGGGAATAGCAGTTTGGGTATTGATGAGCGGCTGCCTGTCCTTGGAAATCATTTTGACCAATAGGGCCTCCCCATCTTCAAACCAGTTGATGGCATTCCTCATGTTGGCGTTTACCTGCGCTTCGGTCACTTTTGTGACGGAAGCAGCGGCAATGTCCAGCACCCACACCTCAGTTCCCGCTGAGGTTGTATTGGTGAGGGCGATCTTCGTCTCATCAGGTGACCACCGAAAATTGGTGAGTTTCGGGTTGGCAGGTAGTCCCGTTACCTCCATCACCTTCGCATCCTTGCCGCTGGTTTTCTGCAACTTTACGTTGTTGTAAAAGGTAACCCTGCTGCCGATATTGGTTTTGGGATCAATTCTCAAGCCTCCCAATCGCATCTCTTCTTTTGAAAGGTCCTCAATGGATTTATAGGAGTCTCGGTACAAGAGGACCATATTTTCCTTGCTTTCATCCATCAATACCTGCGGAGCCACAGGAACGTCTACGAGTTCAAGGATTTCTTTTGGTGGCACCTGATAGGTGAGGTTTTCTTGGGCAAATCCGGTAAGGACGGATAAACAGAAAAGGAGGGTAAGGAATGATTTCATAATTGGGTGATTGGAGGAGAGGTTTAAAACGTACCTCAAGACTCAAATGGTTAATTTAATTCAGCTAAGTATCCCGGAAGAGTAAGTCATACCAAAGAGGTTAAATATCTTCAAAATCCTGGGGAAGGCAAAGTATTTATCCTGAATGATGAGTTTGATACGTCATTTAGTCCTCACAAGGTTCTGGGCTTAGGTAAAGCTGGCATCTCTGGTAAGGTGGGATTTGTTCACCCCCAGGTCATGACTGAACCAATCTATCAGGACTTTTTCAATTTCTTGTTTATTGCAGGTGCCTGGATTTCTTCTGGACTTCCTGTAATTCTCCCGAGTTATCTTTTGAGTAAGTTGCCCCAAGGTTTTTACATCCAGTTCATTCCCCAGCTGATTCGAAACCCAAAACCCAAATATGGAAAGCCCAAGTCCTGCTAGCCCAAGTTGCCAGACGAAAAATAATTGAATAAAGGAGGCTAAAAGCAACAGTGACAGAAGTGTCGTTACAACATGAGGGGGACGTAAAATGGGTAACTTCATTCCCAACTCTTGTTCCAGTTGTTGGATGCTTGCCTTTCTGTTGTTTCCAGGCAAAAGATCGGAAAGTGGTGTAGAAGGAGTTATCAGATGCTTGTCAACTCCCAAAACATCGACAAGGGAATTCCTTAATTTGTAAAATGCCTGTTGGCTGGTACATCCTCCCGTATCCTTCAGGGTAATTTTATGTTTGGTGAGGTCACAAAGTTCACCAAACTTGGAAATTCGGGCCAATTCTTCATCCTCGAATTTGACAGCAAAAGAAGCTTCTACTCTTATAATCATTTCCATTAGGTCGTCAGGATCAATGTCTTTTAGCTTGGTAATTTTAAAAAAGTGCATTTCACTATGCTTGAGAGGTTAAACTAAGAATATGTTTGGGACAAATCTGCGTAAAAATTGAAAAATTGGGAATCACTCGATATACTTGAGAACAACCAAATTTTCAAGTATGGAAAATAAATTAAATCTCCTGAGCGATTCCCAATGGGAAATTATAAAAAAGT
>JBCDIQ010000582.1:0-2562 GCA_039024295.1 Bacteroidota bacterium | reverse complement strand
GGTAGATGGACAGACCTATTTGGTGAGCTTATCTCAGGAGCGAGAATGTACCGCCAGCTGCTGGGGATAAAGATTCGACCAAAGTAGCGGATGTTGGGTTAGTGATGTCTTCGATCTTCCATAATCGCCATGCGGCAGTTTGTTGAACATCCCTGGGAACTCCGGTTAAATCTAATGGGCTTACTGTTTCATCGTAAGCCTGGATGTATGCTGAATTATTGGGTCCCTGAACCAAACCGGCTGTTAATGCACTTCCTGTTAAACTATTGGGATTAAAGCTAAATGAATCATCGATCTCATTGGTGCCTGCGGATATTCTCACCCAGCAAGGATCAAAGGAACCATCTAAACCGAATGCTCTTTCTACCGCAGCTACATTACTGCTAGCCAAATAGATATCTCCATTTTGTGCAATAGTAAACCCTGAAATACCGCCACATGTCTCAACGGCATCTACCGTGAAGCCGTCTGAATCTGTATTTATGAATACGACGGCCAGCCTATTTTCAGCGAGGTCTTCAGCATCATTATACCGCACTACGATTAGTACCTGATTGCCGGACTGTATAATCGTATTAAAGCGTAAGCTTCCTCCTTCGGATACTGAAGGGAGCCCTGTAATTGGGAAAGAACTTGTGAAGGTCATGTCAGAAGGGTTCCAAATTATTACCTGCTGCGTTACAGCAGCATCAATAAAGTAGGCTTTCGTATCTGAAATGAATTGGATCTGGTCCGAAAATCCGAACAATCCCGGCAACCCTGCATTGGCAAAACTGACCGTTTCTCCTTCCACAAAGTTATCCTCCTCATCTACCGTGAATTTGATCATATTGGGTGCATCACCTCTGGCAACAAAAATATTTCCATTGCCGTCCGAAGCAAAAAGTCCACCTCCTGGTACCTCCAAAGCCTGAGTAAGATCAGTGGTGCCTTCATCCAACGATGCTACTGTAGACAAAAGCCCGAGGGGACCGGTTTGTGTAAATGAAAATCCCCCCACTCCAAAAAGCGGATCTTTGACGGGGGTGGTATCGTCATCGTTATTACAGGAACTAAGTGCTAGCAATCCGGCTAACGAGCATAAACAAGCGTAAAATTTAATTTTCATTATTGTTCTTAAGTTATGATTTAAAATTGTGTGGTGATTTTCAAGGAGAAATTCCTTCTGGGACGTTGCACTCCGAAAAAATCAAAAACTTTTGCGTTAGTAATATTTTGAGCCTCCAGGGTTAAGGTTGTTACCAGATTCCCCAGACTCATCTGATAGGTACCACCCAGATTGTGCACAAACTGAGTAGGTACGGTCTCTTCAAATTGTGATAACCCTATGCTTTCCCAGGTTCTGAAAAATTCATGTACATACCTGCTATTCAGGAAAAAAGATAATCGATCATTGGATTGAAAAAGCTCCGGAAAAACGTAGTTGAAGGCGCTATTAGCATAGACAAAGGGGAGATTAGGGATGCGATCTCCTTGTACATTGGCAAAGGCCCCCTCACTGGAATTATTTCTAAATTCCTGCCAGGTACCATTTACATTGAATCGGAATCGTCCATCAGGTGAACTCCACTGATAAGTCACCTCTGCACCTACTGAATAGGCTTCAAAGACATTTTGGAATTGAAACAGCTGACCGTCTGTCAACAGTACGATCAACTGATTGGCAGCTCGTAAGAAACCATTTATGGTAAAATCTGAGGAAGAACCAACTGGGCCTTTTATACTGTGGGTAAGTTCCAAATTTGCATTGTGGCTCCTTTCTGGCTCAAGCTCCAGGTTAGCCAGGATTTGGGCTCCATTGCCAAAGATTTCCTGTACTCGTGGCATTCTGGCTGTCCACTCATAGGTTGCCTTTAAAGAGGTCTTATCGTCTAATTTTACTCTGAAGTTATTTCCAAAACCCATGTTATGAGAATTCCTTCCACGGTCTCTGGTCCGATCACCAACAAGAAACTCCTCCGCAGCAACGTCCTGATAATAGTTTTTGATGAACAGCCTGTTTTCTATCCTGCCTTTCTTCCACTCTGCCTCAAGGCCATTCACCCAGGTAAAGGCGTTTTGTTTTGCGGTTAGTTGATCTCTTCGATTGACGATACGTCTATTCTCACCATTCCTATCTACATAAGAGGGGGCACTTGAAAAGTGGAGAGTAAGAGCCGAATTAACTGTATAGGATAGAGAAGAACGTAGAAAATAGTTATTGTCCCACACCTGCTGCTCTCTCGGACTGCCGAGCTCTCCCGGAGTGTTTCTCACTCTTACGTTACCTTCATCGTCCAGTCTTCGATTTCCGAACCAGTCGTAGAAAAAGAGCGAAACATCATTAAAGCCGACCTCATTTCTGGCATAGCCGAGTGCGACATCTGAGGTTAGGCTTGATTCATTCTTCTTTTGCCATCTAAGCAACCCACCGTAGTTAAGAGTGGAACTAGTAATCTCACCAAATGGCACAGTCATCACCACATTGTGCTGTAAGTCTTTGTCAGATTCATTATAAAAAGAGAACAAAGACAGTCTATCGGCCCATTTCAGTTGACGCCAACCTGCTTCAAGTGTGGTGCC
>JBCDIQ010000581.1:0-2563 GCA_039024295.1 Bacteroidota bacterium | reverse complement strand
GGAGGTTGGATGGCTAGCTTTTTAATGATCCAACAATCATAAAATAGGGTATTTTTCAAAACTTTGATGGCCTTTCCCCTACCCCAACATCCCTCCAAAATTCCCTGATGACATCATCAATACCACATCGCCGGGCTTTTGCTGGTCTTTCAAAAAAACAGAAAGCTCATTGGACGTAGCAAATACCTGAAGATCTGACTGACCAAACCCTTGTTGAATCTGGGCAGCAGAAATTTCTGGTAGGCGTTTGCGGCTCACTTCTTCTGGTCTGGCAAGTACTGCCGCTACATCAGCCGGTGCCAGTGCGCCTTTATATCGAGGCAGGAAGGACTCATTTAAGCTGCTGAAGGTATGCAATTCTGCCAGAGCAATGAGTCGCCTGTTGGGATATTGCTCTCGAATCGCTGCCACGGATGCGCGCACCTTCTCAGGGGCGTGTGCATAATCACGAATCACCAATTGCTCTTCGTCATCTTGTAATACCTGCAATCGGAGGTCTGGACCTCGGAAGTCAGCAATGTAACCCATAAATTCCGATATCTCGATGCCCAGGATACTGCACACTTCAGCAGCGGCAGCCAAATTCATCAGGTTATGCTTCCCTACCACTTTAACGGGCTCCCACTTGCGCTTACGCTTACGCTTGATCTGAAACTCTCCATTCTCTACCCGGTAGTTGGGACAGGTAAAGGGATATCCATAGTGGATGTGAGAATCAATCTCGCTTTCGACCAATTCATCCACAATGGGGTCCTCCTGGTTATAAATCACAGACCCTGCCTTGGGAAGCCCTTTCATGAGCTGGGTGAACGCATCGATATATACTTGCTCAGTTGGAAATACATTCACATGGTCCCAATCAATGCCATTTAGAACGATAATATGAGGCTTGTATAGCAAAAACTTGGGCCTGGGGTCCAATCGGGAAGCCAGGTACTCGTCTCCTTCTACCACGAGCAAGGGAGCCTCTTTGGTTATTTTGACAGAATTGTCAAATCCTGGGACCTGCGCGCCCACAAGGTAATCAAAGTCTTTGCCCGCCTTTTTGAGGACGTGCATCAACATGGAAGTAACGGTCGTTTTACCAAAGCTGCCCGTTACCACAATTCGTTGTTTGTGGAGGCTCTGCTCATGGATAAATTCTGGGAAGGAATACACCTTTACCCCCAGTTCCTGAGCCCTTTTAAGCTCCGGGTTGTCTGCAAAGGCATGCATCCCTAAGATGACTGCATCCAAATCAGCAGAAATATGCTCTGGATGCCAGCCTTCCGATTCGGGCAAAAGGTTGTGTTCCGCCAATCTGCTACGTGCAGGATCATAAATGGCGTCATCCGAACCGGTAACGTGGTGGCCTTCTTTGGCAAGGGCAATAGCTAGGCTGTGCATGACGCTGCCACCCATTGCGATGAAATGAACTTTCATGGTCGTGGTAAGTTCAGTAAGTAAAGGCTCAAAACTACAATAAGTTTTGTAAGTTTACCTCCGAAAAGCACCAAAATAACCCCAAACAGCCCAATGCCCCGTATCATCATCGTTTCCAACCGGTTGCCCATTACCATAGACCGCAAGAAAGATGGAGAACTCATTTACCACCCGAGTGCAGGTGGATTGGCCACAGGTCTAAATTCATTGGACAGCAGCCTAGAAAAAATATGGATTGGCTGGGCGGGTAAGACAGTAGAAGATCCTGATGAGCAAGAACTTATTAGCATTCGCTTTAAGAAAGATGGAATGGCTCCAGTCTTCTTATCAGAAGAAGAAATAGAATTGTATTACGAAGGGTTCAGCAACAAAACCATTTGGCCACATTTTCATTATTTCACCCAGTACATCACTTATAAAGACAGTTATTGGGAAGCATACCAGCGGGTTAATCGAAAATTTGCCGATGTCATCAGCAAGCACCTGAAGCCAGATGACATGGTATGGGTACACGATTACCAGTTGATGCTAGTGCCCGGCATGCTCAGGGAACAGCACCAGAACCTGTCCATCGGGTTCTTTTTACACATCCCCTTCCCTTCGTACGAAATCTTCCGGATCCTTCCCTGGCGTGTTGAGGTGCTTCGAGGATTATTGGGAGCAGACCTGATTGGGTTTCATACCTTCGGCTACATGCGCCATTTTATCAGTTCGGTGTATCGAATAACAGGGGCCGATCACAGTTTTGGAAAGATCATCTTTGAAAACCGAACCGTGAATGCAGACGTATTCCCGATGGGAATAGATTATGATAAATATGCTGGGAAAGAAGCCGAGGAGGGCGGTTCTGAGGAGGTTCAGTTTATCCGGAATTATGGACGTAATCGAAAATTAATCCTTTCTATTGATCGCCTGGATTATTCCAAAGGCATTCCTGAACGGATGCAGGCCTATGAAAAGTTTCTGGAAAGAAACCCCAAATATCATGGGAAAGTAACCTTAATTTTGGTGGCGGTACCCTCTCGAAGCAATGTGGACCAATACCAAACCCTGAAAGAGCAGGTAGATGAGATGAATGGCCGGATCAATGGAAAGTTTGGGACGTTCAATTGGATTCCCATCCGGTATTATTATCGTTCTT
>JBCDIQ010000580.1:0-2564 GCA_039024295.1 Bacteroidota bacterium | reverse complement strand
CTGGGAGGATTTTACAACGAAACCTATGAGGACGGAACGACTGAATCACTTTGGATAGACGACTTTGATGATTACCATTTCTACTTTTTAGAGGATACGGCTAAGCCACTACAGGTTTTTGCAACCTACCCCTTCTCCAAGCCTTTAGCGATTGAAATCTATCCGTATGGATATACTTGGGTGATGGATAGCAAGGCAACCCATCAGGCTGAAAATCAATTCAGCGTAGGATACATCCTTTGGCAAATATCCAGGGCCTATGCAGATATTTATGAAAATAACTGGGAACATGTTGGCATCTGGGGCCATGAGTTTATGGACCTTGCATTTAATTCAATAAAATTCCAAAGTGGAAATATTGCCTTGCTAAACCTCGATAGCTGAGGGAGGATTGCCCTCATTGATTTTCAAACAGCCTGTAGAGCCGAAGTATTGTCGCTAGAACTTCTTCTCATTACCTTTACCAAAAAAGAGCCAAATGAGGGCAAACCCACCATATCTTCTGGTCGCAACTTTTGAAATGGTTAAATGAGTACTTGCGGACGTTTCCAAAAATTACCCTCAAAAGGGATTTGGGACCAAACACTTCAATTCTACGTCTTGTTCTAAAATACTTCTGCGTTCATATTATGCTTGTGAAATTATACGGTAGGAAGGTCATTGACTCACATGAGTATTACCTGACCAGAAGAGTTGATCATCCTATTGCCGTCAGAAGTAGAATAAAGGGAATTATGGTCAATAAAGCTTTGACTTTCATTGATGGACAAATTGAAGAAATACTAATTCCATTTGGGCCAAAGACAATTACATACCATAAAATCGAAACTGGCAACAAGGGAGTTATTAAGCTCAATGTCAGGGTTCCATAACCTGACATTCTTCCAGAAATCAAGCAGGGTTGGGAAATAGATGAAGCTAATGAGGTATTCCTGCAGGTCGAGGGAATCAGTTAGAAGACTTTAATATGGTATCTATCAATTACTTTTTATCCTGTAGTCTGATAGTGTTATTGTGTTTATCAGACCTTGTAGCTCAGCATAACCTAAAGGTGAAAAAGTTGGAAAAGGAGGTGAAAGCTGATGCCTATACGTTGGCCTCATTAAGCCAAGAGGATGGAACGGAAACCTTAGAAAAAGCAATTCTTAGGAAGCTGATTCAAGGTGCAGTTACAACAGACAGTTTTTCCGCTACGTCGTATTTATATCCAGTGTTTGAAGAGGAACTGTATGATTACAGGGTAATCCCGAGCATAAGTGTATCAGAAAAAAGTTCAAACATGATCCGCCATGGTACTTTAAATAACTTTTTTCCCAATGACCATTCCTCAATTCATGAGGATACCCTGGACTTCCTGATATCCGTTAAAGAATCTAAAATTATCATTTTCTATCCGGCTAATACTGGCTACAGAGGCAATAGAAATACGAGAAGCAGTTTAAAGAACGGAGTGACGTATTTTATCATTTTCGATTTCTCCCTAAAGCCTGCAGCATTTTTGATCAACCAGCCAGGCAATGGTCGTAGCCTAACGCACTATCAAAGTGGTAATCCCAAGAAATGCGCACAGGTATTTGGTAGAGGCTTTCCAATGGGTAACAAAATCAAGGTAAAAGCACTGATGAAATTAATCGGAACAAGCAGAAACGGCGAGCTTGATTGGGGGGGATGCCCCTCTCATATGATTACCGATGCTTTTGGGAAAGGATAAAAATAAGAAAGGTGATGCTCAAGGGGGCCTATCCAGACAGCGATTTAGCAAAAAAATCCTGGCAACATACGAGATGAAAAGCTAGTTGTGACTAATTTGCTCGTATCAACATTTAAGGGTTTTACAATGCTGTTGAGTGATGAGGAAATTAAAGGCTTTACAACAAATACTAATCGTTCCAATCCTTGTAGTAAATTTGGCTTTCGGACAATCTGTGGATACAACTATCAATATATTAATCAGGGAAGGCTTGATTGAGAAAGATCAGGAAGATGAATTCAGAAATAGGGTTCAAAAGTATGGTCCTCCACAAAAATCAACCTATCTATGGAAATTGTTTCATTTAGAACTGTACAAACTAACAGGAAACGGTTACCCTCATTTTGGAATGATGATAGACTTTGGGAAAGAGAAGCCTTCTGAAGAGGAACAGGCCAATATAAACCTAGAGCTAAAAGCTTACTTGGAAAAACTTCAGCAAGTAGAATTAATAAGTGATAAACACTTTCAGAAGTATCATGAAAAAATAAATAAGGGTGAGTTCGTACATGTAATCCAATTTCTGTCAAAAATTGTTAGAGAAGTTGCTTTATCAGAGCATATGAATCCCGCTGAGCTTATGTTGTTCGCCGATAAGCTCAGGGATGGAAATATCGTTACCCTAAAATACGACCAACTGGTTGAGGATATACACAACGAAAGGCTAGAAAACCCCATTCAATTTTTGGACTATTGTGACAAGGCGGTTATTATTTATGAAAATAATTATTCAGAAGACCCTCAGGATTACCTGGAAAAAATCCATAAGAAGACCGCTACCCTTATTCCCGAATTAGCCTTTACAAATTTCTCT
>JBCDIQ010000579.1:0-2571 GCA_039024295.1 Bacteroidota bacterium | reverse complement strand
GCACAATACGTCATCTATTGGCAGAATTAGCCCAAAAAGAGGTGCTAAATACATGTAGGCGATAATTTATATGCTGACCTTTACAATTGTCAGTCGCAAAGTATAGTTATTAAAAAACTTAATATTAATGGAGTTAAGTCAAGAAATAAGACAAAAGTTCACTTTTGTTGAGGTGGAGTTGTGATTTATTCAAATAAAATTGTTATTTTGTTTAAGCGAAGATAGACATTAATGATATTTTATTGTCTTGTTCTTCAACAACCTGCCCGACCTCTCGGTGATCCAGATTTGTCCAGATTGCTATACGCTCATGCTGGATTCTGCAGGGTTGACACTTGCAATGCAAACATCCAAAAGTTTTTATGCTTGATTACCCGAAGTATCCTCACTTCGGGTATTTTTTTTAGTGCATCTTTTTTGCTAGCAGGTCACGGACAAATAACTTCTCATTTTTCTGAAAATGCTTAAGGAACCGCAACAGTAATTTGGCGGTGATAAAAGCATCTCCCCATGCGGTATGGCGATCGGTTTGCTTGATGTTATATCGATCACATAAGGCATCCAGGGTGTAGTCCTTAGGATCTAGCATAGCAGGATTGGTATCAGGATGCTCGACAACTTGGGCAAGCTGAGCCGTGTCTATCACATGGTTATATAAAAAGAATTGGGGCTCGTGTAACCTTTGAATCATGCCTTCAATCATTCGGGTATCAAAAGCCACATGATGTGCCACGACCAGGTCCGGCCCAAGGTGATCAAAAAAACGTTCTAGTGCCGGCCGTCTCTGGGTCCCACCCCGCGTCTCACTGGGAATAATTCCATGAATGGCAATTGCCTCCTGGGTAAATTCCGGATCTTCCTGATGAACCAATTCCTCCACACAATCTCCAATACGAATTTCCATTTGTTTAACGGCAACGGAACCTATGGAGAGCACCCGATCTTTCGACGGATCCAGTCCGGTAGTTTCGGTATCAAAAACCACAAACCGACAGTCTTCCCAAGGGGTGCTGAGCTTGGGGAGGTGTTCATAGCGAGATAAATACCGACAGATGTAGGGAGGGAGTTTGAGGGATTTACACTTACGCTTGAGAAGCGCAAGTTTCAGTTGTTGTATCACGACATTTTGTGGTTAATTCCTTAATGTAGGAATTTCCCATTAGAATATCACCATACTAAAAGTATCCTACATGGGGAACTTATGTTCTTTCTACCATGGGTGCTCTGTGCCATCCCATTGAAGAAATTTACCGGCGTCTACCGTGGTGAGTTTTTCAGCTACTGAAATCATCCCTCCCACAGATTCCTCGGGACTCAGTTTTGCCCGGTTTCCGCCCATATCTGTCTTTACCCAGCCGGGGTTCATCATTACCGTAGAGACCCCTTCACGAGCCAAGTCAAAGGCCAAAGCTCGTCCCATCATGTTGAGGGTAGCCTTGCTGGCGCAATAGCTGTAATTTCCTCCGTTGGTCTTCTGGGAAATGGATCCCAACCAACTCGAGACATTGATCACCTTGGGATTTCGGGCCTTCTTCAAGAGGGGCAACAAATGTTTAGCCATCAAAATTGGGGCAAGCGAATTAATGCGGATCATGTTCATCACGCGCTCAGGATCTAGCACAGACAACTTGACATTAGAAAGATAGGCTTCTTCGGTCCCCTCGCTTCTCGAGTTAATTCCAGCATTGTTCACCAGTATATCCAGGTGAGAGAACTCATCTGACAGCTGAGCTACCAATTGAGCAATATCAGCCTCGTCAGAAACATCTAACCTTCGAAAATGAACGTTGTGCCCCTCTTCGGTCAGTACTTTTGCTGCTTCAAGTCCTCTTTCTTCATTTCTTGCTGTGAGGATAACTTCTTTGCCCAATTGGCCAAACTGACGACAAAATTCAAGCCCTAGCCCCCTGCTGGCACCGGTAACAAGTACAATTTGAGATTTCATAAAAGTGTGTCTTCCAGATAGGATGCAAATATAGTAGAATTCACAAGAGGAAACGGCATGAAAAAAGGCGCAACCCATTTTCGGATTGCGCCACTCCATTAATAACACCTATATGAAAAGCATTTGTATCCTACCAACGAACTGAAAGAAGGAAAGGTTATCAAATACAATAAGAAAAATTGGAGAGAAAAATTTACCCCACCAAGATGATGGGTTCGGGGGTAAAACACAGCACAAAAATGACCAATGCAAACCATCCGAGGGCTTTTCGTGAAGTACTTAAGCTGTGTTCATGGATCGCCGGAGGATGGTTCAGCCCGATGAATCGAACTGCCATCACTGCATAGATTAGCCAGATTAAATTGGGACGAATATCTGGAAAAAACCATTTAATCAGAGCTTGGATAGCGATGGTGATGGCAAAAGCTGCTACAACTTTAACGTTGTCACTGTCAGGTATGAGCCGGTTGTACACATACGCCAGCAACATTACATATAAGCCTATCGACCAATACTCCGTAAGGAAGTTTCTCATGTCCATCAAGCCCGTTCCGCCAAAAAATAAAAGGGCTACCACACTTACCCTGGAAATATATCCGGCCGTTTTTCTTCCAAACAGCCCGTAG
>JBCDIQ010000578.1:0-2578 GCA_039024295.1 Bacteroidota bacterium | reverse complement strand
TATTCCTATATCGTAGCTATAATCCACCACTAGGTCACGTTCCATCTGTTGGTCTAAGTCAATGTGAAATAGCCCTGCATCATCAAAAGGAAAGACCTTTTGTAGTTTATCAAAAATAGCCCGTACCAGTTCTGGGCCATTAGTAATATTGGCAATAGATTCAGTAACGGCCAGCAGGTTTTCGGTTTTTTGTTTCTCTTCCACCAATTGCTCATTAGCTAGTACGTTGCTTACCGCTACTGCGAGTTGGTCGGCAATAGCTTGGAAGAGAGGGAATTTGGTTTGTTTGAAAAAGCCTTTTTCAAGTGAGTTAATGCAGAAAAATCCTAGCGTTTGTCCGCCGTATTTTAACAGTACTTGTAAGCTATCGTGGTAGCCTATCTCTTTTAAAATGGTACTCTGTTCGTAATCCGGAAACTGTTCTGCCATTTCAGAAAGGTCGATGACTATCGGTTGACTTGCATTTTCCAATAATTCTAACTCCCACGCCATATTTGAACCAGGTTCAACAGACAGAGGTACGTTGATGTCTGGCTGGTCAAACATTTTCTTATTTCCACTGGAAAGCGTAAGCTCCTCATACTTAATGGCTAAATCCTCTAAATGAGTACATTCCTTGTTGAATACAAACAGGCCAAAATCATAGCATTTAAAAATCGGCTGGATGTATTTAAAAATAGTTTGAATCAATTCACGCCCGGATTGCACTTTCGTCATAATCTGACTGATTTCCAGCAGTGTTTCTTTGATGTTTTTTTCTTCTACTAATTGCTCATTGGCCAATACATTGCTCACTGCTACGGCTAGTTGGTCTGCAATGGCTTGGAAGAGAGGGAAGTCTTTTTCTGAAAAACTCTTGTCAGACTTTGATGAAAAACAAAGCAACCCAATCTTTTTTCCTTGATTGTATAATGAACCTGCTATCATTTGGACTAACCCTTCCTTCTGCATCAGTTCCCACTGTGGATTGGGATAAATTTTAGACTGTTCGTCAACGATGAATAAGTCTGGTGCATCTACATAAATCCAGGCATCCCTGTGTTGGCTGGAATACGACCAAGGGCCTAATAAATCTTTTCTGGCCACATTATCCTGAAACTCATCCAAAGTGCCTTCATCCAATAGCTCTTTAAAGGTATCTGCTTCTTCATCTATAGCAAAAAGACCCGCATGGTCAAAAGGAAAAATTTCCTTGATCTGCTCCATAATGACTTTCAAAAGCTGGTTTCGGTTACGAGCTGTGGCAACTGCTTTTGAGATATTGAGCAGACTAGATTTTACAGACGATTCATGGCTATGGTAACTGGGAGAATTATCCATCATTGCCTGTTAACCAATAATGGGGACAGGCTGTTTGGGATTTCACAAATATTGGGGAATAAAAAGTCGATCATAGATATGAGCTTATCTTCGTTTGAATAAATAAACTACTGGCCTACAACACTTTGAGAAAACACCCAAAAATACTCAACCTTCAGGCATTAGGTTTGGCCTCTTAGTTACAAAAGTGTAACGATTTGTATGGACGAATTAGGAAAGTTGTTGTTGGTAGAACAAATATACAAGAGCGTGGAAGAGGTGCCGCTTCATATGAATCCCGTGCTACTCATCATTGCTTATTATGATGGAGAGATACAGGAATTACGACACTTTTATTTTCATTTTCGGCATGATTATCCTGAAAATCGCACCCAGCCGCTTATGCTGGGTACCAATAACGGGAGCTGCGGGGAGTATCAGCAACAAGAGGATAGGATCATCCAGTTCAGTGAACTAGGCTGTCTAACCGACCCGCTTAGCTGTATGATTGCGATTCACTTGGTAAAAGAGCTTCGTGCCAATGGGCATGCAGACGTGAACCATGTCCACCACATGGCCATATCCTTGATGAGTTATCTGGTGAAAAGGTACCGTGAATTCAAGAACCAGGAAGAAGAGACCCCCAGGGGGGGCATGACCCAGTTTACCTTCAAGAAAATTGAGGACTACGTCTTTACCAATATTTCTTCTCCTATTAGCATTTCCGAACTGGCCGAACTAACTGGGAATAGTGTCTACCATTTTGCCCGTACCTTCCGGCAAACTACCGGGGAAACTCCATATCAATTTATTTCGCGCTTAAAAATCAACCAGGCAAAAGAATTGCTGATCAACACAGAACAAAAGGTCATAGAAGTCGCCATGGATGTGGGATTTAATGACCCGGGACATTTTACCCGTATTTTTAAGCGACAGCTGGGGGTAACCCCTACCGAATTTAGAAAACTCCTGCTCGAAGAGGTAGAATAACACCCGGATTGTACCACTTTCGCAAATAACACCAAGCATACCAATCCCGGTACCAATACCTTTAGGATATGATGCGGTTATCAGGACACCATACGAGAGGAAATCGAGCGGGGAAGATCAGGCTGATCCAGTTCATCGATTTTCAATCTACCGAAAGCCGTGACACTTATTATCACCTGGAACATTTTGTGCTTCGGTACCCTGATATTTCTCATACGGTCAAGCATAATCCCTATTGTGAGGCGCAAAAGACGCCGATGGTCAACGTTTCGAGCACCAGGAACGCCAC
>JBCDIQ010000577.1:0-2622 GCA_039024295.1 Bacteroidota bacterium | reverse complement strand
GGCGTTTCCTATGCACTTAGTGACAAATGGCTTAACCATTGGTACATGAAGCAGGTTGTCACAGGATTTCTGGCCAACTCTCACGCCACTTATCAGGCAATGACCCAAACTTTTCCTGAAATTATTCCTTACCCAAGCTTGACCCTCAACAATGGGATCGCCTTACCTGACCCCAGGCCAGTTTTACAAACGGGCATTCAGGGAAGAATTGGTATGGTGGCTCGTCTTTCAACCGAGAAAGGGATTCCCCGAGCTTTGGAAACCCTTAACATCCTGAAAAGCAAATCCGTACCTGCTGAGCTATGGATCATTGGAGAAGGCCCTGAGCGGGTCCCCCTGGAAAATCAGGCATTAAAAATGGGTCTGGGAGATTCCGTTCAGTTTCTGGGATTCCGGGAGGATGTTCTGGAGCTCCTCGCTACTTGCCAGGTTTTTTTATTTACCCCTCATTTCGGAGAGGGTACCAGTCTGGCCTTAATCGAGGCCATGGCAGTTGGGCTGCCTTGCCTGGCTTTTGACACGCCGGCCATGAATGAAGTTATTATTGACCAGCAAACAGGCTACCTATTGGAGGATGGTGACGTTGAAGGGATGGCTACAAAGATTGAATTGCTCCTTTCACAAAAGGACCTTTGTATCCAGCTTGGAGAAAAAGCCCAAGGACGTGCATATGCTGAATTTAGCCTAAAAAATGCCGCAGATAAGGTTACTCACTTTTTACAGAGCTTATAAGAAATGAATGATTTAGGGCCTTTCTTTTGACCTACGTAAGCTCCTGAAAAGGATAAACGCTTTTATTTTGACACGAAAATTCACCGGATAAGCTGCTAATTTTGAGGTGTGAAAATGTTTTTTCTTGCTTAACGAAACATCTTTGTTGTTGAAAAAGTCGTTAGATTGGCTGACAAATTTGCTGGTCTATTCCTATATTGCCCGCTCAAACTATCTTATTCCCCCACAATACGCGCCTATAAGCTCACACCTACCTTTTGATTTTTGATCATAATTAAGTTAAGGCAGCTAACCATGAGGAAAGCAATAATCACAGTAGCTTGTTTAATCCTGATTCAGGTAAACAGCGGAGCAGTATTTGGCCAGACTGGAAGAGAAGGTTCTAAGACCATTACCACTGCAGCCCCATTTTTATTAGTTACCCCTGATTCCCGTGCAGGGGGGATGGGTGAAGTGGGCGTAGCCCTTGGCAAAGATGCCAACGCCACCCACTGGAATGCAGCTTCTCTCTCTTTTACACCCGGGAAAATGGGATTTGCCATGTCATACTCTCCATGGTTGAGGGCACTTGGTATCCCGGATATTAACCTGGCGTATTTATCAGGATATTACGATGTCAATGATAATGGTACAATTGGTGCCTCTTTGAGGTATTTTTCCTTGGGCACCATCGAGTACACTGACATTAACGCCACAACGATTGGGGAAGATCGTCCCAATGAATTTGCGCTGGATGTCGCATATTCTTTGAAAGTGACCGAGAGCCTAGGTGCAGCCGTTTCATTGCGGTACTTTTACAGTCGCCTTGCCTCCAACAATAATGTAATCGGAGATATTAAGCCTGTAAACTCTGTTGCAGGTGACCTTTCCCTTTACTATGAAAAACCGTTTAAGATTGGCGGTGCAAGAGGAGATGTCCCCGTTACTTTCAGTGCAGGGATTAACCTATCGAACATTGGCCCTAAGGTATCTTATACCAGCAATACATCCGCCTCCGACTTTATTCCGGTCAATATGAGAATTGGATATGCTTTCCGTTTTGAGGTCGATGAATATAACTCCGTTACTTTCGCCAATGACTTCAATAAACTGCTTGTTCCCTCTGTTCAGGTAGACGCTTCTGGAGCAGTTATTGGCGGCGGTGGTCGTTCAGATGAACCATTACTCTCCGGTATATTTGGAAGCTTTGGAGATGCTCAGGATGGATTTGGAGAAGAACTTGCTGAGATTAACACCTCGTTGGGACTTGAGTATTGGTACCGTGACCTGTTTGCAGCCCGTATCGGTTTTTACTATGAAGACCCTGAGAAAGGCAACCGTAAGTTCATCACTTTAGGAGCAGGCCTACGGTACAATGTATTTGGGCTTGATTTTGCGTACCTCGCACCGCTGGAGCAAAACCACCCGCTTCAAAATACGCTGCGATTTACCCTTACCTACGATTTTGACAGTGAAGGAAACGAGTAGGCATGATAAGTTTCCAGTAGAAATAATGAGGCCCCTTTATTGGGGCCTTTATTTTGCTCAAAATTCCTCCTATGATAAGTCGTTTGTTTAACATGGGAAAAATTCCAGGGGTGTTTCATCGCTTGTTTCCTGCATACCTTTGGAAGAAAAAAACGAAAGAACGGGTGCTATACCTCACATTTGATGATGGTCCAACACCTGAACTGAGCAAGTGGGTAGCAGATAAGCTGGAATCTTTTGGTGGGAAGGGAACGTTTTTCCAGGTGGCCAATAATGTGAAGAAACACCCAGAGATCACCCATGAATTGCTAGAGAGGGGGCATGAAGTGGGCAACCATAGTTTTCATCACCTCAATGGCTGGAAATCCGGACTGATAACTTATCTACGTGACTTTCGGAAAGCTGAGTCCACCCTGAGAGAAT
>JBCDIQ010000576.1:0-2653 GCA_039024295.1 Bacteroidota bacterium | reverse complement strand
TGCCGAGTATGAAGGCCGTTTATCCCAGAGCCTGCCACCTAGCACCTCTTATTCAATACCTAATTTCCCCCCCCCTTACTCAATCTCAATATTAATCACCATGCATCTTCCTTTTTTATCCAGCAGAAAGCGCTCACGATACAGCATAAAAGCCGCCTCACCCACATCTTTTAGGTAGACATAATTAAAGCCTGCGGAAAAAACTGCACCAAGACCTGGAACGAGGGCAGCGGCCTTCTTGGAGATGGTCTGCTCTACAATTTCCCGGATGATCCGCTGGGAGAGGAATTTTGTGGCATTTTTGCTCACCTGTTTGGTAGCAAAGTCATTGCCCACGCCTCCTTCGAGTTCCAGCTCGCGACCAGCCTCATAGTCCTTTAGCTCCGAAAGTCCACGTTGTTTTTGTACAACATCAGAGGAAGTAGCCACCTTAAAGACCCGCATCATGTAGCCCGTCTCGAAATTACGGTGAGCTTCGGAATTATTCTCGTCTTCCAAGTCAAACCCATAACAGATGGCGATCTGGTGAATGGTTCTAAGGGATAGCATAAATAGGGTAGGGAGGTCAGCCAGTAATCCTGCCCAGCCCACCATGCCCGTACCGGCACCACTAATAGTAGCTACACGAGTATTGTTGTCGATAAACTTTTGGGCCACATTGTCTAAATCAAAGATGGAGGCCTTCTTAAGTTCTAAAATCGTCTCAGAGTCGATTTCAAATTCCCTGGTAGCCTTTAAAACAGACGCCTTATCTACGGTATATTGAGATACGTCCTGTAATTTTTCTGCAATCTTATCGGTAGCTGCCGCAGCCCCTTCTCTCACATTATCGGGAATTAGTTTACCCGTAAGCCAGTTGATGGGCTTGCTCACCACATCTGTGGCGCGGTTCAAAAAGCTGGGGCTTTCTCCTTTCCAGCCTGCTACTTCGTCGAGTATTCTTTGTTCTGAGGAATTTAACTTCGCCATAAATATATGTTTTGGGATACAGCTTCAGATTTAATGGGCATTTCCAGGAATTGAACCCTGGTTAAAACCGTTAGTCGAATAAACTGTGAACAAATTACTGTAAACTTTTCCCTATTTTACTTGCTTTGTCTGTAATTAGGTTCAAAAAACGACAACAATTCTTATAGACTATGAACTTTGGAACCAAGGCCGTCCACGCAGGTGTGGAACCAGATCCAACCACAGGGGCCATCATGACCCCAATTTACCAGACCAGTACTTATGTACAGGCTGCGCCTGGCGACCATAAAGGGTACGAGTATGCGCGTACCCAAAATCCAACCCGAGATGCATTAGAAACAGCACTTGCTGTACTAGAAAATGGAACCCATGCCACTTGCTTCGGTTCAGGCTTGGCGGCAGTAGATGCGATCATGAAGTTGCTCCAGCCTGGAGATGAAGTTATCTCGACCAATGACCTCTACGGAGGAACTTATCGGATCTTTACCCAGGTATTTGCCCCATTTGGGATCAAGTTTCGATTTGTCGACATGACAGACGTTAGCAATGTGGAGGCTGCTATGACACCTGCCACCCGTATGCTTTGGATGGAAACCCCTACCAATCCCGTCATGCGGATCATCGATATTGAGGGAGTAGCTAAATTGGCTGAAGGTAAAAACATCCTTTCAGTGGTAGACAATACCTTCTCGTCTCCTGCCCTACAAAATCCCCTTGATCTAGGCGCTGATATGGTGCTGCACTCTATTACTAAGTATATAGGCGGGCATTCTGATGTGGTGATGGGAGCAGTAATCGTCAAAGAGGAAACACTTGACACAAAGTTGAAGTTCCTTCAAAACGCTGTGGGAGCTGTCCCAGGTCCGCAAGACTGCTTTTTGGTCCTTCGTGGGATCAAGACATTGGGCATTCGCATGAAGGCCCACAGTGAAAATGGAAAGAAAGTGGCGTATTTTCTTCAGGGACATGAAAAAGTAGATGCAGTATACTGGCCAGGGTTTGAAGATCATCCGAACCATGAAGTCGCAAAACGGCAAATGAAAGACTTCGGAGGCATGATTTCCTTTACCTTAAAGGATGACAGCATGGATGCTGCCCTGAAGGTATTGAAAGGGACAAAGCTTTTTGCCCTGGCTGAGAGCCTGGGAGGGGTAGAATCCCTCATAGGGCATCCTGCAACCATGACGCATGCCTCTATTCCACGTGATGAACGACTTAAAGCAGGCCTTACCGATACCCTGATCCGTCTTTCTGTGGGCATAGAAGATGCCGAGGATTTGATTGAGGATTTGGCTCAGGCACTGGGGTAAATAACCCAACAAATAAGGAGCTTATGTAATTTATATATTGCAAGGGCTTGAAGATCATCTGATTGTCTAAAAGCCCTAATTTTTTCCTTTATTTTTCTATGAAAATGTTTGGATAAATCTCTCAAGTGCTATTATCTTTGTAGCCCGATCGATGAAGGAGAGTGGATTTGGGTGATGATGAGGGGGTATTTTGGTCGGGGTTTAGGATTTTCTTGCAAATATTTGTGTTTTTAATTTGGAGGTTAGGGAAAAGAGGTTGATATTTGCAGTCCCTTCGAGCGAAGGGAAGTTCTTAGAGACATAAACGAGTAGTTTATACAGCTGTTTTGGTAGAGATATTGGGGCAGCGAAAACGATCTTTGACGTACTGAAAG
>JBCDIQ010000575.1:0-2655 GCA_039024295.1 Bacteroidota bacterium | reverse complement strand
TATGGAGATGACCTCCCTAAGTCAAGAGAAGTTACGAAGAATTATCAAGCAGCTCAAAGAAGAGGAGAAAAGCAACCCGGATTCAAAGGCATGAGCCATTTCAACAAAAATGACAGGTACAAAACCCCAACTCCCTCCTTCCTTACCCAAAAAGGACCTAACTACCTTTAAGCAGCAAACTGGTATCCTGGGGTAATAAAAAATCAAAGCACTGTTCTTAATGCCAGCAACAATTTACCCCCTTTACCGCTGATCGTAAGTCACAATGATCTCGATGTTAACTGCGTGCTGACGGCTCCCATCAAAGATACCTCCTCCGGTAACCGAACCATCGTTTCTCATGACATTGGTGATGCATAGTTCATAATAGGCTCCGAACCCCACGGACCCAAAACCGGTAGGAAGAGACATCGAGGCCCCAAAGGGCAATTGCAAGTAGAGTGAATTGATTTCCATATCACTGCCATCTTCCAGGTACCCTCCATCAAATAGGCGGTATCCCAGCACATAGCCAATTTTGGGATGAAATCCACCAAATCGTGGGCCTACTTTAAGGTCCATTTCCAGGGCGGTCATTCCCACATTCTGCCCTTCATCAAAATCCTGCATGATGACTGGTAAATTGGGAAATCCGCGGTCTGTGGAATTTTTGTAGTTGATGTTCAACCCTATTTCTACCCCGCGCTTGGGCGTGTACGAGCGATAAAACACCCCAAAGACCCCGGTTGAAAACCCATTGTCTACGAGGTCATTCTCATTGGCTCGCTGGAAATAGTTCAAATCCGTGGCAAAGCGAAGGCCAATGCCATTGATTGCAGGTTCTTTTTTCTTTTCCTGATTTTCCTGAGCTGACAAGGAAAGGGCAAAGAAGCTCACTAGCAAGAGAAGGGAAACCTGTTTCATGAGGAGAGGTATTTAGGGGCGATTTGGTGCATGTATTCAATGGCCGCATCTGAATCATTGGGGATTACCCCATCCAGAATGGCTTCTCGAATGTCATTCTTTATCAATCCAACGGTCAAGCTGGGCTTAAGGTTGAAAGTTTCCATGATAAGTTTGCCATCTACGGGCGGCTGCCAGTTGCGCAAGTTATCACTTTCCTCTACCTGACGGATTCGATCTTCTAATTCTTCGTAATTATTGAGGAACCTCCTGACCTTCCGCTCATTGCGGGAAGTGATGTCGCATCGGCAAAAGGTGAGCAAATCTTCTAAATCTTCCCCAGCTTCTACAATAATTCTCCGGATGGCACTGTCACTGACCGGCTCTGTCACCAAGGCGATGGGGCGCTGGTGTAGTCGGACCAGTTTTTTCACATACCGCATGCGCTCATCCAGCGGTAACTTCATTCGACGGAAAATCTTGGGGACCATTCTCGCACCCTTGTCCTCGTGCCCATGAAAGGTCCAGCCGGTAGCTGAATCGTACCGTTTGGTGAGGGGTTTGGCAATGTCATGTAAAATGGCCACCCAACGCAGCCAAAGGTTATCACTTACCTCCGCCACATTGTCCAATACTTGGAGCGTGTGGTAAAAATTATCTTTATGCGCCCGGTTGTTCACTTTTTCCACCCCTTGCATGGCAGCTAGCTCAGGAAAAATGAGGCCGAGTAATCCGATATCAAACAGCAACCTAAACCCAATAGAAGGGGTTTGTGCAAGGATAATCTTGTTCAATTCATCAATTACCCGCTCTGCGGAAATGATGTTGATGCGGTCTTTGTTGGCGTGAATGGCCTCATACGTCCTGGCCTCTATCTGGAAATTCAATTGAGTGGCAAACCGAATGGCACGAAGCATTCGAAGGGGATCATCAGAAAAGGTGACATCAGGATCGGTGGGCGTGCGGATCACCCCTGATTTAAGGTCCTGGATGCCTTCAAATGGATCCACTAGCTCTCCAAAATTAGTTTTTCCCAATGAAATAGATAAGGCATTGATGGTAAAGTCTCTTCTGAGTTGATCGTCCCGCAAAGATCCCTCTTCCACGATTGGCTTTCGAGAATTGCGCTGGTAGCTTTCCTTTCGAGCCCCCACAAATTCTACGGTATAATCTCCTGCACCCACCATTGCTGTCCCAAAGTTCCGGTAATAAGCAACTCGCTCAGACTGGATTTCCTTCGCAAATGCCTCTGCCAGGGCTACCCCCTGCCCTTCCACCACAATGTCGATGTCTTTACAGGGGCGCTTCAGCAAGAAATCCCTGACAAATCCCCCAATTACGTAAGCTTTTACCCCGAGTTGCTCACTCACATTTTTGAGTTGGTCGAAAACAGGATCTTGTATGGCAGCACGCAAGTTGGTCATAGCGAGCGCAAAAATAGGGAATATTTTTTAGGTGACTAACCCCGTTTACCATCTATTGCCCAATAAAAAACGCCAGGGCGCAAAAGCCCCCTGGCGATTATGTGAGTGGGCCCAAAATTAGTTTGCCATTGCACCTTCAAGCTTGCCTTGAAGCACAGACTTAGGTGCAACACCTACTTGCTTGTCTACTACTTCACCTCCTTTGAATACCAGGAGCGTAGGAATACTCATTACACTGTATTTAATCGCAGTTTGCTGGTTTGCATCAACATCCAGCTTGCCGATAACAGCATTTTCGCCCATTTCACCTGCAAGTTCTTCGATGATTGGACCAACTGCACGGCAAGGG
>JBCDIQ010000574.1:0-2671 GCA_039024295.1 Bacteroidota bacterium | reverse complement strand
ATACATGTTTTTACTTTTTTTGACAATAACTCTCATTCAGTACCTCGAAAACCAAAAATTGCCTTAACTCATTTGCCAGTTAGTCTATGAAGCCCACCAGATTAACCTTTACGGTTTTTGGGTTCACCAAACGGGAAGGCACCCACGGTCAATGCGGTCCATCACAAACCTTCCCCCTGCCAGATTACTGGTACAGGAAGTAAATAAAAAATATATTGGGGAAAGCTATAGCTACCTAGAAACCTTTATTTCAGCCACTTAAGCCTGCGTTGTACCTTTAGTTTAAAGCTGTTTTTGTACAAGTGCTTAATGACACGCTCAGGAACATTAGAATAGAAGTAGAGGTATTTTTGGAGGGCATAAGATTGGTCCATTTGAATATGGGCTTTATCTGCTAAATGGATTTTATTCCCCTCAAGGCCACAGAAAAGGTTCATTTCAAAGGGCTTAAGCTGCATCCCAAAGGAGCGGATGGACTGCTGAACAGGTTGCGTGGTGATAACGTGGGAACAATCAAACCGCTCCAAAGGCTTTATCCCATACATGTCTACGGTATAGTCATAAGGTGCAAGCTCAGGAACAATACGGTCAAGGGCCTGCTTTTCAAGTTCCATGTAGGCATCGTATACCGCTAAGGATTCATCTATGGGCCTGAACCGAAAAGGGTCTTTTCCTACTTGTAGCTTTACCTGAAAAACGGTGTAGCGAGGAATGCCAAAATTAGTTCCGGCATCTCCGAAATTGGTGCTCATCGATACCCGTGGGTAAACAAAATACTTTCCATTCTCCGCCAGGAATTTGATGTAGAACTTCAACCAGGAATGAGGTGACCAGTGCTTTACGCTTTCCGGATATAGGTAATCCTCTTCTGCCAATGGAGGATTATTATCTACCCAATTTCGAAACTGAATCCACTGGTTATCTGCCCAAGCCTGCCCCCATGAGCAGGGCTGATTAATGAAAAAAACATCTGACCCGTCTTCCATTGGCGTGAAAGGCAGCCGAGCAAAGGTATTGGTGGCTATGCTGTAAAGTGAAGCTCCTGCTATACGCGCATCATCGGAGTAGTAGTTTAATGCTTCGGAAGCAAACCGATAAAACATGGGCGATACAAATAGATCATCTTCCAATAGCACGATGGAACCATACTCCTGGGTTAGGTCGCCACATTTCAAAATGTGGGCCCTTAGCCCCAGATTTGTTTCTTGGTAGATAACCTTTTTCTCTCCATGAGTCCACTGAAATGAATTTGCAGCCTCAACTACATCTTTATTTCGGTTCTGATCATTGTCTATACTGATAACCAACGGTACTTGCTGATCAGGATAATCGGCTTTGGCAAGGGAAGAGAGTAAACGTTTCAAGGCCTCCACTCGATTGAAGGCAACCACTACGACAGCAGGTTTATACAGGCTCATACTGATGGATTAGAAAAATTCAGGGCTGGAGAGTGTGAATGTCAATCACACATGAAAAGCGGACGACCTATCAAAGAGTCGTCCGCTTTGTAAGGAGAAATAATCTATGATACAGGGATTGCGAAATCAATACTTGAAATGAATGGCATGCTAAACTTACTGAGCAGCAAAGACATTTTTATCATCCCACACCTTCCATTTAGCCTCACCGTTTTCCCACATTTTATTCAACCCATTTTTGTCACGAAGGGTATCCATGCATTGCCAGAATCCCTCATGGCGGAATGTGTACAATTGACCATCTGAAGTTAAGCCTTCAAGGGGTTCGTTTTCAAGGCTGATGGAGTCTCCCCCAATAATGTAATCCATAACTTTAGGCTCACATACAAAATAGCCCGCATTGATCCAGTTACCGTCCAAAGGTTTTTCTACAAAAGCCTCAACACGGTCTCCTTCAGTTTTCAGAGAGCCAAACCTGCCGGCTTTTTGTACCGAAGTCATGGTGATAGCACCATTATGGTTATGATGAAAATCTACCAACTTGCCTATATCAATGTTGGCAACACCATCGCCGTAGGTCAACATAAATGGCTCCCCGTTAATAAACGGCTCGGCACGTTTCACACGACCGCCCGTCATGGTATTCAGACCTGTATCCAACAGGGTAACCTTCCAGTTTTCCGTAACATTGGTGGCATGTACTTCCATGTTGGAAGTCGCGAGGTCAATGGTTACATCACTTCTATGCAGGAAATAGTTAGCGAAATATTCCTTAATGTAATATCCTTTGTAGCCGAGTAAGATCACAAATTCATTGAACCCATAATGTGAATAGGTCTTCATGATGTGCCACAGGATAGGTTTACCTCCAATTTCGACCATTGGTTTAGGACGTAAACTGGTTTCTTCGGCAAGGCGAGTTCCAAATCCACCGGCGAGGATGAGTACTTTCATGATGAAATAATTGAGTTAATAAAGGCGATTAATAATGTGTATTATCCTACCCCTTTTGGGCTGGAGTTTATGACTAGGTATCTGCTTGCAAATCGAATGCCTGAATGATTTAGAGACCAGAATTAGTTCTTAATCATTGATTTCGCAGCCTTAAACTTTTGTCAAGGGCAATAAAAATCGATGGAAAAGGTATTTGGAAGCCTTATCTTTTCCAAAACACTTCTTACATAAACTCATACCTGAGGATTTTTCATTGACATGTCAATTCTGGTACGGATTTGGCACAGAGAACATCCTGT
>JBCDIQ010000573.1:0-2672 GCA_039024295.1 Bacteroidota bacterium | reverse complement strand
ATATAAATTCCTGGTTACAAATAAATTGCTGGAATTTTCTCAAGAGCCTGATGATAAGAGGAGGAATTAACCCTCATTTTTTAAGACAATAAATGCTAATGCTTGGTCAAGCAATATCCCCAAAAAAAATAGAGGCGCTGGCGAATTACCTTGTTGAAAAGGGATTTATAAGACCAGGGTATAAGGACAGGATTTCTCCTGACTCTGTATTCACAAGTCTACATGAGATAAATTTAGCAAAACATAGGTTCTCGAGGCTTAAAAGAGGGCTGATGAGTATACTACCCAATGGACCGGGGCCTAATGCTAGATTTGAGGAGCTTATCCATAAACTTTTTTCTCTCCAACTAATAGATTTAGATACGAAAAATGACCTAGCTAAAAAACTTCAAACGGGCCTAAATCCCCCTGAAGGGAGCTGGCCCATTAATTCGGTTATTTTTAACGAATCTGACCTATTCCTTTATTTGAGCGAAAAAGAACAACAGGAAAAGAACAAGCAATTAATCCCCGCCTATATAAACCAACTAAAGGAAAAGGGCTTAATATCCCATAAAACAGAACTTGAAGAAAAATCACTACAGGCTGATCAAATACTCAGCCTAATTGACAAAAAAATTATTATCCATAAACAGGATTTACCCGATTCTCTTAAGGATAGATATAATTTCATTTTTCAAGAGGTTTTTCGTCTTTTCCCAAGCATTAGAATTCCAGAAATAAACGTCTACCCTACACTGAAGACCTATGGGAGCAGCTCATTCCATGGCCACGAAATAGTGTTTACACACGAAGGAATCGAATTCAGAGATTTCTTTGCAGAGGGTATGGATTACGTATCAGAATTGCCAACCCTTCTAAGCAGAATTTTTATTGAGAAAAAAATTCCTTTGAGATTCGCGTATGTCTATAATACTGATAATCATATTATTTCCTTTCTCCTACTGAATCAAGAACAGTTTCATTTCTTAAGTCAAGAAGAAAATGAAAGTCGGATTTATTTTGATCCATTCAATTTTCGGATAAAAGTGAGGGCTCATCCAGATATTTTTAGTCTGTTAACTCAAAAGCAGATTGAAGGATATTTTAGTACCTATGACTCCCTCGGGCTATTATCTCACCTTAATGATGAAGAAAAGGGGCACGAATTAAACAGACTGAAAGGAGAATCGATATCTTCAGCAGAAGATATTTTATACGAAATAGAAAATGTATGTCAGGGGTTTGACTGGGAAATGTCTGATGGTGATCAGCCTTATAAAAAAGCCATTCTGGAATTTGCGGCTATTACCCGGGGAGAGTTCACCCCAACAAAAATCAAAGACGGTTTTTCCTTTGAAAAGGAGAAAGCATACGTTTCATTTGACTTCAAAGGAAAAACGTACCAAACCTCTGTTGATGTTTTTAGGGACTGGTATGACGAAGCGTTCCTGATGCTGATCAACAAAGCACTAGAAGAAAACGACTTATCTGGTAAATTTTATGATCTTCCCGATGGCGGGCAGACTTCTTCCCACATCTATTTGACCGAAGACCAATATAAATTTCTAGTCGCAAATAAATTACTAGAATTTTATCAGGAGCCTGATTACCAGAACAAAAATTAACTCCAGTAGCATTTGGCTGATTGGATTTATCCATGCCCCTTCCGACACTCATAAAAACCTGATTTTCCTCGAACAGCAGTTTAAGGCCATCAAGGAACTGATTCCCGAAGCGAACGAGCTGATATCAACTACGGAGCGTCCGCACGTAATGGCCAGGACTTACTTCAAGGAGCACATCAGTTATTGGGAGATGAAACATACATCGTGAACATGAAGGGGTTATAAGATGCACATTAGATAGATACCCTGAAGGAAAAAGCCTAGCTTTACCCTAAAGTCAATAAGCATGATTTCTCTAATTCTGGTTGACCCTAATGCTGCTCTTTGTGCTGCCTGGTTCCAGGCGTTTGAGGACTTTCCGGAAGTATCTGTTGTAAATGGATATTTTGAGGACCTCCCACAGTTTGACTGCATGGTGAGCGCAGCCAACTCCTTTGGGCTCATGGATGGTGGGGTAGATCTGGCGATTATCCGGCACTTTGGGAAGGACTTGGAAAAGCGTATTCAACAGCATATCATTGATCATTTTTATGGAGAACAGCCCGTGGGCACCAGCTTTCTAATGCCGGTGAATAACCCCCAAGGGCAATACGTTGCCCATACACCAACCATGCGGGTTCCCAGGTCTATTGTTGGAACCGACCATGTGTACAAGGCCATGAAAGCCATGCTGGGGGCGGTAGATGTCCACAACAGAACTAGTGAAAAGCCTGATGTTCAATCCGTAGCCTGTCCAGGGCTGGGGACTTCCATTGGTAAAATGCCACCCAAAGAAGCAGCCCGGCAGATGGCCCTGGCCTACAGAAACTTTGTCCAGCCTATTACCGCTATCAATTGGCAAACTGCCCAGGACCGGGATTTTGAGATTGTGTATGGGAGGTAATACAGTGAATAGAAACTACAGGACATGAGATTTTTCCATGCAATAAGTGCCCTTGGGATTATCATAGTTCTGGCTACTGGTTTTACAAAGCATAAAGAAAAGCGCATCACAGGAATTGCTCCCCGGACTTTTATTTGCTTGCATTCCTCTTTATCAAAAGCCTATGATTTTGAGGTAAAGGT
>JBCDIQ010000572.1:0-2704 GCA_039024295.1 Bacteroidota bacterium | reverse complement strand
TTCTGCTTCCAGATAATCTTCTATGGAAAAACGATTCAACCTGCTTTATGTTGACGATGAACGCCAAAACCTGGCGAAAAATTACTGGTGAAAAGTACGTAACTTGCGCCTTCAATGGAACATATTCGGAATTTTTGCATCATTGCCCATATTGACCACGGAAAGAGTACCTTGGCTGACCGCATGCTGGAAGTTACTTCCACGCTTACCAAGCGAGAAATGCAGAACCAGGTGCTAGACAGCATGGATCTGGAGCGGGAGAAAGGCATCACCATTAAGAGTCATGCCATTCAGATGAACTATGAGCAGGAGGGAACGGTCTACACCTTGAACCTGATTGATACACCGGGTCACGTTGACTTTTCCTATGAGGTTTCCCGTGCAATTGCTGCTTGTGAAGGTGCCTTATTGGTCGTTGATGCCGCTCAAGGAATTGAGGCCCAGACCATTTCTAATCTTTACCTTGCCCTGGAGCATGACCTGGAAATTATCCCGGTGCTGAATAAAATAGACCTGCCAAGTGCACGAGTCGAAGAGGTAAGTGATGAAATCATTGATTTGATTGGCTGTGATCCTGACGAGATCATCCATGCAAGTGCTAAAGAAGGAGTTGGGGTTCCAGAAATTCTTGCTGCAATTGTTGAGCGAATTCCAGGACCCACGGGAAACCCAGATGGTCCGTTAAAAGCACTGGTCTTTGATTCAGTGTTCAACGCCTATCGTGGCACCATTGTATACTTCCGTATTTTTGATGGGAAGTTAAGCAAAGGAGATTTGGTCCATTTCATGGCTACCCAGGCCGATTACGAAGTGGCAGAAACGGGCATTCTCCAGTTAAAGCAATTGCCTGTTCAAACCATTGAGACAGGCAGCGTAGGCTATCTGGTTGCAGGCATAAAAGAAGTCCAGGAAGTCAAGGTCGGGGATACCATAACCCTTGCCTCCAATAAGTCCGAGTCAGCCGTAAAGGGATTCCAGGAGGTTAAACCCATGGTATTTTCGGGCTTGTATCCAGTAGACTCTAGTGAGTTTGAAGAACTGCGGGATTCCCTTGAGAAACTCCAGTTGAACGACGCTTCCCTGGTCTATCAGCCTGAGACTTCAGCAGCCCTGGGGTATGGGTTTCGCGCAGGCTTTCTGGGAATGCTACACATGGAAATCATTCAGGAACGCCTGGAACGGGAATTCAATATCTCTGTGATTACCACCGTGCCAAACGTTGGGTTCAAGGCCGTTATGGATACCCCTGAAAAAGAGGTGGTAGAAATTAACAGCCCTTCGGAGTTGCCAGATTTGAGCCGCGTCAAGGAACTACAAGAGCCCTTTATCAAAGCCCAGGTCATTACCAAGTCTGACTATATCGGAAAGGTGATGGAATTATGCATTGAGAAGCGAGGAATCCTCAATGGGCAGAATTACCTCACCTCAGACCGAGTTGAACTCAACTTTGACCTTCCCCTGGCAGAAGTGGTATTTGATTTCTTTGACAAGTTAAAGACCATTTCACGTGGATATGCATCCTTCGATTATGAGTTGATCGGCTTTCAGGCTTCCAAATTGGTAAAGCTGGATATTCTGCTCAATGGGGATCAGGTTGACGCTCTGAGTGCCTTGATCCACCGCGACAAGGCATTTGATTGGGGCAAAAAGATTTGTCGGAAACTAAAAGAACTTATTCCACGTCAGCAATTCGAAGTAGCTATTCAAGCGGCGATCGGATCGAAAGTAATTGCGCGTGAGACCGTAAAGGCAGTTCGTAAAGACGTGACTTCACGTTGTTATGGTGGAGATATCACCCGGAAGCGGAAACTGCTTGAAAACCAGAAAAAGGGGAAGAAGCGCATGCGTCAGGTAGGCCGTGTTGAAGTTCCTCAAGATGCATTCCACGCTGTACTTAAGCTGGACTAGGTTGTAAATCACTTGTAAATCACCTGGTTATCAGGAGTAAAGACAATCCTGAGTAGAGATTTTTTCTAAAAACCGAACTAACTTCGTCTTTTTTAGTTATATTTATAGATGTATCAAGTCATTTTTTCAGAATGATTTGCCAAATGTTCCCCGGAATCATTCTTCCACGCCCCTTGGAAGCACTGTGAACTTGCCTTAGCCAAGCCTCCGCTCACCTTTAATCGATTGCAACATGATGAAAGGGATAATTTTTGCACTTGCTATAGGCTTATCTTTAGCCTACATAAATGGACTCATACGCAAAGAGTCTCGCTCTGAGCGCAATAATTTCTGATGAGAACCCGAATAAGAAATCTTCCCTTATGCTAGGGAAGATTTGCGTTTTCTGTAAAATTCGATGACATCATCCAAGATGCCATTGAGGTCGTATTCTATCTCGAACCCTAGCGTCTCCTTAAGCTTTGTGATATCCGCTGTCCGGCGGTTCATGTCTTCAAAGCCTTTGCCATAGGCTTGTTCATATGGAATATGAACCACTTTAGAACTGCTGCCCGCACGTTCAATTACGCGGTGTGCAAGCTCATTCATGGTAACTTCAAATGGGTTTCCCACGTTGAATTCCTGTCCCACTCCTTTGCCAGTGAACATAAGCTGCGTGACGGCCCTGAGGGCATCGTTCACGTGCATAAAGCTCCTTTTTTGCTCACCGCTACCAAAGACGATTACATCTTCTCCAGCTATCGCCTTTTGGACGAAATTCGGAATCACCATTCCGAAATTAGACAATTGTCCAGGG
>JBCDIQ010000571.1:0-2727 GCA_039024295.1 Bacteroidota bacterium | reverse complement strand
CTTTCAGGTTAGCTGCCCAGCTACTGCCAGGTCCTTTTCCATGCAGGTAAAATAAGACTTCACATATCCCTTTTTCAATATCAAAAACCGATGGGGTGTAGTGACGAAAATCAGTCTCGTTGATTCGAAATTCTATGACTTGCCCAGGCTGAAATTGGGTTTTGGATAAATTTCCCGAAAAGGTAACTCGTTTCAATTCAGGGGCAATCAACGCGGCACCTGTTACTTCCACCGGATGAAATTGGTCTTTTAAAAGCTTTTCAGTCGTGTTTGCGAGCCATTTGGGTAAACTGGGCATAGGATCAAGGGATTTGCATGAACACAAACAGATATAAAAATTTTGATATGAAACTCTTGCTTAGAATCGTTCTAAATTACTACCTTGTATGTTCAAATATATCAAAAACCCCATGCGTTAATTTACGCTAAACGGAGTATTACCTACGCAAAACGGAAAAGTGAAGACAAGAATCATTCATAGTGACCTGGAGGAGATGCTCATCGAAATAGGGTATCCGAATGGACTATATAGCCCGGGTCCGGGAATCATGGAGCGGAGCTTTTGCAAGGAAATTCCCATTGGAACAGGACACTACAAAGAATTATTCTTCGATGGGATACACATCGGGTATGGCAATTTCTGTTTGAAGCAAAATACCCTGATGCGTTTTGAAAGTGACCTGGAAGTAGTAGAAATGCACTTTTCGTTGTCGGGAAATTATAGGGGCTGTCGAGGGATTTACGCTGATTTTGAGTTCGGGGCCAATCAGCACAATATTTTTTATTCCGATGGGTTCGCAGGAGATTTTGAATGGTCGGCGACTTCCAATATAGAGACATTTGAGATCCACCTGACCCCTGAATTTTTCGATAAATATATCCCCCTAGATATACAAGCCTTTAGAAATTTCTCTAAAAAAGTTCAGCAAAAGGAAACGGCGATGCTGTCGCCAAACAACTTTCGGATTACCTCAGAGATGTATTTCCTCATCCAGAGTATTATCTCCTGCACACGGAAAGGGAAATTCAAAAAAATGCTCATTGAGGCAAAGGTAATTGAATTGCTGTTGTTACAATTGGAGCAAATCAGTGCAGGAGGTACCGACCAATTTTACTCCATTAAGCGTGCGGATGTAGATAAAATCCATTCTGTAAAAGATATTATTTTAAACAGCCTCAATGAGCAAATCACCTTAATGGACTTGGCAAAAGAGGTTGGTACAAATGAATTCACCCTAAAAAAGGGATTCAAGGAAATATTCGGGCAAACGGTATTTGGCTTTTGGCGGGAAGCAAAAATGGAAGAAGCCAAGAACCTGTTACTTACAGGAGAATTTAATATTGCAGAGGTTTCCGATGCGATTGGCTACAAAAATCCGCAGCACTTTAGCACGGCTTTCAAGCGAAAATATGGACTCTCACCCCGGGAGTTTCGGCTGAGGTGCGCATGAGGCTAGAAGGGTAACCGAACTCAGCTTTAATTCCCCTTTTTTCCTAATTTGCGAGCTAACATCTGCTCTCGCATGAGCCAATTCCTGTACTATTTTCTGTTATTACCCATTTCCAGGCTTCCCCTACGTATCCTCTATGGACTTAGGCCCCTGATTTTTGGCCTTCTGTTCCATGTGGTCGGATATCGTAAAAAGGTGGTTATTCGAAACCTGAAAGCCTCCTTTCCTGAAAAGGGGGAAACAGAAATCGCTGAGATTACCCGCAAGTTCTACCTTCATTTATGCGACCTGATGCTGGAATCCATTCGTCTGTTTTCCATGCCCAAGGAGGAAATACTGGAGCGTTTTCAGATCAAAGAACCAGAAAAGTTCAAGCCGTACTTTGATAAAGGCCGTGACGTAATTCTGGTTGGAGGCCACCACAACAATTGGGAACTGCTGGCAGTGGCCATTGATCCACAAATGGACCACCATATTCTCGGGATTTATACGCCGCTATCAAACGCTTTTTTCGAAGAAAAATTCAAAGCCTCCCGGTCAAGGTTAGGGCTGGGATTAATCAAGAAAAATGAAGTCGGGGAATGGTTTTCAGCAGATAAAACGCAGCCCGTTTCCCCGATTTTTGCCATAGATCAATCCCCCAGGCGAGGAGGGCGTCACTATTGGACGACGTTTCTGAATCAACCCACTGCTGTGGCCTATGGTGCTGAAAAATATGCACGAAAATACAACCTCCCCGTCATTTTTGGCGGGATTCACAAAACCAAAAGGGGACATTACGAAGGAAGATTTGAACTCATCACGGATGAGCCTAACACCCTCCCGGAAGGAGAAATCATGGAACGGGCCACACGTTTGCTGGAATCACAGATAAAAGCTGCGCCGGAGTTTTGGTTATGGACCCACAAGCGGTGGAAGATTAAGCCGGAAGATGAGGTAAATCAGGCTTCCTGAAAACCCGTCTCAAATGCTTGGATCAAGCTTTGGGCCTGCTCAGTGGAAAGTTCTGGCCAAGTAGACATTCGAAGCAGGTTTTTAACCAGCGGGCTTTTATCGCCCTTATCGATATGCCCTCGAATAATCGCCAATAGCCTCTCATGCAACTCAGGACTGGCTTTACTGATAGCTCCCGTCATTCGGCCCAGCATGTGGCTCCCTACTTCATACGCATAAGTATCATCGGTGTCGTAGTGTTCGAGAATGTCCAGGTGGTGGTTAAAAAGTGGGTCCTCCAATCGATCGAAAGCCTGTAACATTATTAGAATAATATCTTCTG
>JBCDIQ010000570.1:0-2753 GCA_039024295.1 Bacteroidota bacterium | reverse complement strand
GAAAGAAAGGACCCATCATCTACGGCTATGCACACGTTTCTCAGCTTCAACGCCTGGATTCCTCTCGCTTTGACATTGTCTATTTACAACGAAAATCTCTAGCTGTTTCTCCATGAACACCACTACCCTACCTAAAATATCCATTGTCACCCCCTCTTATAATCAGGCACAATTTATAGAGGATACCATGCAATCTGTGCTTGGGCAACGGTATCCTAATTTGGAGTACATTGTAATGGACGGGGGGTCAAACGATGGTTCGGCAGACCTGATCCAGCGTTGTGAAGACCAACTGGCTCACTGGCAAAGTGCCAAGGACGATGGGCAGGCGGCAGCCATCAACGAAGGGTTTGCTTTGGCGACCGGGGATATTTTGGCGTGGCTCAATTCTGATGACATGTATATGCCCGGTGCATTGAAACACATTGCCGCTTTATTGGACGTCAGCAAGCCTCAGATCGCTTTTGGCAACTGTATCCACATTCATCATGAAAAACACACTGCCTGGGGAAGCAAAGTGCCTCAACGTCACGCGACTCTGGACCTGAGGGCCTATGATTACCTGATTCAGCCCTCTTGTTTCTGGACGAGAAAAGCATGGGAAACTACTGGGCAATTGAATACGGATTTGAATTTCTCTTTTGACTGGGATTGGTTTCTCCGGGCCCAGCAAAAACAGGTGACCTTTATCCCCACCCCGGAATATTTGTCTTGTTACCGCATTCACAGTGAACACAAGACAGGTACCGGTGGCCATAAACGAATAGAAGAACTTACCCATATCCTCCAGACCTATCACTCTTTGACGTTAGCCGAGGCTTATCAACGTTGGTGGAAAGACTGGCGCGTGGACAAAGCGCGCAAGCTCTTACACATGACGGGCCTTAACAAGTGGAACAGTGCAGACAAACTGCTCCACCAGCTCTTTTTTCGGGATATTCCCTATACCAATTATCAACTAATTAAAACAGCCTAATTCAACTACTCCCTAATTGTAACAACCATGAGTTCCGATCATAATTCCAACCGGAAACTGCTCCGCCAAATTTTTCTCTTGCTTTGCCTAGGTCTGGCAGGCATCCCCGTCTATGGTCAGCCACCGACTAACTTCAGTCGTGAGCTGGTCGCTGACAAGCTCAATGAAGCCATATCTATGGCTTTCCTGCCTTCGGGTGAGGTGCTGCTGCTTCAAAAAGGAGGAGATATCAAACTTGCCGATCCTACAGGCACCCCGCCAGTCTCCCTTTCAAATTTTATGACTGTCTCAAATATCAATACTTTTGGTGAGCACGGTCTAATTGCCATTGCCGTAGACCCCAACTACAGCACCAACAAATATTTTTACCTCTACTACACCCCAGGAGACATCAATGGTCAGCATGCAAAGGAGCGGGTTTCCCGATTTGTTGACACAGGTAATCCCGTTACGCGCTTATCGAGTGAGCAGATGATTTGGGAGTCAAATGAGCCTTGGCAGGGGTGCTGCCACACTGGGGGTACACTTGTATTTGGGGGCGATGGAGCCCTCTACCTGGTTACTGGAGATGACTTCGACCCTAACAGGTCCCAACAATTAAACCGGGCAGGAGGCAAAGCGCACAGGTTTTTTCCCGATGGCTCTACTCCTACGGATAATCCATTTTATGATGGGACCCCCGGAATGTTCAATGCCAACGGACAAATCCAGACCATTTATTCCTATGGAATTCGGAATCCCTTCCGAGGTACGTATGACCCAGTGACTGATCGGATATTCTTCAGTGAGGTGGGGGGGAATAATCATCAATATGCTTTTGAAGATGTGCATGTGCTACAGAAAGGTGCCAACTTTGGATGGCCCGGGTGCGGGGATAGCGGTTCAGGCCGTGATGCCCAAGGAAATTGTACCAATCCAAGTTATGTTGATCCTATTTTCACCTACCCTCATGCGGGGGGAGGTGCCTGTGTGATGGGAGGGCCAGTATACCAGGGAAGTTCTTATCCGGCCTCCTACAATGGGGTTTACTTTTATGGAGATTATGTACGACAATTTATTCGATACCTTACGTTTGATGCGAATGACAACGTAAATGGAAATTTCCTTTTCGATCCTTCCGCTGGAAAAATTGTGTGTTTGGAGCAAGGGCCAGATGGGAACCTTTATTATTTGATGGTGCGTACCGGCACCAATACCAGTTTAGGCCAGGGCCGTTTGTACCGCTACACCTATGCCTCCCAAAACGCTCGCCCAACCTGTGTGAACAGCAGTGCATCTGTCACCACAGGAACTGGTCCTACCTTAAATGTTACCTTTAACGGAACTGTAACAGACCCAGAAGGAGATCCCCTCACCTACCTATGGACATTTGATGATGGCAACACCCAATCTGGAAATGTCCCTGCCAACGGAATTTTACCAGCCATTACACATACCTATGGAAAAGGTACTTATCAGGCCACTTTGACTGTTTCGGATGCATTTGGTTCCGCAACCTGCGATCCCATTTCCATCCAGGTAGGAATTCCTCCAACTGCTACTATCACAAGCCCTGCGGATAGCAGTTTTTTCAAGGCTGGGCAAACCCTTACTTTTACAGGGTCAGGAACTGATCCCGATGGCTCACTCTCCAACAGCAATTATCGTTGGTTTGTAAATTTGTACAATGGCGGAGTAATTCACCCTCGACAGGGACCTGATGTAGGAAGCACCACGACCTTTACCGTACCCACCATCAACCACGTTCCTTTCCTTGGAAATACGGGGTATGTGGTGT
>JBCDIQ010000569.1:0-2757 GCA_039024295.1 Bacteroidota bacterium | reverse complement strand
CGGTCCCGATGCCCACATTTCCCAGGATTTCCAATCCCCCCTGCGCATGAAGGTGGACTTTGCGGGTTTCTGCTCCGCCATCACCAATCCCAATGATGTTTAAGCCAGGAAAGGACTCGCTTTCAGTGGTTATTGCTGAGGTAATCCTGCCCGTGTCTGCGTCCAGGTCACTGAATTTACCGATGCGCAAATCTCCATCTACATGAAGTTTAGCTTTGGGTACTGTCGTCCCAATGCCAATGTTGTCCTCCGAGCTGAGGGCGAGTTTTAGCCCGGCATTTCCAGCCACGGCGTTGCTCAGGTCGTTCCACTCGGTGATAGAAAGGCCATCACCAGATTGCTTATCTTGGTTTTTAATATAGAATCCCATGGTAGGAAAAAGTTAAGAAATTGAATGAATTGAAAAAGGGGGTGCTTTGACATATTCCATGGATATGCTGCATCAAGGTGTCATTGGGAAGCATTGGAGAAACCTAAAAAGATTGATGCTCAATTATTGGTTAGATGTCTCGACAAGCTCGACATGACAGTGATATGCACACTCGAACATGACACTGATAATTGCCTCAACATGACAATGATCCTTGCATTCGCAGAATTTGTCAGCGCACCCAAAACGTCATTACACTTGGTCGATATTGAAATAAAGGGCTAGATAATACTTGATCTGCTGTTTGTAGGGCCGAAACTCCGGCAGTTGCACATCAATGACCTCATCAACTTTGGTGAAGAAGGTGCCTGAATCAGAGATACCCGCCACATACGGCTCAAACTTCTTGATGAGCATATAATTGCTTTCAATCCCAGCGGCACGCAGGGAATTTTCCAGAGAAGGCGGTGCCTCCGGCTGAAATTCAGGCAATATTCGACTCACAAAGGTCACCCGGTGCATGATGCGCCAGCAGGGTTGGGGCTGATCGGCATTGCCCAGGGCTTGTCGCAGTGCCTGCGCATTGGGGTCAGGGCTTTCATCCAGCCAAATAGGGTCAATGACTTGGGTAAACAGGTCCACAAAGTTTTTTCCTTTGGGCTCCAGGTAGAAACTCATAAACCGATAGGCATCTACGGTGCCTGGCTTTACCAGTCCTCCCTCAAGCTGCGTACCTTCGTATTGGTACCGAGGAGAATTAGGCATCCGATGCCCTACCTCTAATTTGAATCCACTGCTGGATTTCTTGGTTTTCGACTTGGTTAGGGTGAAATTCGAGCCAGTGGTCAGCATATCCGTATGCTTGAATCCTCCCCCTCCTTCGAATTCAAGTTCCCACCCCAGGGCACCGCTTAATTTCAGCTCCGCCGAACCGGAAAAGGTTTCCTGCTGGGTCTGGGCCACACTGGTGGCTTCTGCATAAAAGCCGCCCTCCATGGTCCATACATAGGTATTGACCAGGTTGCGCTGGCTGCCTACGCCCGCCACGTCCTTTTTCAGATCGGTATTGTTGTAGCCCACCTGGGTAGCCACCTGTCCAAGGGTCTGGTTGAAAATGGCCGATAAGGCAGGTCCTGCTCCTGGGAGCATGTAATTCATCACCGTGTTAACCAACCCCGTGGTGGCAGCAGCAGCTTTGAAGTGGGCGTTTGTTTTGGATACGTCAAAGGAGTTTTCAAAAAATGCGCTCAGCTCCATCTTTTCCCGCTCAATCTCTTGCTTCAATTGATAGGCTTCGGTTGGCTTGAAGTAGCTATTCTCTCCATAGGCCGCTTGTGCCTGGGGATAATGGTCATCGGTATCCTCGCCGATTTTTCCATCCAAAGTGCCTTGTTTGGTGTACAACGGATTAATGGGAAATGGCACAATGTTCACATCCTCGGGAATGTCAGGGTTGGGTTGCCAGGTGATGTTCACCAACGCATTATTGTGCGCAAGCCGTAGCAGGAATAAATCGGCTGTCTTGGACTTGACCAAGGCATAGCCAGTATTGCCCAATTGATGGAAAGCCTCATTTTCATTTCGGAAGCCCGCCAGTCGAGCAGTTAGTTCGCGATCTGTATTGATGCTGTTGCCGCGCTCGAAACTTTGGGATCGGCTGTCAGAGGTCTCCCATTTTGATTTGGCCTTTGCCTGGCTCTCGATTTCTACTGACAGCCCAAATCCCATTGGTGCCATCAGGAGACTATTGGCTAGCCCTCCTTCCAGTTCCCCCTCTGTCGCGATATTGTAGCCCGATTCCTTAGAGGTACTGTAATTGTAGGAAATCTTTTCAGCCTGCTTAAAACTGATGAAGTTGAACCGGAAAAGCCCTGTTAAATCCTTGTCTGTGGGTAAATTTTCAGCAGGCATCGGCGGAGGTCCCTCCAGGTATCCCATCACCTGAGGAGCAAATTGCGCTTGACCAAACCACTCACTCACCAGGTTCCCGACTTTATAGCCAGTTACCCGATGCCAAATCCCCTGTTCGTCAATGAAGGAATAGCACCGCTTCAAAATCCCATTTAAAGTTCCATCAGGCTGTTTCTGCACATCTCCATACTCCACCACGGCCGGCCGCGAACGAATCGCTCCATTGTAGGCAGTCAGGACCCCGGTAAGGGCTGACCGTACTTGAGGAATTTCCGACGCAATGGGCGCAGTAGAAAGCACCTCTTTCAGGTATTCTGCTTGGTGTACCCGCAAGGAAATGCTGTTGGCACTGGAATCCTGGACCTGATTTTGGGTAAGGTGGATGGGCTTGTCAAAGGTAAAATTGGCCAGCAACTGGTCCCATTCGCCTTTCAATCGCCCAAAGGCGTTATCAGTAATTTGCTCCTGGGTCCGGG
>JBCDIQ010000568.1:0-2763 GCA_039024295.1 Bacteroidota bacterium | reverse complement strand
TATTTAGTTGCTTCCAGGCGTGACCTCCTTATTTTCTCCCATACCTAAGCTATTTTATCAGAAAACCTTTTTTTGAGTAGCCCCAGCAAATAACCAGTAATTTTGGTTCTTTGACAATTTCAGTGGATGCTCTCAATTAGCGTGTCATTCGGATTAAGATTTAGGAATAAAATAAGGTATAAAAAATTGATTTTTAGATGCCTCGGCAAGCTCGACATGACAGCGGCTACTTCGCCTGCAGAATTTGTCAGAGGACCGTAATTTTTTCTTATAGCTACAAAAAAGCGTCCATTCACTTATAGAATAGACGCTTTGAATTTCTGAATTTTTTTGAATTCACATATTTGCCACTATCCGCCCAGGCTTACACCGAACAAAAGATAAGTACCTTGAGTAGTTACCGTATTATCACTTGGCGATATCGTGTTAATGTTGTAAAACCCTTGTGAGTGCCGTGCTTCCAGGTTAAGCTTTATTGGACCAATGATGGGAATCAATATGCCTACGCCACCGGTCAGACCGAGGTCCATGTCTTGATAGGGTGCTTGATCGTCGGAGAGCAGTTCGCCATCGTCCGTCATTACACGGTTTTGTAGCAGCCAACTCACATAAGGACCCCCTTGAACATAGAATTTTACGTCACCCGAAGTGCTAAGCCTTACCATAGCCGGAATGGTCAGGTAGGAAATGCGATTTCTCAGGTCCTCGGTTCCAAATTCAACCCCTCCTACATCAAAAAAGTCTGTCCCCTCAAAATTAGCCCCCTTCTGTTCAAGGGTAAGTCCTGTAACGAGGGAGACTGTCCTGCTTGATAAGAATTGTAACCCTACTCCTCCAGTATATGCCAGTCCGGATTGGTTGTTTCCTAGTACGTCCCCATTCAAGTTTACGGTACCGAATCCCAAATTCGCATTTACAGCGATAAAGCCATCTTGTGCGTTGACGCTGGCAAGAGAACATAAAAAGATCAGTAAAATTGTTAATCTTGTTTTCATTTTTGTATATATTTTATCCTTTTATACATAATAAAGTTGATTTTAGTTTCATTAATGTAAAAAAATATGCCATTATTTATTCGTATATCCAAAAAACCATATCCATTCTTCTGTAGTTTAATTGCTACTTTATGCATCTTCCCCTAAACATCGTCTGGTTTAAACGCGACCTGCGTCTGCAGGACCATGCGCCTTTGCGTCAGGCGGTGGAGGAAGGGCTGCCGACGTTGCTGATGTATGCGTATGAGCCAGAACTGATTGCGGGGCCGGATTATGAAAAGCGGCATTGGCGGTTTGTGTGGGAATCGATTCAGGACATGAATGACCGTCTGGGAGAACGAGGACTACACCTGCACGTATTTCAGCGGGAGGTGCTGGAAGTGCTGGAAGCCTTGCGGCAACGCTATTTTGTTAAAAGCATCTTTTCTCATCAGGAAACAGGCATTGCCACTACCTACGAGCGAGACAAAGCGGTAGCGCGATGGTGCAGGAAGAACGGCGTTCGATGGAAGGAATACCAGACAAGTGCAGTGGAGCGCGGACGAAAGGACCGCAAAGGCTGGCGGGACCAATTGATTCAGGCACATTTTACCCCAATTAAACCGACCAACTGGCAACGGCTGAAGGGGTTTTCTTTGCCAAAAGAGGTGTATCAAGAACTGAAAGGATCAGAAATCCCTGTTGAATGGCAGCAGCCTGACAAAGCTTTTCAGCCTGGAGGTGAAGCCAATGCCTGGCGATACCTTCACGGCTTCATGCAGAAGCGACATGTGAATTATAACCGCCATATTTCCAAGCCCCTGCTGAGCCGGACCGGATGCGGGCGAGTCTCTCCTTACATTACCTGGGGAAATTTATCGGTACGGCAAGTGTTTCAATACGCCGAAAACCAAAAGCACAGCACAGGCCAAAGGCGGCAACTGACAAACTTTCAGTCACGACTGATGTGGCATTGCCATTTCATCCAGAAGTTTGAGATGGAAGACCGAATGGAGTTTGAGAACCTCAACCGCGGATACGACCAGATTCGGACAGAGTGGAACGAGGCGCATTATGTGGCATGGGAAACAGGAACCACGGGCTATCCGTTGGTGGATGCTGCCATGCGATGTGTAATTGCGAATGGCTACCTCAACTTCCGCTCACGGGCTATGCTGGTGTCTTTTTTAACGCATCACCTGTGGCTGGACTGGAAGCGCGGTGCTTTGCACCTCGGCAGGATGTTCCTGGACTTCGAACCGGGCATTCACTATCCCCAATTTCAGATGCAGGCTGGTTCTACCGGGATCAATACCTACCGGATTTACAACCCGATCAAGCAGTCCAAAGAGCATGATCCCAAGGGTGAATTCATCCGGCAATGGGTGCCGGAATTAGCCGCCCTTCCCGACCACCTGCTACACGAGCCGTGGACCATCACGCCCATGGAGCAAAAGATGTACAACTTCACACATGGCGATTCATACCCGCTCCCTGTGATCGACCTGAAAGAAAGTTACCAGCGTGCCCAAAAAGGCCTGTGGCAACTGCAGGAGGACCTCAAAGTCAAAAAAGAATCTTCCCGAATTCTATCGCGGCATACCAATTCCGATCGGGAGAAATGGGCGCGTGTGGAAGAAAAAGACCTAAAATCTCTCAAGAAATAACTGTGGCCAACAAGAAGCGATACACCAAATCCAATTTACCGACGAAAACCTGTGAGGTATGCGGCCGGCCCTTTACCTGGCGGAAGAAATGGGAGAAGGTGTGGGATGAGGTGAAGTACTGT
>JBCDIQ010000567.1:0-2768 GCA_039024295.1 Bacteroidota bacterium | reverse complement strand
ATGAAAAGTATCCAAAAATCTCCCCCAAACAATGCTCCTTCCCACGTATCCATCGCCTCCCCCGCTGTTTGGGGAGGCCAACGCGCCTGCTTTTTGGTAAAAATCTATTTATTGACTCCGAAGTCAAATTCATTAGGACATTACTGACTTTTTTATGTTAAGGTCCTTACCTGGTATTTGCGGCAACTCCAGGTATCGCTTCTGCGAAGCTGGTGTTCTCGGTGAATGATCTCTACAGAGGTTACCCCCTCCAGGGGTGTTTGGGCTGGCCCCATGGCCTGAAAATGGATGCTAGCAGGCACATAGCTCTGAAGGAGCGTAACCTCGGTAGCATAAATTTCATTCAGAAGCTAAGCCCCAGTGGGGCGAAACTTTTCATGTAAATACGACGGATAGAACTCAATTTGGTATAAATTGGTAATTAGCAGGGATAACAAGTTGAAACCGTCATGATACATGCTTATCCAACCGCCCCAGTGATTGCCAAACCATTCTCCGTTTCTCTGACCACTACAGAAATCTTTCGAATTAGACCGTTCGACAGCTCAAGGTAACCAAATACTTCAGGTATCAGGCCGAAAGTGGGGTTGAGTTTCGTTCCAAAGAACCAACATCTTTTTATCTGAGAAAGTCTTGAATATAAGCTGTCATTGGGTGATTTTATTTCATTGTTTGAATAGAAGGAGCCTCCCTCAGTGTTGTGCAGACCTAGAATTTGGAGAATATATTCTTCATCATTGAATCCAATTGATTTTTGTTCGTCATAGTGATAATTGCTACAATAGGAAATAAAATGGTCCCAACTTTTACGGTTAATAGATTCTTCTACCTCTGCCATGAAGTTTGATAACATATCTGGACTATCCTTCGAAACCTCCAGGGGATCAAGTGTTCCGTATTCAATTCCAAATGGATCCATCAGTTGTTTTTCCTTCTCAATCGTTGACTTTTTTCCACCAGGATGATATTCCGAAGGGGATTGATGTGTGGTTTGAGTAGGGCCAACATACAATATTGCCAGTAAAGTGAAGATTATTACTACGTAAATGACATGGATTGATCTTTTCATATAGGTAAGTTATGATCCCTTTGCTGTAGTTCGACCGATAAAGAGGTTGGGGTTCCAAGGTGTTGGCTTCTCAACCCAAGGTTCAAATAATCCTACAAGCTTTCAAGCTTTTCTTTAGTCTTCTCAAGAGGATATTCCTGAGTTACTGGAAAAGGAGGCATGTTCTTTTGGCGGTAGGTTAATCCGTTGGAGGATAAGTTAATTTCCATTCAAATTCATTAAAGTCCTTTATCCAGGTCTGAAATTGATATTTGCTAAATTTCTGCATGAGGCGATCTTTTCGGCTACAGGTTGACCTATTTAAGCCATATAACCTCATACTCTCATTTTCCAGGTTATCAACTAACATCCCAGAATAAAAGCTTTCTTTTTCACAGGAAACAAATACCTTCCGCTCTAAGATGGTGTCGTCAAGGATGACTTCAACATCTTCGTACCCTCCGGCATAGGGTACTCGTACTCGTTCAATCAATAGCGAAGTTGAATTTTTCAGGTCCGAAATGGAGGAATAAAACTCATTAAATTCATCTCTGTTCAAAATTGAAATGGCCTTGTGTGTGAACCTGTTATGACGAAAGTAGGATTCAGCAACTACAACATACCCATTTAATTTGATGAAAATCAGGTTCCGGTAGGCCCATAAATCCCAATAATCTGGCCCTATTTGGATGGCAAGTAAGACGCTGTCTTTCCCAGAGAATTGTTTTTCAAAATCACTGGCCTTTGCATGGTACTGATTGGGATGGTAACTGTCCCAAAATGGGGTATAACTGGTTTGAAAGGGGTACTGTACTTCTAACAACCATAATGCTTTATTCTGCAGGCTGTCCTTTTGTATCCAGCTATCACGATCAACTTTCTCTGTTAATAATGCTTGAGGATATAACCTCTCCCTGGCAAGCTCTGCGATTTTTTCCTTGGGAGTTGATATGGGACAAAAACTCCCAAACAGGATCAAAATTGCTAGGCATGGAGTTATTTGCTTTATCTTTTTCACTTCCTACCGTTAGGTCCAGCCTTTAAGGGGCTCGGAAAATAGGTTTTCCAACAGGTTTATTCTGCCTTGAACGTAAGTGCGTGAAAGATTGGCATCATTAAGTCAGGTATTTTGTCTTTATCATCTGCCAGATAGAATATATACCCATCTCCGACACCTTTCTTATAGATATACACCAGCAAACAATATTTGTACTCCTGTCCAAATTCTTCTCCAACCTGGACCAAAACGGTAGCACCTGCATCAGCACCGAATTCCGATTTCACTGCTTCTGTCCCAAATGGGGTGTAATCAGGAAGCTGACCCCCTGAGATATTTAGGACGGTCATTTCAAACATTTGCTGAAAAAATCCAAAATTGTGATTCCTGATTGCATACCTCACTTCAAACTTCTCTGATGGGTGCTTAAATGCTTTTTCATAATTCATTTGCTGATTCTCAATTACATCAATCTCAACGAACCCTTGGGGAGTTTCAAATTCCATGTTATTGGCCTCTAACAGGCTTTGAAATGCCCCTGTAACCGTGCTGTCAACAGCTGTTGAGTCTTGTGAGAAGCTTTGATCGACAATAACAAATACCGCTAATACGGTGAAAGCCTGTTTTAGCATTTTCATATTTTTTTGGGTGCCAATGGATAGGTTTAATAGCCGCATAATTGCAGCTGGTGACCTGATTGGGCTAATTTAGCTTTATCAATTT
>JBCDIQ010000566.1:0-2779 GCA_039024295.1 Bacteroidota bacterium | reverse complement strand
CTCCAAAATACAAGTCCAGAAATCAGCACAAAAGATAAAAACCTTCTCTTACTGCACTGCTCCCTCCTTGTCATTTCCACAACAGTAGCGCCCCAGCGGTATACTTACTCGAAGTGACAGGCCGGATAGAAGGACAATCCGATTACCGATACCCCCAAGCCCATCCCCACAAAAAACCGGTGACTGAGCAACTCAATCACCGGTCGTTCAGTTATGAAAATAGATTTACTGAACTGACCCAGCCAATTGCCCAGGCTGGAGCTTCACCTTCAAGGCTTCTTCCGCCTCGTTGATATTTTTAATGCCCTGAATCAACGCATCAGGATTAAAAGAAATGGTATCAATGCCATGTTCAACCAGAAACTGCGCAAATTCAGGAAAATCACTTGGTGCCTGGCCACAAAGCCCAATGTGCCTACCCGTCTTATTGGCAGCATCCAAGGCCATGGCAGTCATCTTTTTGACACCCGGGTCATTTATGTCAAAGATGCCGCTAAGCAATTCTGAATCCCGGTCAATGCCCAGGTTGAGCTGAGTCAGGTCATTGGAGCCGATAGAAAATCCATCAAAGTAGGCTGAGAACTCTTCTGCCAGGACCACATTATTGGGAATCTCAATCATCATGAATAACTGAAGCCCGTTTTCTCCCCTTTTCAGACCATTTTGGGCCATCAAATCCACAATTTTCTCAGCTTCTTTCAGGGTACGGCAAAACGGAATCATGACCTTGACATTGTCCAGCCCCATTTCCTCTCGCACCAGCTTCATGGCTTTACACTCCAGGGCAAACCCTTCTTTGTACTTATCGTGGTAGTACCGGGAAGCTCCCCTGAACCCAATCATCGGGTTGGCCTCCCGCGGCTCAAACGCTGCGCCACCGATCAAGTTGGCGTATTCGTTGGTTTTGAAATCACTCATACGAACCACTACCTGCCGCGGGTAAAAAGCTGCGGCCATGGTAGCTACCGCTTCAGCCAGTTTGTGAACAAAGTATTCTTCCTTGTCAGGATAATGGTGGGTGAGTTGCTCGATTTTATTTCTGACTGATTCATCCTGAATTTGGTCAAATCTTTTCAACGCCATCGGGTGAACCTGAATGGAATTATTGATCACAAACTCCAGGCGCATCAGTCCGATGCCACCGGTAGGATACGAGGCGAGCTTGAATGCCTGTTCCGGGTCAGCCAAAATAAGCATGGGTGTGGTGGAAGGTGTTCTCATGGTACTGGTGTCCACTTCCTTTTCTTCCCAAGGAAGTACCCCTTTATAAATATATCCAGTGGCACCTTCTGCACAGGATACCGTCACTTCCATGCCATCCTGAAGCACTTGCGTAGCATTTCCAGTTCCTACAATGGCTACCGCACCTACTTCACGGGCTACTATTGCTGCGTGGCTCGTCCGGCCACCCGTTTCAGTGATAATGGCAGACGCTTTCTTTAAAATAGGGTCCCAGTCAGGATTGGTTTGGGTGGTGACCAGCACTTCTCCTTTTTGCAGTTTGTCTGCTTCAGTAGGAGAATGGAGAATCCGCACCCTCCCACTGGTGATCTTGCTTCCCAGTCCGATACCGCTACACAGTATTTCGCCCTTTTGAGTAAGTCGGTACGTCGAGAATTTTACACGATCCTTTTTATTGCTAAACACTGTTTCTGGTCTTGCCTGAACGATAAATAACTCCCCAGAAATTCCATCTTTTGCCCATTCAATGTCCATTGGCCGGCCATAGTGCTCTTCAATGGTTTGGGACCACCGCGCCAATGTTACGATCTCTTCATCTGTGAGCACGTATTGCTCTTGCTTTTCCAGAGGGGTATCGAGGTTAATTACCCCTGAACCAGATTTGCGGTATATCATGGTTTTGGCCTTATCCCCCAATTTGTGAGAAATAATCGGCTGCTTGCCGTTTGTCAGGTTCGGTTTGAATACCAGGAATTCGTCGGGGTTGGCATTTCCCTGAACGATATTCTCCCCCAAGCCCCATACACCTGTGATCAAAATGATGTCCTCAAATCCGGAGTCGGGATCAATGGTGAAGTTTACCCCGGAGGCAGCTTTATCCGAACGAACCATCAGTTGAATACCAATGGATAAGGCCACCTGTGAATGATCGAACCCGTTGTCCTCGCGGTATTTAATGGCACGATTGGTAAAAAGGGAAGCGTAGCACCGCTGGCAAGCTTTCAAGAGTTCGTCTATGCCTTTTACATTGAGGTAAGATTCCTGCTGTCCTGCAAAGCTCGCATTAGGCAGGTCTTCAGCAGTTGCGCTACTCCTCACTGCCAAAGAAATATGTGCTCCATATGCTTCGATTAGTTTATTGTACCCTTCACGAATGGCATCTTCAATTTCAGTTGGTACAGTTGCCTCCAGAATCATGGTTCGCAAGGATTCCCCTATTTGAGCCAAATTGGTAAACTCTTGGGTATCCAATTCCTGTATTCTATCAAAAACTCTGTCCTTGAGTTGGGCTTTGTCCAAAAAGTACCAATAGGCTGCCGAGGTAGTAGCAAATCCATCTGGCACTTTTACCCCCTTAGCAGTCAATTTTTGGAACATCTCTCCGAGGGAAGCATTCTTTCCTCCTACCTCTGGTACGTGAGTTAGGTCAATTTCCCGAAAATGCTTTATAAAATCTTGCATAGCTTGGCATGTTAATGTTTTGTTGCGGTTAAGAAATATTTGATGAAATAAATTTCTTACTTCGCCATGCTCTGTGGGATGATGTCTGTCAGTGGTGAGACTGATTTAACCTGATGAGACAGGTAATCATTGTTTG
>JBCDIQ010000565.1:0-2782 GCA_039024295.1 Bacteroidota bacterium | reverse complement strand
TGGTTGGGAACTTCTGGTGGCGGATTGATCCGGTTAGAGACCGAATATTCACGAGCTATCCAAGAAGGGAAAGATCAGCCACATTATCAGCAGTTTACCACTGAGGAGGGGCTAACCAACAACCAGATTTATGCAGTGTATGAAGATGGCAGGGAAAATTTGTGGTTGAGCAGTGATTATGGAATCATCAAGTTTCACAAGCACACTTTTGAAACCAAGGCCTACCTGCCCAAGGACGGCATTACGCACCATGAATTCAATCGAATATCCCACTATCGTGATAATGATAGCATGCTGTATTTTGGCGGGCTTAACGGTGTAACTGCATTTAATCCCAAAGATTTTTACCAGTCGAGTCCGAATCCTCAGTTTCCCCTGTTGATTAAAGACTTCCAGCAATTTGACAGTCGGGAAAACCAATTGCTCAACCGAACTGAGGACCTCCGTGACAATGCCCGAATCATCCTTCGACCTGAAAACCGGTTTTTTCTTCTGGAGTATGCACTGTTGGATTTCCAGAATCCCGGAAAAATCCAGTACCGATGGAAAGTAGATGGGTTTGATCCCAATTTTATCTACACCCGAAAAAACCTGATCCGGGTGAGTGGATTACCGCCAGGAAACTATGAACTGGTGATTCAAGGCCAGATCGCTACGGGACGATGGTCGCCCAATGGCATCAGAATTCCCATCCGCGTGATTGCCCCATTTTACCAGCAGACTTGGTTTTTCCTGTTGATAACCGTCCTGATCATCGCAGCTGTCTACAGTTACATCAAAGTAAGAAATATCACCCTAAGAAAGAGGCAGCGGATACTGGAGCAGCAGGTACAAGAACGAACGCAAACGATTGAGAAACAGGCAGCGGAGCTACGCCAATTGAATCAGTTAAAAAATCGACTTTTTGCCAATGTTTCCCATGAGCTCAGGACGCCTTTATCCCTCATCATTGGACCCATCAACAGTATTTTAGGAAGAAAAAATTTAGATAAATCTCTTAAAGGGTATTTGGAAATCGCCCAAAAAAATAGCCAAAAACTGCTACGGCTGGTAACCCAAATTTTGGACTTGTCCAAGCTTGAATCAGGGAAAATGCAGCTAAAGGAGTCTGGGGTTAACTTGGAGCATACCATACGATCTATATTGGAGGGATTTGATTTACATGCGCGGTTCAAGCATATTTCTTTGGTATATAACTTTGGAGCCTCCCAAGATTTATTGGTATTTGTGGACAAAGAGAAGCTTGAAACCATCCTTTCCAACCTCCTGTCCAACGCTGTGAAATATACCCCCGCCAAGGGCAGGGTAGAATTAAAAGTCAGAGAAGAAAATGGCAAAATCCTTGTTTCAGTTCGGGACACAGGGCCCGGTATTGATCCACTTGATTTACCTTATCTATTCGATCGGTTTTACCAGTCTTGCCAAGATGAATATTCAGAGGCTGGAGGTACTGGAATTGGGCTTGCCTTGAGCAAAGAACTGGCTGAATTGATGAACGGGGAGCTGATTGCCAGGAACCATTCAACAGGCGGGGCTGATTTTTTATTCAAGTTTCCTAAAAAAGAACTGATTGGAAGTCTAGAGAATACCACCTCGGAAGAGCTGGCTCCAGGCAGTCCTGTAGGCCTAAGCGGCTATGGGACCCTTGTACCACCTCCAATCATTCAGCGGACCTTTCAGGTGTTATTGGTAGAGGACAACCCAGATATGAGTGAGTACATCCGTAAAATTTTAGGGGAAACAGCAAAGGTTATCTTTGCTGAACATGGGAGGCAAGCACTTGACTTTTTGGAAGAAGCAGAAATAGAAGGGAAGCCCATCCCCGATTTGATCATAACCGACCTTATGATGCCCGTTATGAATGGTCTACAGTTAATTGAGATACTTAAACAAGATGGTCGTTGGCATCAGATTCCAGTAATCATGCTTACAGCTCGGGCAGATAAGCGGGATAAGTTCCAGGCTTTGAGGAGTGGGGTTGATGATTACATGCTGAAACCTTTTGTGGCGGAAGAGTTGATCGCGAGGGTTTCTGCTTTGTTGAATTTTGTGAAGCAACGAGAAAGGGTAGGTACCCCCTTACAGGAGGTAGAAAGAAATGCTGCAAGCATCACCAAGGTTGACCAGCATTGGCTGGTATTGCAGGAAAAGATCCTGAAACGTGAGCTTACCAATCCTAATTTCAATGCTACGCAATGGGCTGGAGAAGCCGGTATCAGTGAGCGTCAACTACAGCGCAAGTTAAAGTCCCTCATTGGGGCTTCGCCCAAACAATACATATTGGAACTACGGTTGAATGAAGCAAGAAAGCTACTTGAAGATAAGGTCTACCCCACAGTTGCTGAAGTTGCGTATGCGGTAGGATTCTCTAACCCTCAAGGCCTTACCAGGAATTTCCGGAAGCGTTTTGGCAAACCGCCTTCGGAATATTTATAGGTAAAGAAATTGCCCCGAATGACACACAAAACGTCAATCGGGGCAGAAATAAAGTGAGGATGTGAGCTATTTGGTAACAAGTACTTGCGGCTCAACGTCCAGAATTTCGTTTAGGCCGGGTTCCTTGTGGAAATTTTCCTCAAGCGAAACAAATGTTTCTGTACGTCTTACATTCGGGATGCTTTGGATTTTTTCTATGAGTAAGTCCCTGAGGTGCTCAGTATCTCTACAATAAACTTTCAGGAAGATGGCGTAGGTACCAGTGGTATAATGACACTCAACGATTTCAGGGATATCTTCAAGCTTTTCAAAAATATCCGGAAAATGATCAGCTTTATCCAGGTAT
>JBCDIQ010000564.1:0-2798 GCA_039024295.1 Bacteroidota bacterium | reverse complement strand
ACACCGGTTGAGACCTATGATGACCACCGAATGGCCATGGCATTTGCTCCTTTGGCATTGCTTCAGAAAGAGCTGTATATTTCTCATCCTGATGTGGTGGAAAAATCTTATCCAGATTTTTGGAAGGAGCTGGTCGCAGCTGGTGCTGAGGTACAGGAGTTAGAAGTAGAAGAAAGCTAATGTTCCTGATATGAATGTGCTCATTATCGGTGCCGGAAACATGGGCACTACCTACGCCGAGGGATTTCTGAAGGCCCACCTGATCCAGCCGAGTCAACTATTTTTTTTGGACAAAAGCGAACGAAAGGCTGAGCAGCTTCACCATTATTCTAGCAACCCTCTCCATACGTATCCTTCAGCTTTTATTCGCAACATGGACTTGGTGATCCTCGCGGTAAAGCCTCAGGACTTTTCGGGCCTTGCCACGAATCTGGAACCTCATATTCGGGAAAATCAGGTGGTATTGTCCATCATGGCGGGGGTGAGCATGAAACAAATCGCCAAAAGCCTGGGCACCAAAAAGGTCGTGCGGGCGATGCCTAACCTCCCTGCACAAATCGGCATGGGTATGACCGTGTTTACCACTTCTTCCAAAGTCAGCAAAGGAGAATTGCTCAATATTCAGAATTTACTCAATACCACAGGGAAGACGTTGTATGTAGGCAATGAAATGATGATAGATGCCGCAACCGCGATCTCAGGCAGTGGTCCCGGCTATGTATTTTACCTCATGGATGCCATGATGGAAGTAGGTCGTAGAATGGGATTCAGCGATTCTGAAGCGCAGTTGCTGGTGACACAGACCTTTTTGGGATCTGTCCACCTGTTACAGCGGGATGAACTCACCTGCAACGATTGGGTCCAGAAAGTTGCTTCGAGAGGAGGTACCACGGAGGCTGCACTCGTGTCGTTTGAGACGAACGAATTAAGCCAAAGCCTGGAAGATGGATTGAGTGCGGCCTTTGAACGGGCGAGGGAACTGAGTGAGATGTGAGAAAAGGAAATAATCCTTATCTTTTTGGGCCACAGAGTCGTTTCCAAGGAAAAAAAAACCGCCACAATTTTCAAGAGTAGCCAGAAAATGAGTGAGCTTCCGGCTCCTGATAGGCCTGAGTATGCATTTGTGGGCAGGTCAAATGTCGGAAAGTCTTCCCTCATCAATACCCTGACAAATAAGAAAAAGCTGGCAAAAACCAGTGCTACCCCTGGGAAAACCCAGCTGATGAATCACTTCCTCATTGATGAGACCTGGTACCTGGTGGACTTACCTGGGTATGGATACGCCAAGACTTCCAAGCACCAGCGTACAGGTTTCCAGCGAATGATTACACGTTACGTATTGGAGCGAGAAAATCTAATGAACCTCTTTGTACTAGTGGACAGTCGGCATGGGCCGCAACCAATAGACCTGGAGTTTTTTGAGTTCCTGGGGATGAATGGGGTGCCCTTCTCCATCATTTTTACCAAAATCGATAAACTCAAGGAGGAAGAACTTGCAGATAACTTGGCGGCCTACAAAAAAGAAATGCTCAAAGCCTGGGAAGAAATGCCGCCGGTATTTTTGACTTCTTCTTCTGATAGACGAGGAAAGGACGAGGTCATGGCCTATATCCATGGAATTCATCCGATGTTTGAGCGGTGAGGTGTCCAATCAGTTTTTTAGACCAAGAATTTAACATGGGGCCAACTATTTGGCTTTTCAGGCGTTTGACATAATAGCACACAACATTCCTCCATGTTCCACCTCACTAATTTCATCCATCATGAGGATCGTATGTTGTTTGTTATTGCTTGTTAGCAATTTTTCTCTTTCGGCTCAAACCGTAGAACTGTACGGGCTGAATTTCTCAAAAAATAATGAATTACGCGTTTCCAAGGTCGATGCCTCGACTGGAAATGTTTCCTACTTGAATACGCAGCCTGCTTCCAACGGGACTTTTCTTACCGGCGTGTCGGATTTTGATCCTATTGGCCAACGGTATTTTTATGTGGCAGGCGCGAATCAACTCGTTACCTACAACCTTGACTCCAACAAGGTGGTAAGTCGTCCAATTGTGGCAAACCCTAATAGTGCTGTTACGCCGATTACCAATATGGCGTACAACTGGCTAAATGATACCCTCTATGGGCTTGAGTACAAGACCGGTTCACTTCGTTTGGTGTCTGTTGACCCTGATAATGGAAATTTCAACATGATTTCTCCTGGGCCGATTAGTCCCGACGGTTTCAGCCAAGGAGATGCGGACATTGACCCAGTAGGTCGTCGTTTTTTGTATGTTCGCAGAAACACCCATTACACCGGAAGCTTGGATAATGGTCAGGCTATTCATCAGCCCAGCGTCAAACTTCCAGATCCGAAGGCATTTTTTGTGAACATCGCTTACAACTGGCTAAATGACACCATATACGGATTGTACTTTTTGCCTGGAGCGTTTGCCAGCAATCCTTGGTGTACCGGTGGACTCTTTCTGGCATCTGTAGATCCTGTTACGGGAAACATGAACGTTATTTCAAAAACGCCTACCAGCCCAGATTGCTTCCAAGGGGGCGTTTCTGATATTGATCCTATGTTGGGACAGTATTATTACGTCCGAGACAATAAACTGTACGTGGTAGACTTGGCTGATGGCAGTGTGATCAGCTCACAATCTCTGGTTGATCCGGGTAATTCCATCATGCCCATTACCAATATTGCCATCAATGAGGCTGCGCGTGCTGCTGGGACCAATATCCGCATGAAAATGGGTGCTGATACGCTATGGATCAACCCGGGTGAGTCGGTAGACCTCAACGCATTT
>JBCDIQ010000563.1:0-2836 GCA_039024295.1 Bacteroidota bacterium | reverse complement strand
TTTGAATATGCCGAATCTGGTGAAGATGCCTTTACCAAAATTGGTCGTTCCAAGTTTAGAAGAATCTACAATGGGTTAAGGAAATCAGACCTAAAGAGCAAAAATAACAAAAGATTGCCCAAATATGATTTCAGAGCCTTAAGACTGGAATATAAGGAAAAGCGCAATACCATTCCGTTGGGAATCATCCAGGCAAAGGGTGAATTTTTGGATTCCATACAGATTGAGAACCATCTGGAGAAGGTTGCAAACGGACTACCTATAGAGGAAGAATATAAAAAGTACTTCATCTTCAGTGCTGGAGCACTAAAGAAGAAGGCGTATTCAGGGGATGTAACTTTTGAAGTTGTTCCCGGACTGTTCCATCTTCAAAATCCCAACAGTATTAAATCCTTGGAAATAGATTTTGCTGACGGCAGGGGCTTTTTGCCACTTGATGAAAACAGCAGTTTTAGTGTCCAATATGAAAGCACTGGTGAAAAGGCCATTGCCATAAGGTTCAAACAAAAGGGAAGAACCTTCACATCGTATAGCACCATAAAAATAGTGACGTTGAACCAAGAGCAACCAGATATTTCATTTAACATCAATGGTAATGTTAGCAGTAATGCCAAATCAGCTAATAAAATTGCTAGTACTACATCTAGCTCTAGATCAAGTTCATCGGTTTCAGGCGGAAGTGCAAAGGTCTTTTTGGGCTGTGACCTCATTTTTGACCAACCGGTCATCGTTATTGAAGGTTTTGATTCAGTTAATGAGGATGATGAGGATGATTTAAGCAGGAACTATCGCAATAGTGCGGTTGAGCAAGATTTTCGTGCCAATGGCCATGATATGGTCTACTTCAATTTTCAAGACGGAGGGGCCGATATGAACATCAATGCAAGCCATGTTGAGGATCTTATTGAGCTTGTCAATAGGGAAAAGCAGGGCAACCAGGACATTATCATCATAGGGGAGAGTATGGGAGGTATTGTGGCCTGATTGGCTATTAGAGGAATGGAAATGCAAGGGGGAACACATAATATAAGCCATTATATCAGTTTTGATGCGCCACACAAAGGTGCCAACGTTCCTTTGGGTTTCCAGGCCTTTCTCCATGGGGCTAATCGAATACAGCCTGTACGGAACTTGGCAGAAGAGGATTTTGATGAAGCTTTGGCCCAGATTACGGCTCCTGCGGCCAAACAACTTTTGTTACAGTATTATGAGGTCAATGGCCTTGGTAATCCCATCGGGGATGAAAGGGCGCCACACCCTAATTTCATTGCAATGCAAAGTGAGCTTGACCGGATTGGGTTTCCCTCACAAGGCGGGATAAGAAACTTGGCCATCGTAAATGGTGCCCTGAATGGAAGTGCAGCAAGCAATAGGGTCAGGGCAACCACTCCGGGGGAACGTATATTGGATCTCGAGGATACCTATGATGCATGGCTTGCCCTACTTAAATTCGAGGGCAAGGTAAGGACCAATCATTTCAATAGGAGTACGCAGCTTATGCATTTTGAGATAAAGGGAATAGGTATAAGACTTAATTCCGCCGAGCTCAACCTAGATTTGGGCAATGTAAATTATGACCTGGGTGCGGGCGGCCTGGTTGATGATGAACTGGTGTTGGAAGAAATAGAAGATATCGATGATTTACGTTTGGTCGGCAATGGCTTTCGTAACTTTTCCTTTGTGCCCCTTTTTAGCAGTTTGGCCTCCACACGCAATATTACCAATCAGACAGAGCTCAACCGTTCGTACGCCTTTCTGGATAACAGGGGCCAGATTCCGTTTGACGAGGCGTTTGGAAGAAATGAGAATACAGAGCATATAAATGCCGCTGATGTTGCTGGCCAATGGAACGATTTGCTAAGACTTGAACTGGGTTTGAATACAGTGACCACTTGCAATCAAATACCTACGATGAACATTGCTCCTCCCACACCCCGATCTAATGCTCCCTTTTTCTATACCTGCCAGAACAGTGGTGGGGATGTGACCTTTTTTGTTGCCGATTATCCCGATCCTTTCGGGAATCAGTATGTCCATAGCTGGAGGGCCTCAGGGCCGAGAACGCTTACAGGTAACGGTAACACGTTTACCATGAGGTCAACATTGCCCGCAGGGGTGTATACCGTAAGGCTTACACGAAGCTTTTCTACTGAAACCATTGAGGACCTTCCCTCTAATTCACGAAACAGGGTGCGCTCTTCCAGTTCATCGAGAGCTTTTTCCGTATTAACCAGTAGCAATAGAATATGTTCCGGTGGAGGGGGCCCCGGTCCTGGTCCTGGAGGTGGAATACCTTTAACCATCAACCTGGAAGATTTTGATATGGAGGGGAAAGGCGAAATTGTGGTATGGCCCAACCCCACCAATGAGATTATCAACGTTTCCTACAAGGTAGGGGAAGAAAGTGAGGTTTCTGTATCTTTACTATCGATAAATGGGGGTTATGGCGCCATCTCATTGGGTTCCAAATCTCGATTGCCTGGCGAGTATACGGATAGTTTTGATGTGGGACAGGTCGCTGTAGGTGTTTATGTATTGGTAGTGGACATCAATGGGGATGGGATGGAGAAAAAGATAATCATTAACTAGAAATAGAAATGAAAAGGATTATATGCTTCGTTTGTTTTCTTGGCATGCTATTTTTTGGTTGCCAATCCGATGACGAAAACAATGGTCCCGAAACGATCATAACGTCGTTTTCTGGTACCGTACAATATTAGAACGGGGAGCCCGTAAACAATGCAGAAATGATAAAATGAAGTATGGTAAACAGAAGTTTTGGTAATGTTTCAGGGGACGCAGCTTTTCTTAAAATCAATGATGGCACTTTTTAATT
>JBCDIQ010000562.1:0-2842 GCA_039024295.1 Bacteroidota bacterium | reverse complement strand
GTTCAAATTACACCTGAAGTATCAGCCAAAGCTATTCATCAAACGTTCAATTTGATTTAAATTCTCCAGGTTCTTGCCGTAATCAACCAAGGTGGTTTTCAGTCTCGGGCTACTCGAAACTTGGTATTCATAATTAGGCTCCCGGGCGGATTTCTGTGTAATTCTTATTTCCTCTCCCCAAGACTTCCAACTTGCCCCCGTTTGAAGCAAAATGCCGTTCTCGACTTCTTTAACCTTCATTCTTTGACTAATTGGACTGGCCTTAAGCTTTTCCGTCAATTCGATTAAGTTCAATCCTGAAGTGAAATACTTGGTTTGCACTACCTTGAGGTGTTCATCCGTAATTTCTGTAATTCCCTGCTTTTTCAGGTTCTTTTTAGCAGTATAGACAAAAAACAGAGACATGGTAAGGCCAAAAAAGAACGTCATGAACAGGAATTTCCCAATCATAAAACCCTCTCCCGTGAAAATATCAATTGCTGACATGGTCAAGCCAAATGGGACTCCGGTAGCCAGGAAGGTTTTGAGAAACAATTTGGTGGTAGGTTTCATAAGTTCCGTTTTACGGTATTAACCCAAAAGGTGATGGGTATGTTCCTATTTGCTAGCATTTTAGGGTATATTTCAATAAATCCTTCCTCCCACCCGGCTGCTTCTATACGAGTACCAGTTTTCCACTTTGGGAAAAATGTAATACCCTTACTTCAGGTAAAAGGAGGTGCCTCATACCCTGCTTTCTGGGTTCACATATGGCTGAGCCCCATCGATGATATTTTTTCCTCCAACCCTCTAAAGAGCTTGCTCGATCCTGCTCCTGTTTGAATGTACCCAGTCTATGCTTTTGTTAATTTGGATGAGGGCCTTTTGGGAGAATTCAACCAGTTCTGCATTTGTACCTTGCAAGGTGATGTGGGTTCTGAACTCCCGTATCCTGGTTTGCTGATGAATGATCGCTGGGACCAGGTGCTCTTTACCCGCGAGTCCATAAGCATCTGCCAATGCCGCAATTCCAGCGATTTGATCATTATCAGGTACTAATGAGTTGCCCAATTCGAGGAAGGTCCAGATGAAATAGGCAACGTCATCTATTCTATTTCCCGGTGCAGCCTCATCAAAATCAATAATGCCTACAATCTTCTTGTTATTGACAATAACATTCCAGGGGGCTACATCATGGTGACATATGGTTTCATATTCACCTTTGTTTTCGAAGCTTGACAACACATCATGCAGCATACGTAGGACCTTAATGGCCTCTACCTTTTGAGGGAGCGTTAAGGGAATTTCCCTGGGTACCTCTCCAGGTATAAACGACAGCACTTCACGACCTTCATCATCAATTCCTAAAAACCTGGGGGAAAAAGGGAAATCAAATGTTGCCAGGTGCAAAAGAACGGAATGAATGAAGGGATAATTTGAGGCCTTTGTGCGGTGGACATTGGGGCCGATCTTCAGCACAGTTTTGGTGCTCATCCCTCCCTTCAAGTAAACTGTTTTGTCTGGTTCTTCCATCTGGAGGTTGGGGGTTAATTGCGCAAAGGACTTGTGGCCTGAATGGGTACTTCTTCCATTCCGAGCAGGTTCATCCCGCATGTATCATTTACCATTTAAGAAGTCATCAATCTCCTGGTTCCACCTTTCCCGGTCATCATTTAGGTAAACCTCATGCTCAGAGTTTTCCAGGACGACCAACTCTTTTTCGCCGGAAAGATTGTCATAGATTTCGTCGATTTCTTCCCTGGAAACCCGTTTGTCTTTTGCTCCATACAGCAGCAACGTAGGTACCTCTATTTGCTTTGCATATTCCGTGGGTTGATGGCCGAATGGGTTAAAACCTGTGGCCAGTCCTCCGTAAAACAGAAGGACTTCTGCAAGAGGAGAGGGCGGCAGGTTCATCGCCCTAAACCTTGATTTAGTTGTCTCCAGCATACTGCCGAAAGGACATTCTATGATTATTTTTTCGGGTTGCATGTCGTAATCTGCGATTGCCTTCATGATGGCTACCGCACCCATCGAACTTCCGAATAATATAAGGGGTGTTTCAAGGGGGCCGGCTTTCACATATTCGTACGCCTCCTTTACATCTCGGCTTTCTTTATAGCCGACGGTTGTGGTATGCCCTGTTGAGCCGCCGCTTCCCATGAAGTCTACTAGCACGGTAGAGTATCCTTTCTGGTTGAATTCTTCTGAATAAGCCAGTAGTCCGGATTTGCTGGAGCAATATCCGTGAAACATGAGAAGGATTCCTTTGCTTTCAGTGATGGAAATGCGCCAAGCTTCCAGTGATTCCTGGCTCTCAATCTTTAGCGTTTCAAATGGCCGCGTTGGTAGTGCCTCATTTTTGGGTTTGGGGATATTGATTCCCAAAAGCAGTGTATTAAGCTTCTCGCCTAAACTAAGCTTCTCCGGACGTTGGGTTCTGGCTGAATCATTTTCTTTAAAATGGGTAAATCTATATGCATGGTTGTAGGCGATGACGTTCCCAACGACAAATAATGCTGCCACGGTCCAGAGGGCTGCTTTTTTGATCTTTTTTTTCATCGGGTTATTCCATGGTGTTTAGGTCGAAGTTCTTCAAAGATGCATTGAAACTGGTCCGGGAGTTCCAGTTTTCGCGGAAAATCAGGTTTCGTTTTAATCCCACGTATGCAATACCTACGCAAAATCCTTGCTTGCGGTGCAAATGATTCCTCGTTCGAAGCTCTTTTACCCGCTTTTCCCAATTGACAGGGAACGGGAAAACCCCCATTTTCATCAAAAAACTGGTTCGTGAATACCGTTGAAATTTGCTGATCCCAGGACACATGATGGAATACATTCCCAAGTTTTTCACCAATCTCTT
>JBCDIQ010000561.1:0-2849 GCA_039024295.1 Bacteroidota bacterium | reverse complement strand
GTCATAAATGAATATGTAGAAGTACTGGAAGAAAAAGTTAATGGAACTGTAGCTGAAAATATTGCCAATCTTCTCCTAAGATCACCTGATACCGAGCAAGTAGAAGTTTACTTTTGCTGGTCAGTAATTGCTGAGGATGCAGATGACAACAAGTTCGTGGATTGTGCATTGAACAGTCAAGCAGATTTCATTGTCACAGATGATAAGCACTTCAATGTGTTACGGAAAATTGGATTTCCTCCCGTAAATGTCATTAGAACTGAGGAATTCTTACGTGAAATAAAGAAGTTAGAAAAATAACAGATGCAGATTTCCCATCTTCAATTGCTATTCAGGGCAAATATATGTAAATCTTTTAGTGCGCGCGGCGAATAATCCCTATATTCACTGCATGTTACGCGGTGAATGAGCGGATTTATCTATCAAAAACGAGATTGGCCAAACTTCCTCTGGAATAATGAGCGGTTGATTACGGTCTTGGGAAAGGTAAGAAACCTTCAGGGGAAGATCATTGGCAGCATGGAATCCCTGGGGTTTGAGCTGCGAAGTGAGGCTACTTTGGAAGCACTGACCCTGGAGATATTAACCACAAACGAAATAGAAGGAGAGATACTAAACCCTGAGCAAGTAAGGTCATCTGTTGCTCGGCGGTTGGGAATGGACATAGCGGGTCTTGTACCTTCGGACAGGAATGTAGAAGGCGTGGTAGACATGATGATGGATGCTGTGGGGAAATATAACGAACCCCTAACAGAAGAGAGGTTATTTGATTGGCATTATGCCTTGTTCCCAACCGGAAGGAGCGGGATGTACACCCTCATTGTAGGGAATTGGCGAGATGATTCCACTGGTCCTTTGCAAGTGGTTTCCGGCCCCATGGGAAGAGAACAGGTACATTTTCAGGCCCCAACTGCAACGGCAATCGGTCCTGAGATGTCAGCGTTTATAAACTGGGTGAACAATGAAAAAACCATAGACCCGGTAATCAAGGCAGGAATTGCGCATTTATGGTTTGTGACCATTCACCCATTTGAAGATGGAAATGGGCGGATAGCCAGGGCAATCACAGATATGCTGCTTACTCGGGCCGATGGCGTTTCGCAGCGGTACTACAGCATGTCTTCTCAGATAAGAATTGAAAGGGAGGCATATTACCGTCAATTGGAGTTCTCCCAAAAAGGGAGCTTGGACATCACCGATTGGCTAGAGTGGTTTTTGAGTTGCTTACTAAATGCGCTTATAGCTTCGAGTAGTTTATTGTCAAAAGTAATATCAAAGCATACCTTCTGGACCAAGTGGGCGAAAACGCCTATGAATGATCGCCAAAGCTTGATGTTGAATAAGTTACTTGATGGGTTTAAAGGTAAGTTAACCACCTCGAAGTGGGCCAAAATCGCCAAGTGTTCCAACGATACAGCACTTAGAGACATTCAGGATTTGGTCAAAAAAGGAATATTAGCAAAGGAGGAGGCAGGTGGTAGAAGCACAAGCTATATACTTAGGGAGATTGATTGAAAATGATCTTTCTCTAAAAAATCTCCCCTCCCCACATCCACTTTGGCCATCCCCAAAATAGGTATTGCACATGATTGCTGAAGGGAACCCACATCAGCAAACAATGGCAAGCACCTGGTGTCCGTCACCTCCCTCCAGGGACTTCTCAGCCCAGCGATGCCGCCTATGGCTGCTTTTGATGAAAATGTGCTCTAAGGTGAACATTGACAATGATGGGGACAACATCGAAGACCTCGTGACCCAGATGATCCCAAGAGATGGGAAGATGTAACGCCTTTGGGCCGTATGCGCCCGAATCACCAGGAGCCTCCAGCACCATCAAAGGCGACCTCGAACCGATGGGGGTTAGAGGTCACCAATTATGGAGAGTCTGCAAAAACTGGGACCAAGTCAGGCAGCAAGCTGTTTGCTGGCCCCCGTGACGATCCCTTTTTCTTTGACCGGGAGGCTTATACCGAAGTATTGGCAGGAAATGCACCCGGATTTTCAGATCCCGGAACCGACCTTTGCCGGCTTATTGATCGAGATGGAAATAAACTAAAGTTTTGGCCCTGAAAATCAACGATAATCATTGCTTGACCACTTTCTCATAGGCTAAGACCTTTCCATTCCTGCTAATGCGCAATACATACAGCCCATTTGGGAGATTTCCCATATCAATGGAATAGGCACCTGGATAAGCAGAAGGAAGGATTTGGGTTGATGTGTGAACTGAAGTTCCGATGGAAGACATCATTTCTACTCGATATGCCTCCGGCTGGGGTTTTACTAATTCAATCATTAGCCGGTCTTTCACTGGGTTGGGGAATAGGTGATAAGAAATGTCCGAGGAAAGCGATTCAGTGCTGGTGGCAATCGCTTCATTGAACAAGCTATCAACTTCAGATGAGGTCAATAACCCTCTGTACAGTCGAATGTCGTCTATCTTGCCTTCATAGTTATCCGAATTGTTGGCATTGTCAGCCCCGACGATCAGCGGAAATCCAGCTACTACATAGGTTCCAGTGCCCACGTCAGAGCTATCCACCAATTGCCCGTCCATATAGATATATGCCCTACCATCCAGGTCATTGGTGTAGGCCACATGGTGCCAACCGGGCGTGAGGGTATCGTTGACTGCGCCCAAAATTTTGTTACTGCTGTTTGCATCGTCTCGGGTGAATGACCCCAAATAATTGCTGGCTTTGCTGGAATAACAGCATACCATTTCGAAAACTCCGTATCCATCCTGGTGAATTGGATTGGAGTTGGGGTAGTTGGAGTGGAGGCTGGCATCCGGTGTCGGCGGGGGAGCGTGGTGAGGTAGGGTAGGGCGGCGAGGGGTGGGTGGGGGG
>JBCDIQ010000560.1:0-2854 GCA_039024295.1 Bacteroidota bacterium | reverse complement strand
ATCTATGTTACCTTGATGCTGCTTTGCAGCTGCCTGATGGCCCAGCCGACAATCACTAGTTCAACGGTCTTGGCCAAAGGAGAATCTGCTCCGATTAAATTTGGCACCGGTTATTGGGCACCTGGAGGTGCTGGAGCCAACCAGAACTGGGATTTTTCTGCTGCTCCGTCTTCTGACGGTTGGAATTGGCAGATTTTTGATCCTGAGACCACTGCATTTAAGGACAGTTTCCCTTCCGCTACCATGGCATTTCGCTTGCCGCAAGGTGACACCGCTGCTGTTTGGGAGTACTACCGATTTGTGAATGACTCTTTGTCTTTTTTGGGAGCTGCGAGTGTGTTGCTGCAGGATTCGACAAGTTTTTATCAAATCCTGGAAGATGATCCCGATGTGGTGGCAACATTTCCATTTACCTTCGGGAGCAGCCATGCTGATGTAAAGTCTGGCGTACAATGGATCAATGCCGGCGGAATGTTATTCGAGCAAACACGGTATGGGGAGACGCAAAGAACCGTAGATGCTTATGGCACCTTGATAACTCCATATGGTACCTTTAACAATGTGGTCCGCGTCAAAACAACAGAATCTATCCGTGATACCCTTCAGGTATTTATACCCGTTGAAACGCGCTAGGAAATCACCCGCTACACCTGGTATTCCGCTGATGAGCGATATGTATTGATGCAGATGGATAGCATTGCCATTATTTCCTTTGGGATAACATCAAACTTGAACTATGCCCACATGTTCCGCAGTGGAGATATCACCACTAGCCGTGAGCAGGAGCAAATTGCCAGTAGGGTCCAGTTGAAGGCATTTCCCAATCCTGTCCGGGACAAGCTGCATGTGAATTTCGAGTTGGAACAGCCCCAGACTATTACGATTTCCCTAAAAAATGTCATTGGTCAAGAATTGATTCATAAGTCCTTGACACCTGCCGGTGGTTTCCAACAACATTCGCTAGACCTCAGTGGGGTAGGGGCTGGGTATTATTTGCTCACCATTGAAACCCCTCAGGGAGTTGCTACACGGAAAATCCAGGTTCAATAAATCACTTTTGAAAACAATGAGAGACTTAATCATTACCCTCGCAATGGTGATTTATGGTGGAATCTGCCTACAAGCCCAGGACGTTTCTGAAAGTGAAGATCACCCCTTGATCACCCGGTATCCTGGTGCTACCATCGCCTGGTACGAAGAACAAGCGTTTGAACCCTATTCGATTGCCATAGGTCCCCAAACAGGCTATAAGACAATCTCTGACTGGAAAGAAGTAAAAGGAAAGCTTACCCGAATTTTTTACAGCATTCCTGGCGCGCGGTCTGTTTCAGAGGTGCATTTAAATTATGAAAATGCGCTCAACAAAGGAGGATTCTCGTTCCTGGCTAAAGGACTAAACAAAGCCCGAAACGTAGGCAAGCAAGTAGGAGACCGCACCTGGATGGGCACAGCCTATGCAAAAAATCCGCTGCCGCCCAACGGAGATATCCCCCTGTTTCATGGCACTTCTACCTCAGGAGGAACCGGATACCTTGCAGGTGAACTAAAACGTGCTTCAGGCAATGTGTACGTAACGATTGCCTCCTATCAATACAGTGAAACTGAAGTGGTGGTATTGGTAGATATCGTAGAGACCCAACCCATGGAGGATGATCTGGTTTCAGTTGATCCGGATGCCATGTCAGGAGCCATTGACCGTGATGGAAAAGTGGCCATCTATGGGCTGCACTTTGATTTTGACAAAGCTACCCTTAAACCTGAATCCAAGCCTGTGCTTGAGGCGATTGCTGCTGTTTTGAAAAAACGTCCTCAGCTGAAGGTGTATGTCGTGGGCCATACCGATATGAAAGGGACCCTGACCTACAACCTGACTTTGTCTGAATCGCGTGCACAAGCAGTAGTCGATGCTTTAGTCAAAAATCATGGCATTAGCCGGGCAAGACTTTCCCCGAAGGGCGTAGGGCCTCTGGTGCCAGTATCCACCAACACAGCTGACACTGGCAGAAAACTTAACCGCCGCGTAGAGCTCGTTCAACAATAATCCAATCAGTCACCCCCTAAATAATTTCACTCATGAAAAATTTCATTTCAATTTTAGCCATTTTCTTCACGTTTTCAGCTTTCATCTTGGTCGGTTGTGGCAACGATGATGACAACCCGGGTAATAATATACCTAACAATGTGACTCCGGGATCTGCCACGCCAGCAAGTGCTTCTGTTTCTTTCTCTGCAAAAATAGATGGCCAAGACTTCACAGCCGTAGAGATAACAGCGGCACAAACCCGAACAACCAATGCTGCTGGTACAATCTATATTTATACCGTAAAAGGGGAAAATGCCGATGGAGTAGGGCTACAGTTTACCATCCAACGGATTAATGGGGGGGCCATTACTCCGGGTACGTATGCCCTGGATGCTACGGTAATGAAGGATTATTCCTGGTCGCCAATCTATCAGATCACCCCAGGAAACGCCTGGACGTGGAATCCCGCCGGGAATACTGGAACCATTACCATTGATGAAATCACAGATAATACCACCAGTGGCAGCTTTGAGCTGAACCTTGTTCAGCTTACACCCACAGGGCCAATTAACCCGATCGCCGTGACTTCTGGTACCTTCAAAACCAACAACTACACCAAGTTCAACCTTTAAATCAGTAGGACTTGTGTGCAAGCGCAGGTGCAGCTCCGGGAAACTGGAGCTGCTTTTTTTATAAAAATGAAATAATCAAAACCAAATCTAATCCTCTTCGTAAATTTGTTCATGGAATATTTACTACAGCTGCTAGAGAGGCTTCAATACCGTATATGACAGTTTTTTTAACCTTGTCCCAATTGGTGATGGCTTGTAT
>JBCDIQ010000559.1:0-2877 GCA_039024295.1 Bacteroidota bacterium | reverse complement strand
GTTGAGAATGATAAAATTGTCCAAGTCAAAGTGGTAGGTTATCCTGGTGTTGACATTAACAAACAGCGAAGGCCTGAATTAAAAGAGGGTGGTAAAGAATTAGACGCTACTGGCATGTATCTTTTGCCGGGGTTCGTAGATATGCATGGTCATATTGGTGGCCGTGCACAAAGGGTAAATGCCGAATATGTTTTTAAGCTCTGGATGGCTCATGGAATTACGACTGTTAGAGACCCTTCTGCCGGCAACGGCCTGGATTGGGTGCTTGATCAAAAATCCAAGAGCGCTAAAAATAAGATCACAGCCCCTAGAATTCTTGCATATACCGCCTTTGGCCAGGGTAGCGGCGAACCCATAAGTACGCCTGAAATGGCACGTGAATGGGTAAGAAATAATGCCAAAAAAGGCGCTGATGGTATTAAGTTTTTTGGCGCTGCCCCGGACATAATGGCGGCTGCGTTAGATGAGAATAAGAAGTTGGGGTTAAGATCTGCGTGCCATCACGCTCAAATGGATGTCGTACGCTGGAACGTCTTAAATTCTGCACGAGCTGGTCTCACTACGATGGAGCACTGGTATGGGCTTCCGGAAGCATTATTTGACGATAGGGTTGTGCAACATTATCCGCTAGATTACAACTATAATAATGAGCAGGACCGCTTCGGGGCGGCAGGTCGGTTGTGGAAACAAGCAGCTGAACCATATTCTGATCATTGGAATTCGGTAATGAATGAGTTGTTGGAACTGGACTTTACGATTGATCCCACGTTTAACATTTATGAGGCAAGTAGGGATTTAATGCGTGCCCGCAGGGCAGAATGGCATGAAGATTACACAATGCCCAGCCTTTGGAGGTTTTATCAGCCCAGTAAAATCTCACATGGCTCGTATTGGCACTATTGGGGCACGGAAGAAGAGGTGAACTGGAAAGAAAACTATCGCTTATGGATGACTTTCATCAACGAATATAAGAATAGAGGTGGTAGGGTAACAGCAGGGTCAGATTCAGGTTTTATATTTCAATTGTATGGATTCGCCTACATCCGCGAGCTGGAATTGCTGAGGGAAGCGGGTTTTCACCCTCTGGAAGTAATAAAGTCAGCCACGTTGAACGGGGCTGAAGCGCTGGGAATGGATAAGCGGATTGGAACGGTGGAAGTAGGTAAGTTAGCAGATTTTGTGATCCTTGAAGAAAACCCTTTGCAAAATCTCAAGTCTCTTTATGGAACCGGAGCGATTAAGTTAACAGAAGATAATGAGGTGGTACGTGTCGGTGGCGTAAAATACACCGTCAAGGGTGGGGTAATTTATGATGCCAAGAGATTACTCGCAGATGTACAAAAAATGGTAGCCGATGAAAAAGAGAAAACAGGTTTTAAGATTACACAACCTGGAATGACCAATGAATAAACTAATCATCATAGGATTGGTTTTGGTTCTTGCCTGTGAAACCAAAGAGGCCAAAGTGGTGGATGAGTTGGAGCCCAAAGTCCCCCGGAAAACAAAAAAGATCTTTCAGACACTCTCGCTGCTTGGAGATTCACTATTTACCCCGGACTACTCGGTTGAACGACAGGCACGGTTAGATAGCAATCTTAATATTGCCAATAAAAATTGGCAAGGCGATCCTTCTGAGATCAATACCATTTGGTTAGGAAGGAGAGTGGCATATGCCGGAAGATACAGGCAGGCCATTGATATTTTTAGCGAAGGCTTAACGCGATATCCTGAGTCTTACAAATTGCTTCGCCATCGCGGCCATAGGTACATATCTATTCGGGAGTTTGATAAGGCGATTGAAGACTTTAAAAAAGCTGCGGACATGATGCCCAAGGATAGAATTGAGATTGAACCGGATGGTATTCCCAATAGCATTAATACCCCATTGTCTTCAACGCAATTTAATATATGGTATCATCTCGAACTGGCTTATTACCTAAAAGGTGAGTTTGAACAAGCGTTGAGAAGTTACAAAGAGTGTCTCAAGGTTTCTGTGAATGATGATCTGCAAAGCGCAACGGTGGATTGGCTGTATATGACGTATAGAAGGTTGGGTCGTACAGAAGAAGCCAAACACGCGCTCATAGCTGTTCATGAGAATATGACCATCATAGAAAATAGCTCTTATTTCAAGCGACTAATGATGTATAAGGATGATTTACCAGTAGATTCAGTACTGAACGTGTCTGATAGTGATCCCGATCTTGATTTGACTCTTGCCACTCAAGGTTATGGTGTTGGAAACTGGTATCTCTACAATGGTGATACGACTAAAGCAATTGAAGTTTTCAAAGAGGTGATTGATGGTAAACACTGGTCTGCTTTTGGTTATATAGCTGTAGAGGCAGATTTGGCTAGACTCGATCATTAGCTCAACTTCATTTCTCAACACCTAATTTTTTTTTAGCCTCTCCGTCATATATTCTCGGTCTTGTTCAGACTAACAACTAACAATGACGAAAAAATGGCTGCATCACGTTCTTGAACAACATCACACCGACGCCTATTTATGGGCACGTCAGTGCTGTGATTTTGACGATGAGGGAGCCAAAGATGTACTGCAGATGGTTTACTTGAAGATCTTAGAGGGCAAAGCAAAATACAACGAAAAGTCAGGTGTTAAAACATGGATCTTTTCGGTAATCCGGAATACCGCAATGGATCATCAAAAATCAAAAAAAGCGATGTACTCCTTAAGCATCGTTCAAGAGATCGCTGACGACTATGACACGCATGAGTTCGTTGATTATCAAGCTATTATTCGAAAGCTGCCTGAGCGACAAAAACAAGTAGCGCTCCTGGTTTTTTATCATGGGCAGACACTGGAAGAAATAGCAGAGATCTTGGAATTGGGGGTAGGAACGGTACGAACTCATT
>JBCDIQ010000558.1:0-2893 GCA_039024295.1 Bacteroidota bacterium | reverse complement strand
ACAGACATTATTGCTTCAAAGGTAAATGAAACCGTCAGGAACATCGAACCTCTTCAAGTAACATTGGCGAATGAGCTATTTGCTCAGCAAGCGATGAAATATGCAGAAGGCGACAAGGAAACGGTAAATGAATGGGTATCTCAGCGAAGCAAGGGAGAAACCCCAGGATCTTTGCTTTCAACGCCCAATTCAAAAGAGGACCCTTTTGGAATCAGCTCTAAGAAAATCCCCCAGGACCTTGACCTTAAACTCAAACAAATCAAAGTTGATCCTCCAACAAGGCCTATTAAGATCAAGCCTTAGACATTCGCCAGCATCCCCGCAATAGCAGCTGTCATGAAACAGGCAAGTGTACCCCCAATCAGTGCGCGCACCCCTAAAGCTGCCAAGGTGCCTCTCTGATTGGGTGCCAAGGCCCCGATTCCCCCGATTTGAATACCAATAGAAGCGATATTGGCAAATCCACAAAGCGCATAGGTGGCTATGATCACCGAGCGGTAATTTGTCAATAAACCACTTGTCTGAGCCGTACCCATAGAGGTGTAGGCCACAAATTCATTGATAATGGTCTTTTCCCCAAGCAACTGCCCTACGATCATGATGTCCTCACTGGGAACCCCAAGCAGGAAAGCCAATGGGGCAAAAACCAGTCCCAGGACATACTGCAAACTGAATTCGGTGTAGCGTCCGTCGGTTTGCTCTGCCACCCATTCATTCAATCCGGTAAAGTCCCCGATTAGGTCAGCCATGAAATAGTTACCCATCGCAATAAGGGCCGTAAAGACCAATAGCATGATCCCCACATTTACAGCAAGTTTTAACCCCTCAGAGGCACCATTGGTAATGGCGTCCAAAGCGTTGGTCCCAATCTTTTCCTTGCTAACTTTTAGGTCTCGTTGGGTTTCTTCTGTTTCAGGAACGAGCATTTTTGAAGCTACCACAGCGGCAGGAGCCGATAGAATGGATGCAGTAAGCAGATGGGTTGCAAATATCTGACGCTGAATCGGATCACTTCCCCCCAGATACCCGATATAAGCTGCAAACACCCCCCCGGCAATCGTGGCCATCCCACCCGTCATGAGACACATAATCTCTGAGCGCGTCATGTTTTCCAGATAAGGGCGTACCAAAAAGGGAGATTCAGTTTGACCCAGGAAAATATTTCCTGCAGCTGCAAGGCTTTCTGCCCCAGATAAACGCATGGTTTTGCTCATTACCCAGGCAAAGCCATAGACGATCCGCTGCAGGATTCCTAGGTAATACAACAGGGAACTGACCGAGGAGAAAAATACAATGGTAGGCAATACCTGGAAAGCAAAAATGTAGCCGATCGTCCCTACCTCCATGAGGTTTCCGAACATGAAGCGGGAACCAGCTTCGGTAAAGTCCAGTATTTTGACAAAAAAACTGCTGATCCCATCGAAAATCCCCCGAACAAATGGGATTTTAAGTACCAACACAGCAAAGGTTAGCTGAAGCCCCACGCCTACTCCAACCAATCGCCAGTCGATGGCTTTTCGGTTGGTGCTGAAAGCATAGGCAATGGCCAGCATGCATACCAAGCCAAACAAGCCCCTTAGCAAATCCATTAAGGCAAAGGGTGCTGGCTCGAATCCCGTGGTTTTTGACAAGGTGATTTTTCTTCCGGCCCCAGTTAGCACAACTTCCTCCTTGTCCTTTCCAATAAACCTTACCGAATAAATTTCCTGTCTTCGAGGGGCAGTAAGCCCCGCCAGGGACTGACGGGCCACCTCTTTTCCTTCCTGAAAAAAAACCAAGGCCGCTTCCTGGTCTTGAGCAGCAAAAGTAATCGAATCTACACTCGCCTGGATGGGCAGCAATTCATGGTTTAGCACCAGGCTATCTCCTACACAGTACCAGGTACCCGCTTCTTTAATACTGTCCAAGACAACTTTTATCAGGAAGGTACCATCTTTTTTCAGCCATAATTCATCTCTGGTGGAAGATCGAATTTCTTCTGTTCCTTTGAGGTCGGTAATCCCTCGAAGCTTCCAATCGTAAATAAGTGCGGTGGTAAGTGAATCCTCTGCTCCTTGGGCCATACCTCCTGCCGTTAAGGACAAGAAAGTCATGAGAAGAAAAAAGTTTTTCATGCAGGTGCTATTCCGGTGAAAGGCCTTACAAATAGTGGCTGTAAGGCAACAACTAAACTACAACAATTCCATGAAAATTGAACCCAAGCGGGACACTAACGTGAATTGATCCACTGAGCAATCGCCGAGAATGTTTTCTAATGGACATTTTAAACCAATTCATTCAGGATTCGTTTAGTTCATGTATTTATTACCAACCAATCAAGTATGACACCAGATATTAAAATTTCAAACATCCAAATCGGAATCTCACAACCAAATCGAGAAGCTGTTTCAGAGGAGCTTGGGAAACTTTTGGCAAATGAATATGTACTGTATACCCAAACTCGGAATGCACATTGGAATGTTACTGGTCCTGACTTTGTAGATAAGCATAAGTTTTTTGAGGAGCAGTATACGCAACTAGATGAAATCATTGACAATGTGGCAGAACGCATTCGTTCCTTGGGCCAGCCTACGCCTGCCTCCCTGAAAAAGTTCATTGAATTAAGCGATCTGGTTGAAGACCAGGAAGCTGACACCACCAGTGTAACATTCATCAGTGAGTTATTGGCAGGTCACGAGCAAATCATTCAAAGCCTCCGTGAAAATATCATCAGGTTTGCAGAGGATTACAGTGACCTTGGCACCAGTGATTTCATAACAGGTTTGATGGAAGAGCACGAAAAAATGGCCTGGTTCCTACGAGCACATTTAAGCTAAATTCAGACCAGCAGGCCTGGATAATAGTCTGCTAGTTATTTTTATCCTTTTGAAGTCCATGGATTTCAAAAGGATTT
>JBCDIQ010000557.1:0-2924 GCA_039024295.1 Bacteroidota bacterium | reverse complement strand
TTTTGGGTTAAAAAACGTAGCCCTTATAGGCGGATTGCTCAAAAAGCGCAACAACAAACTCTCCCTTACACAGAAGGGAAAAAAACTCATGCAACCGGGAAAGGAGCGTGAACTCTTCTACCATATTTTCACGTGTCATTACCTGGAATATAACCTGGGCAGTTTAGATGGGTATCCTCAGGGGATAGGGCTGCAGCTAGGGGTACCTTTTGTGATTTACACCCTATTGAAACATGGGAAGGAACCTATGGAAACGACTGAGTATTTTGAAAAATTTTTCCAGGCGATGCTCCCACTTCTCAAAGGCCGGGGAATAGCAGATGCCGATGTGAAGGAACGCTTGCCGAGTATGTTCTTTATTCGGTTATTCGAACGCTTTCTTGCTTATTATGGCTTCATGGATACTAATCTTGAAAAATGGGTACAAGTTCATGAATCTACCACCGTATGCAACCCTGTACTATGGGAGGTATTCGAACTCAATCTGAAGAAATAAAGCCAACCGCTGCGATTCTTCATTCTACAACACCGTTTCCCATACCTGCTCTGCCTTCTCAGGAAAATCAGTGGTGTAATGCAGCCCCCGACTTTCATGCCGGAGGCTCGCCGATTTCACTATCAGATATGCAATGGCGATGATGTTGCGTAGCTCACACAATTCGGGGGAAAGCTGAACTTGCTGGTAAAAAGCTTCGGTCTCCTGGTAAATCAGGTCGATCCGGCGAGCTGCCCGCTCCAAACGTAGGTTGCTCCGGACTATTCCCACATAATTGCTCATGATATTTTGTACCTCCCGAAAATTGTGGGAGATCAATACCCATTCTTCAGGCTTCACCAGATTTTTCTCATTCCAGTCAGGGACGTTTTCCTGAAGGGGTAGGTCCTGTACCATATCCTTGGTTGCGTAGTATATATTGTCGGCAAACACCACGCCTTCCAGCAAGGAATTGGAAGCAAGTCGGTTGGCTCCATGTAGCCCGGAACAGGTACATTCCCCACAGGCATATAGGTTTTTTAGGGATGAAAGTCCACTCATGTCCACCTGAATACCACCGCAGATATAATGGGAGGCTGGTCGTACAGGAATTAATTCCTTCGTTATATCCACGCCATTTTGTAGACAGTGTTTATAAATAGTGGGAAACTCTGTGGATAACTCATTCGAGGGGATATGTGTGGCGTCTAAATACACGTGTTCCATCCCAGAGGATTTCATTTCCTGGTCAATGGCTCGGGCCACTATGTCCCTTGGGGCCAGGCTTCCCCGAGGGTCATATTTCCCCATGAATTCTGCTTTGGTATACGGATGGCGCAGCACCGCTCCTTTACCTCTGAGTGCTTCCGTGATCAAAAAGGCTGGACGAGTCTCGGGGTCATAAAAGCTGGTGGGATGAAATTGGTTGAACTCCATATTCGCCACCCTTGCCTTGGCCCGGTAAGCCATCGCAATTCCGTCTCCCGTGGCAATAACCGGATTGGTGGTACTGGCGTACACATTTCCAGCACCCCCTGCTGCCAGCACGGTGATACGGGATAAAAAGGTGTGAACCTTTCGAGTCGTAAGGTCCTGAGCGTAAACCCCATAACATTCGATCCCGGGAGTCCCACGGTTTACATATCGGCCAAGGTGGTGCTGAGTGAGGAAGTCTATGGCGAAAAAATGCTCGAGTAACTGGATGTTGGGATGGTGGCGAACCTGCTCTAATAGGGTGCGCTGTATTTCTTGGCCGGTGGCATCTTTGGAGTGTAGGATACGATTGGCCGAGTGCCCTCCTTCTCGCCCCAACATCAAGGTACCATCTTCATTCCTGTCAAAATTGGCCCCATAGTCAATTAATTCCTGGATGCATTTGGGTCCTTTTTCCACCACCATTCTGACCACCTCTTCGTTACACAGGCCTGCACCGGCGTCCAAGGTATCAGCTACATGCTGTTCAAAGCTGTCTTTAGAATCCGTCACACTGGCAATACCGCCCTGGGCGTATCGGGTATTGGTTTCGCGAGCTTCCGTCTTCGTCAAAACAATAACTTTGTGGTGCCTTGCTGCCTTGAGGGCAAAGGAAAGTCCGGCCACCCCACAGCCAATGACCAAAAAATCAGAATGAAATCGTTGAGGATGCATATATCTTTGCAGTGACTAGGTACCTTATCTCCAAATTCTGGAGCATCGGTAGAAGAGATGAAAAACCCCATTCAAAAACGCCCGCAAAATAGACATAAAATGTGCATTCTCGCGCATCTGTGGGTGTTGCTGTTGGTTATTCCTACTGAAGGTATCGCTCAAGCTGATAATGCAGCGATATACCGTGACCTGATCCAGCAGTTTGTTCAAGAGGAAGGGGATACATTCGGGCTCATAAAATCAGAACCATTTGTCTCTCTTCCCTTCATCCAGGACAGCACCAACAATCGGGTGCTTCAAGTATTTCCCTTAGAACTGACCTATTCCCGAGTTACCAAAGGAATCTTTTTGCGGCAGGCCCAGGCTCGTTTTCAAATTCGGGATTCTACCATTTCAACCCGCTCTTTTTCTTACACCGATACCCTGACCGCTGTACAACTCCAGTACGTAAGGCGCTCCTCTCCATCAGGTCTCAAAGGTTATAATCCGCAACCCTTTTCCAAATGGGGCATTCCGATCCTAACAGTTGCCGGGAGTGTAGGCGTATTGGTGGGGCTGTTTTTTATAAGAAGCGGGTAGATAAGAAGAAACGGGCCAGAACGTTGACCAGAAGCATACAGTATACCCTGAAACCCACAACATAAAGGTTGCCCCCTGCTTTTGCCTGACTGTATCAACCCGGACATAAATGGTGAACTGTTAATTGATAAAAAATGGAGATCCTAAAAGAGGCGATAACAAATATGATCTCGATCTCGGAGGAAAAGGCAGAGGTATTTATGTCTTTTTGCTATCGAAAGTC
>JBCDIQ010000556.1:0-2938 GCA_039024295.1 Bacteroidota bacterium | reverse complement strand
TGTAAAAACTTGCCGCTGGATGGTTCTAGAAATACAAGACCTCCTCTGACCATACTTGCCGCCACTACGTCCTGATCCAGCCAAACGATTTGTTGAATGCGGTTGTCTTTAAGAAAAGACTCATCTTCCATACCAAGAGGAATTTTACTCAGCTTTTTATCCTTGTAAAGCCATAGCGATTGGTCTTCCTGTTCGAGGATATGGATTTTGTTATCTGAATAGCTGGCAAATGAATTAACAAAAACCCCGTTCAGATTTTCTTCTTTTGTTGGTATGAGCGATCCTTTATCCAGTTCAAGAATGCCTCTTACTGTATTGATTACATGCACCCTATTGTCTAGAAGGAATAAATCCGTGAAATAGCCTCCGCTTTTTGCCTGTATAGAAATGACCTGCCCTGTTTCTAAATCGTATTCAAAAAAAAGTTGCTCATTAATACCATAGAGCTTATTCTTAGATTCTAAAATTGAGAATATGTCGGAGTTTGTAAATGAGGAATCTGAAAGCGGTTGATACTTTAGGTTAAAAAAGTTGTTCCTCTCAAGTTTCCCAAATCCATTTCTACCGGCTGTATAGATCGCTTTAGTGTCCTTACTATATGTTAAGGCAAAAATTGCCGATGGTGTCTGAAGAAAATCCCAATGCTTCCCGTCAAAGATGATTATGCCCGTTCTGTTAGCCACGTACATAATGCCAGTGTCGTCCTGAAGAATATCGAAACTTACTTCGTCAAATGTACCTTGAGGTTTGTGATGGCTCAGGAAATATCCACCTTGCTGTGCTGCAAGGGGGCCAATGGTTAGCAAAAAAAACAGTAGAGATTTTAGCGCTCTAACTGCCAACGTGAAGCTCATAATGCTTTGAAAACTAATGATTTTAGTTAAACCATCATAGTACCCGGTGGTTTTTCCAATCAGATTATCCCCTGAGCGATCATGGCATCGGCCACTTTTATGAACCCTGCGATATTAGCCCCCGCCATATAATTTCCTTGAAAACCGTAAGTTTCAGCAGCCCTGAGACAGTCGTCATGTATGCCCTTCATTATGCCTTTTAGTCGATTGTCTACTTCTTCGGAAGTCAAATAACTGCCTGTATAGTTTTGCATCATCTCGATACCAGAAGTGGCCACTCCACCTGCATTAGAGGCCTTACCTGGTGAGTACAGAACATCGTTATCAATTACATGCTCAATGGCTTCTGCCGTAAGTGGCATATTCGCTCCTTCACCAATCAGCTGGATGCCATTCGTTACTAGGTTCTCGGCATCTTTTCTGTTGAGCTCATTCTGAGTAGCACATGGGAATGCACATTGGGCTTCGATATTCCACAAAGCATTTGCCTCATCTGAGCGCTTTGTATCGTGGTACGTTGCTGAGGGGTATTTCTGCACATACTCCTTGATCCTGCCTCTTTTGTTGTTTTTCAGGTCCTTGATGAAGGCAAGTTTCTTATGATCAATACCCTCCTCATCGTAAATAAATCCTGACGAGTCGGATGCGGTTACCGGCTTACCGCCTAGGTGCAGTATTTTTTCAATGGCATGTTGAGCTACATTTCCGGAACCTGAAACTAAGCATATCTTATTTTTAAAATCATCATCCTTAGTGGCTAACATATTCTGAGCAAAATACACAAGCCCGTAACCGGTAGCTTCAGTACGCATAAGGCTTCCTCCCCATCCTACACCCTTTCCAGTCAGCGCTCCTGTAAATTGACTACTTAACTTTTTATGCATTCCGAACATATAGCCTATTTCCCGACCGCCCACACCAATATCACCGGCAGGTACATCGATCCTATGGCCCACATACTTGATAAGTTCAGCGTAAAAGCTTTGGCAAAAACGCATTACCTCCTCCTCTGTTTTGCCCTTAGGGTTAAAATCTGCCCCTCCTTTTCCTCCTCCCAAAGGCAATCCTGTCAATGCATTTTTAAATGTCTGCTCAAAAGCTAAAAACTTTAGAATACCCGGGTAAACTGAAGGGTGAAATCTGAGCCCGCCCTTATACGGGCCTATAGCCCCGTTCATTTGTACCCTATACCCACGATTAACCTGTACCTCATTGTTATCATCCATCCAGGTAACACGAAAAGAGATTAATCGCTCAGGCTCCAGCATTCTTTCCAGAATTTTGTGTTTCCTATATTTAGACTGTTTGTCAAGAACAGGGGCAACGGTATCAATGACTTCTTCTGCAGCTTGATGAAACTCAGGTTCTCCCGGGTTCCTACTTTTAATCAATTCGAGAAAATCAGACATAATTTCGATGAGGAAGTTTACCCAAATATAATGGATGTATGTCTATTGCAAACGTATTCGAAAACTATTATGCCTGTAACCTAAATACCTGAGTAAGCCCTACAGTTTTTCTTTTAGAAACGAAGCAGTGTGATTGTCAGAGAGGCTTTTCATGTCTTCAGGGGTACCGGCAAAGGTCACGCTCCCGCCTTCTTCACCTCCTTCAGGGCCAAGATCAATGACCCAATCTGCACACTTTACCACATCCATATTGTGTTCAATGATTATCACAGAATTACCCTGATCAATTAATGCATTCACTGAAGTAAGTAGTTTGTTAATATCATGAAAATGGAGACCTGTAGTAGGTTCGTCAAATACAAAGAGAATATGATCTTTACCGGCATTCGTATTCTTGCCTAAGTAGAAAGCTAGCTTTACCCGTTGGGCTTCGCCGCCACTTAGGGAATTAGAGGATTGTCCAAGGCCGATATATCCGAGGCCTACATCAAACAAAGGTCTGATTTTATTGATGATAGGGCTTTTGCCTTCAAAGAATTTCAGGCTCTCTTCTACCGTCATGTCCAATACCTCAGCGATATTCTTATCATTATATTGGATATCCAAGATTTCCTGCTTGAACCTCCGCCCTTTACAGCTCTCGCAGGTCAAATAGATATCAGCCATAAATTGCAT
>JBCDIQ010000555.1:0-2986 GCA_039024295.1 Bacteroidota bacterium | reverse complement strand
CAGATGAAGACAACGAGCACTTACACGAGGATCCTCTACTTGACAGAAAAAGGCAGAAACTGATTTAGTCATCTTTTTGACCAAAAGTTCCTACTTTTTTCCCAATTACCAATTTTGGTGCGTTTGCCCTAAACATAAATTGGTTTTGGATGAAAAAAGAGAGTAGGAGGTGTTCGTAACATACGACCTAATATGGTTATGCTTGAGTAACACTACCCTTCGCTGGCCGCCACAACGGTCCAATCGCCACCAGCAGAATCCCCACATTAAACAACACATTTGAGGCATTTCCAGAAGTGACCGAGCCCAGGCTGTCCAGGAAAAACCAGGAAAGGGTTCCCACTAATACTGACTTTCGCACTGCTTCAGGAGCTTTGTCATACACCCAAGTGGACAAACACCAGATCATGACACCCCAGCCCATCAGAAAACCGCCGGTAAGGGCAGATAAAAACCGGGTGTCAGGAGAGGCGTAGGTGGTGGCACCATCGAGTGGCCAGCTGAGGAGGTCCAGCGTAAAACGAGCGGGTTCCAGTGTGGATTCCATGGTGCCCAAAAAGAAAATGGGGCCAAAGGACCACACCACGAAAGAAGTAACTTTTAGCCATGATTTGTGAAATGAATGGGACATGGTCATGAGATAATTTGAGGTTCTTGTGTTCACCTGTGCTGACTTGCATGGATGAATCATTGATTGATTGCCTCAAATTATCCGGCAAGGCCCACACTTTTTAGACGGTTCCGTCCAACGTAGGCAGACCTTTCATGCTTTTAAATGCCTGGACCAATTGCTGAAACTCCTGGAAATACGCACTCAGCCATTCTTTGTTGATCGTCTCGTCCGTGATCTGCAGGTAGAAGTTTTCAATGCCTAACCTCATGACCAGTCCAGCCAGGTAGGAGTTGTCCTCCAGGTTCAGGGTTTTTGCCCAAATGCCGATTAGGGCCGGGCCGGTGAGCTCATTGGTTTTTTCAAAACAGGCCTCAAAATCAGGATTCGTTCGGTGGATGCGCAGCTGCCGGTTGAACAGCAGGTCCACCTTGTGCTCCACGATGATATCGATCAAGGCATCCAAAGATGGGCATTGGGCTTCCTTTTCAGCCATGATGTACGCCTGTTCCATATGAAAGGCCAATAGCTGCTCGGTGAACACCACCAAATCTGCAAAAAAGTGGTAGAAGGAAGATTTATTTTTCCCCACCTGTTTGGCAAGCCGCTCCACTTTCAACTTCTGCGGACCCTCATAGGCAAATATGCGGTATCCGACGTGTATCCAGTCTTCCTGCTTTTTGGTCATGGGGATAATGGTTGGGTAATTCTTATGAGAAGAATGAAAAGAAAACACTTCCCCTTATGAATTCAAAGCCCCCAGAAGATTTTGGACGCCATCGAGAGGTAATCCGTAAATTGTCAGAATTCTACTGGAGGTTATTCCAATTTCCTGTATTTAATCATTAACCGGATAGGGGGGAGGCTGTCGATCCTAGTAAGTCGTATTTCCTTTTCGTCGACCAGGACATAGTCCAGGAGATCCGATCTTTTATGCCCATCAATGTAATTTAAGTGGATCGTGTCATTGGATCTGGTCCAGGTTCCAGCGTAAAACTCCCAGACAAAGAAGGCAAATTCATTCATGGTGAAAAAATTATTGGTCCGAATCGCCAGGTTCAGGTGGCCTACGGTTCCTTCCCAACTGGCGTACAAAAGCACTTGTGAATCTCTCAAGACCTTACTGCCCCGTTTTATCCTTTTGCCTTCCTTGGTCATGGCGCAGGAAGAAATGAGCAGCAATATCAATGCTATTCCTAAAAGATAGGAAATTCTTATGCGGATGGATATGGCGCTTAGGTACCGTTTTAAAAAATGCATTATTGATAAGAGAAGGACTATTTACCAATCTTTATGAGGGTTTCCACTTCTAAATCGCTCATATTTGATGTGGTCTTGACTTTCATGCTATCCCCTTCAATCCACAATATGTTTACCTTAACAATGTATCCAGGCTTAGATTGTAGGCTTTCCGGTCCCCTGATTATCTCTTTGTTGCTAAGCTCATAGGTACAACTATCTACCCAGCTTACATCGAATTTGGCCTTGTAATTAGCTTGTTTATTGGTTTCGATATGATGCTTCTTATTTCTTTTGATGAGGGTTTTACCATATGATTTGTTGAAAAAGTGAAAAGTCCCCGTTCTGACTTCCATGCAAGCTGTCTGGGCTTGGGAGATATTACACAGGAATAGAAAGATGAAGCAACAAGCAGTTATTTGGTGCATATTAATTGACTGTTTACTAGGTTTTTAACATCATTTTAGCTGTTTTACAGCTTCAAGATGCAGAAATTCATTGATATTTTTTCCTGTAAAAAATTTCCCCTTAGTACCTGCTAATGGGTAGCATTCCCGCTTGCCTAGTTGACAATGGCCCAACTTTTCGAAGGTTTCCAAAACTTTCAAGAGGTTGAAAAGTGAAATTTACTTTTTAGCATCATTCCCAATCCAATTGTGTTCAACCATTTTCCAGCCCAAAGAATCCGAATCAAGCTCATAGGTGGTTTGCCCAAAATATCCCGCACTTGCATGGACAACTGTTGTTAACTGCCGACCAGACGAATTAAAAGCATTGGGGAAAAACCTCATGGAATCACTCAAAAATGAATCTCTAGTAAATTCCCCGTTTCCTTTTTGGATATAGTATTCGTATTCAGGCCCACCATTGCCTCCCGAGTTCCTTTTGACCACAAAATCCTCTTTCCCGTCAAAATTGATTTCTGCTACAATGAAATCTCCATAGTCATTGTCTCCTGCAAAATCATCACTGTTCACTCCGGTTGAATAAGACCTTGAATCATCACAATTGGTAAATGCGTCGCTGAAAAGGTAAGTAGAGATAATCTCGATTTCATCAAGCTGTTGCCTCGTTTTCTTTACAATAGGCCTTACCCTGATGACACAAGAATCTAAAAAGTTGTTGGGATAGCGGGTT
>JBCDIQ010000554.1:0-3009 GCA_039024295.1 Bacteroidota bacterium | reverse complement strand
TAGGTTCGGCTTTTATTCCCGAGATAGATAGAAGGGCTACGGGGACCTGTTTTATTTTTTTCGCTTGCTTGCCTTAGCCTTGGGGTTAAACACCAAGCACCTGGAAATCCAGAAATCTAACGCTTGATCGGACTCGAACCCTTTTGGCAAGACGTACACATAGCCTTTCATCTCTCGTCCACCCTGGGTCATGACTTCTGTGTCATTTCGCTGTAGCAGCGCCTCTATTTCCTCCGGATCAATTCGGCAAAGCAACCCGCCTTTCAAGGTTCCGAAACACATTTTGTTGTCCACCATGAATGTGATGCCGCCCATCATGTTCTTTTCCTCCCAGGCCACTTCTTTTGCGGTGAGGAGGTTTCTGATTCTGTCGAAGAGTAAGCTATACATGTGTTGAGATCAGACTGTTGAAAGATAAACGGTACCCTTCAACATACCGTTTATCCGCTCTAAAGATATCTTTGAAGCAATGGATCACTTCATACGGAATAGAAAAATTGCTCTGAAACAATCTTGCCATTCTCTACCTGAAATACCGCAATTTCTTCGTCTACGTTTCTGGGGCGACCTTTCATGGTAAGGTCCATTTTCATGACTGCCGTAAAATGGTTCCCTGCCACGATTGGCCCTTCGATTTCTACCCCGTGGAATTCTCCCACCATTTCTCCCCATTGCTGTCCTTTGGCTTTGATGGCTTCCATTCCTACTACTTTTGGGATGCCTCCTGGAGCCCCTTCCATTTCAATGCTCGCACAGTTGCTGTCGTACAATTCTTCATGAGCTTTGTCCCATTGGCCGGTTTGACAATATGTTGCCCATTGTTGTGCTACTTCTTGTGTCGTCATAACTGAGATTATTTGAGTTAATTAAAGGTGATGACACAAATATACAGGCAGGGGGTGACATAATGTGTCAGGGGTTCGCTTCAATTTCTGCGCAATGCTCAAAATAATCTCTCAGGTCAAAATTCCTGTCATTAAAGGTCTCTTGAAGTACCTTAAAATGGTGAATCCTGTCCAGGCGAAATGCCCGATAGTCCTGCCGCAGGTGGCACCAGCCAACTACAATCCACTTCTCATTGTAGCAGTAAATGGCCAGTGGTTCGATCTTTCGATGGGTAACGTCCTTTCCTTTTGCCTGATATGTCATGTCAATCACCCTGAAGTTGGTAATGGCCATTTGGATGTAGGACAGGGAATAAGATTTTTCTTCGCTTGGCGTGCTTTTTAGCACCAGCATTTTGCTGTTTAGGAATTCTCCCTGCGACTGTAGGGTAGCCTTAAAAACAGATTTAATCTTGTCCAGGGTTTGTTGAAAATGCTTGATGAGCGATTCATCATTGGTTTTTGCGATGAGCTGCTCCGCAGTGATGAGGGCGTTCACCTCCATTTCATCAAACATGATGGGCGCTACTGTGTATCCATCCATGATGGAATAGCCCCTTCCCTCAATGGTGATGATGGGCACCCCTGAATCCTCTAATTTCTTGATGTCCCGGTAAATGGTCCGTACACTTACCTCATACTTTTGTGCCAGTTCAGTTCCAGTGACGATGCGTTTTGATTTCAGCATCGTCAGGATAGACAACAGCCTTGAGAGGTGGTTCATGGGGTTTATTGGCGAATATACGGATAGGGGGTGACATATTGTGGCAGGGGTTTGAGAAAATAACGGTCTATCTCTTTCTGAATTTTTCTTCTATTAATTGGTAATTTCCATTCACAAACTCCTTTAGAAGCCGATATGCATCATCTGCTGACATTTCTTTAGATGTCACATCCATTACCTCCCTTTCTTTAAACAGCCCCCAAAAAGGTTTGTATAAGATTAATCGATTGTACCAAGCGGAGAATATATAATCATTAGGATCTCCAATTGCTGATAAGCAGAAACTGAATTGATTTTCCCGATTTACAAAGTCCAAGGAAGGGCTGTAGTGAATCTTTCCTTCGGGCAGTTCATGTAGTTTGCGCAATTCCTCCTCCCAAGGATAGGATCTTGCAAAAATTAATACTTCATCCTTGTCGATGATCTTATTGGGATAGAATATTTCTTTTCTATCTGGGTAGCAGATTGAGTAGTTGAAAGATGCTGTCATAGGTATTGAACTATCACTATACCAGGGGACTTCTATAATCCTTCCGAGTTACTGGGGTAACAACAGATTTCGAACCCATTCTTGCTGAATGATTTGGGACCATTTAGGGTTGAATATTCCTGTATCTGCCAGGTTGAGTAATAAATCCCTTAGCGGCGCAGGATATAATACGTTGGCATCGAGGACAGCAGTGAGCGCAACCATCAATAACCCAGTTTTAACGCTTGAGCTTCACTGGCCAGTTTATTTAGGTTTTCACGCCTCTTTGATCTCAACTGGGATTCATAGGTTAATGCATCTCTGAACAGTATTTTAGGACTGCCTTCAGTGGTTTGATGTGGAATCTTGCCTTTTTCTATTAGTTCAATAACGAATGATGAAGGTACATGTAGCATTGCCGCAGCCTCTTGAGGCGATAATTCTGCCTCTAATGGCAATAAAGTAACTGGCTTACCCTCTGCCATATTACTGAGGATCGACTTAAGCATAGAAATGGCTTGCAGCGGAATAAAAATGACTTCGTCTGATCCTTCTATTTTTACCGTAACAGCGGATAAATTCTTTTTTGACGCATTCTCCTCACTTCGACTTAATACATACCTCAACTGAGGAACGTGCTATATGCTTATCGCTTTCAGTGATTTTATTGATTGAATTTCTCATGATATGCCTACCGCTAAGGTGGCCTTTTGGCCGATTGTATCTCTTTATTCGCTAAAATAACAAATTTTGTTTTTCCTTCTGGCAAGCAGCGTGAGGTCCTGATGGAAGAGAGAACCGTGTGTTTTCCCAAGGCGGATCAATTCCCCTGCGCCAGCAACAAATCCCCTTTATACAATTCCTGGATGATGCGGAAGCTTGTCTGGTTATGATCAGACGCCAGACCTTCTATCAAGCTGGCTTTCTCGCGC
>JBCDIQ010000553.1:0-3029 GCA_039024295.1 Bacteroidota bacterium | reverse complement strand
CCACCACCAGCAAACAACTAGGTGTTCATAGCGAGGGAGTACACCTCTTACCATCCCGAACAGAGTAGTTAAGCCCCTCAGCGCCGATGGTACTGCGGTAAAACGTGGAAGAGTAGGTCGACGCCAACCTTCAAACTAAACCCCCTCACAAAGGGGGTTTTTTTATGCCCATACCTCAACGCCGATGATACTGAGCTAACACGTAGAAGAGCCCCGAGACATCGGGATCTGCGATACGCCGACGCCAAACTTCAAATAAAACCCCCGATTATGGGTTTTTTTGTTTTGAAACTTTGTGTAGAAACTCCACTCCAGTAAACGATTAGGTGTTCATAGCGAGGGAGTACACCTCTTGCCATCCCGAGTGGAGATACCGCTGATGCGGTACTGCTGTTGAGATGACAAGAAGAAGCAGGATTGGTTAACCGTCCCTGCCCAATATTCGCAGAAAAACATGCGCGTTGGCCTCCCCAACAGCGGGGTCTCGTATATCCAAGGATAAACTCGATTTGTTTGGGGTAGATTTTTGCCGACTTTTTATCAATGAAAAAGTCGGACACTCCAATTTTCTCACCAATATGTCAAATAGGCTAATATACAATGATTTGATAATCAGATATTTGAAAAAGTTGTCATAAGTAATCCCGCCAAACGGGATTAAGCCCCTCAGCGCCGATGGTACTGTCCCGATCAATAATCGGGACGAGGTATAGCTCGCGATCTGCGATAGTCGACGCCAACCTTCAAATAACCCTCCATCGAAAAAGGAAGTTATTTTTTAGGCATAACTGGAACAGGAGCTTTACGAAAGCTCCGATAACCTCACCTTCAACCATTTCAGTTTCTGTTGGAAACTCAACATATGCGGGGAAGCTTTTCGTAAGCTCTTGAAATATCGAATAGCAAGACTAAAATTATGCCTTTGCTCTGGTAGAACCATTTAAATGCTGCTGGTATAGCGATCCCAAACTGGCAAGGGAAACAGAGAGGGTATATCCTGTCTCTACAGGAATAAAAATAAATTCATTTTTCGAAATATATAAATTGGGTCATTTGACTATCATAAAATTTACTGGCTTATTGAAATTGCTAAAGGGCTTTTCATTACACCATAATTATCCACTAACATTCCTACAACATGAAACCTACCTTCACTTCTACCATCCTGATCGTTATGATCCTTGGGTTAACTTCCTGCCAATTTGTTATTGGTACATTTTTGGGGATCAAAAATCCCGCTAAATATCGTACGGAGGAAAAAATTCGGGATTTTTCTGTTAACATGGGCCTGGATACTACCCATCTGTATTCAGTAGATTCATCTGCACTCAAGACCATCTATGCCACAGTGGGGACGTTTCCTAATATGATGATTTTTGATGCTAACGGCATGTACGTACCCAATCCCTACGATGATTCGATAGGATGCACGGTTGAAATTGAGGATTTTTTAGGAATGCTGGGAAATCCACAGTTTCCTGCGCCTGCCTCTACCAACCAATTTATGCTCAAAGACCAACTCAAAAATTTGCGTACTCTCAGTGGGGAATCTGTTGATACGACTGAAATGGTTCAGTCGGATTATTACGTGCTCATTTTTACGGGATACTCCATGGGTAAGTACTTAAACAAAAAGAACACCCTAAAATGGCAAGCCCAAATGGAGGAAAATGGAAATGACCGTTTTTCCTATGCCACGGTTTTTGTGGATTACCAGGATTGGTGGAAAAATCAATAAAATGTGTGTTTTGTAGAGACAAGGTATGCCTTGTCTCTACTACAACCCAAGGGAAAGACGAAATATTTCCCCATATTGGCCCCCATGCATGAAAGTATTAGAATACCTGCTTCGTGGCATAGGCGTGATTTCCTCCTTAAGCTTGTTCATTCTGGGGCTAGCGGTGCTGCTATATACCCTTTTCGGAGGAACAGGAGTAGTCCAAAAGATACTGGAATTTTCGCCCAAAGAAGATACGGTTATTTATGGCGCGATGGGAATCGTGGACCTGATCCTGCTCAGTTTTAGCATCCTCATTGCCTCCATAGGGATCTACGAATTATTTGTCAGTCCCCTTAAGAATTTGCCCGCTTGGTTGCAGGTAAAAGACCTGGATGAACTAAAGGGAATGCTCATAAAAGTAATTGTGGTGGTGATCGGGATTTCCTTCATGGGACGGGTCATCACCTGGGATGGCAAGCAAGACCTCCTGAATTTTGGTGTTGGGGTAGGAGTGGTCATTTTTGCTTTGAGCTATTTTTTGAATGTCAAGTTCAATAAGGACAGCAAGAGCGAGTGAGCCTGGGAGGGATCAAAGGTGTGACTCTTTAGGTTGTCATATTCGACTCATTTACACAATATTGCCACTAAAATTCCTGTAACATGAAATCCTCAGTTATCTCTGCTTACTTGATGGTCCTGATCCTAGGATTGACCTCCTGTAGATTCGTTGTTGAGACGATATATGGAGTGAAAAGCCATACAAAATATCGCTCAGAAGAAAAACTCCGTGATTTTTCGGTTGATATTGGCTTAGATACGACCCACTTATTAACTATAGATTACCCTGTTTACCAAAAGGTCCTTACTCAATTACCCAGTTATCCTGATGTGATGATCTTTGATTCTAGCGGTTTATATCTGTCTGGGAATAGCTATGATTCTTCAACCTGTCCTGGCGCAGTAGACGATCTTTTGGCTATGATCGGGAACCCTCAGTTTCCGCAACCTGAACCATCAACTGAATTTACGCTGAATAAGCAGCTTCATCTTCTTAGAACCCTTAATGGCGATACCCTGGAATCAGGTTCTTTAGGTCAATCGGATTACTATGTATTCATTTTTACAGCCTACTTTTTGGGGCCAAGAATTAACAAGGATAATGCCTTGCAGTGGCATAATCAACTTGAGAAGAGAGAGGATAAGAAATTCTTTTACGCTACAGTATTCATTGATCAGCCGAGATGGTGGGAGGAGCAATACGATGAATAGAGAGGTTGGATGTTTTTGGTGAATTACCACGAAATCATTT
>JBCDIQ010000552.1:0-3038 GCA_039024295.1 Bacteroidota bacterium | reverse complement strand
AGTCTTTCAAGAAAAAGGACATGCTGAGCGATGATGACAAATTTATCGATGAAGTCTACTTCATTGAAAAGGGCATCTTGCGGGTAAAAATTATCGACCTAGATGGAAAGGAGCATACTACCCATTTTGCCACAGAAAATCAGTTTATCGCCGACTACAACGCCTTTCTGACCCAAACGAAGTCCCGCTACCAATTGGAAGCCATGGAAGATACTGATGTGATTGTGCTTCCCAGAACCGCCATTGAATGGGGATATGATAATTTGCAGGAAGGACAAAAACTGGGCAGGCTAATTGCCGAATACTATTTCATTTACCTGGACACCCGCATTCAACAATTGTATACCCTTTCGCCCATTGAGCGGTACGATTTAATGGATCAAATTTTTCCCAATATCCACAACCGCGTACCCCAGCACATGATTGCCTCCTATCTTGGCATAACCCCTATCCATTTAAGCAGAATAAAGAGAGAAGCACGAAAAGCATAAACATTTGTTATCGTTTTTACCCCCGGATGATGATGACCTTTATAACAGAACATTGAAGGACAAATGGAAATCATCGAAACCTTAAGAATCAGAAGTGGCCTCATGTATGGGTTTGGCCTGATCAATCTGGTCACTGCCTTCCTACTGATTGTGCTCTCATTTCTGAAGCCGGTGGAGTTTGGCGGAACAAATGCCTGGCATAAGCCCATCAAATTTACCCTTTCAACGGCCATTCTTAGCTGGTCTCTTGCATGGTACCTGGGATACCTTCCCGGTGGAAGAGACATCGATATCACCAATTGGGTCATCGTGATTACCCTTGGGTTTGAGGTGGTGTACATTGTCTGGCAGGCCGCCAAGGGTGAAGCTTCTCATTTCAATTCCTCCACCCCATTTCACTCGGCCATGTTTTCGATGATGGCCCTCGCGGCGACCATTGCAACATTGGCGATAGGCTACCTGGGGTTGAAGTTTTTGGGCGAAACCGTTCAGGAACTTCCCGACTATTACCTCTGGGCCATCCGGTTAGGCTTCCTGCTCTTTGTGATCTTTTCTTTCGAAGGATTTGTGATGGGCAGCAACATGGCGCATTCCGTCGGTGGGCCGGATGGCAGCTCGGGCATTCCCTTTCTGAACTGGAGCTTATCCTACGGGGACTTGCGCATCGCGCATTTTATCGGGATGCATGCCCTGCAGGTCTTACCGTTCCTCGCATGGTACTTCCTCAAGGAGGTCAACCTGACCATTGGGTCCTTCATCCTGTATGGCCTGCTGGCAATTTTTGTGCTGGTGCAGGCACTTCAAGGTAAATCAATTGTAACCCTTTAGGATCAGGAGAAAAATAAGATTTCGATTTGGCGCAGAGATTTTGAGGATGGTCAACGAAGAATTGGGATTCAAGGGCCCCAATTCTGAGTTAAAATGTGAAGATAGCGTGCTATCTGAACATTTTTTAACGCAGAGCAGACTCAAATCTCTGATCACGGCTAAACCGGGGAGATCAAGTCAAAACAGCCAAATTATTTTTTGACTGATCCTTAACCTCATCCTCATGCGAACATTCATGACACCAGCCTTGCTGGTGCAGGTCTTCCTATTAGCTTAAAACTGAAAGCAGAAAATGAAGGTAACCGAAAAAGTAAGTAATCGACTGAAGGACTCTTATGGAGACTGGGCCCTGGTAACAGGCGCCACCTCTGGAATTGGAAAAGAGCTGGCCACCAAACTTGGCGAGGCTGGGTTTAACCTGGTCATCACGGGTCGCAGAGAGGCCATGCTACAAGCGCTCAGTACCGAACTATTTGACCGATTTCGGGTAGAAACCATTCCTATCGCAGGGGATTTATCCGACGAATCAGCAGTTACCAAATTGCTACAGGGAACTTCTCACCTGCCGATCGGCATCGCCATTTTGAATGCCGGATTCGGAACTTCTGGAAAGTTTATCAACGCCAATGTCACAGAGGAGCTGAACCTGGTAGACCTCAACTGTAAATCTGTTTTGCGAATGGCGCATCATTTTGCGAACAAAATGAAAGCCCAGCCCCAAAAAGGTGCTATCGTGCTACTGAGCTCCATGGTAGCTTTCCAGGGAGTTCCAAACGCCGCCAATTATGCTGCGAGTAAGGCCTACGTCCAGACATTGGGAGAAGCATTGGCCCTGGAATTAAAACCAGAAGGCATAGATGTGCTGTGCGCAGCCCCAGGCCCTGTAAAAAGTGGGTTCGCAGCCCGCGCCAACATGAAGATGGACATGACCCTGTCTCCGGAAGATGTTGGGGTTCCTATTCTCAATGCCATCGGTAATAAGACCACCATTCTCCCGGGTTTCCTGACCAAACTTTTGGTCTATAACCTCAGAACCGTCCCCAGGTGGGCCAAGGTCCGTATCATGGGAAAAGTTATGGGAGGTTTTACCAAACATCAGCGACACCGTTAGTCCGATTTGGTCGCTTACGTTACCTTAATCTTGCTCGATTTTCTTCCACCAAATCCCCGCCTGCTCCACATAATAAGCATGTGGCCTATTTTCCAGGGCAAACGAAATCTGCTTTTCCGGTGGGGTGGTTTCTGGGGCTTTTTCGCTGGTGCAGGAAAGCAGCAGAAGGAAGATACAGGAAAGGAGGATGGAGAGATTCATGGGAGCAACGTTCTCGAATAGTTATTTTACCTTTTCTAACTCTTTTTCAGCTTCCTTCAACCGAAGATTGAGTTCTACTTTTTCATTGAACTGCTTACATCTTGAGATAGCAGATTTAAGTTTTGACATTTCCTTTTTCAATCGAGCTTTTTCACGTTGGTTATTTAAAATTAATTCCAAGGATTTTTTTCCTAAATCTGATTCACCTGTGATTTGAACACATAAATCTTTAAACACAGCATCCAAGCTTCCCTTTAGGTTAAAAGTATAGTTGTTATTATCCCTATTGAACCAATCTGAGGTAAATGTCCAGTCAATTACAGCCACATCATCGTTAGCAGGGTGTGGATGTTTTGAAGCAGTAGAGATATAGGCCTCCTGGCTATGTTCCACCCAAAATACTATGT
>JBCDIQ010000551.1:0-3041 GCA_039024295.1 Bacteroidota bacterium | reverse complement strand
TTTTTTTGCAGCTCAATTTGGACATTTTAAATGCCATAATTTAGGAGGGATAACCACAAATGGGCTGATAGGTGCCTTTAGACTTCTATGGCACAATCAAGTTGGTTAGCTTAACATCCGACCCACAAGTGAAGAAATCCGTATATTATGGAAAAATTAGCATGATGGCTTCAGAGAGTTACATATCCCGCATTACCATTTTACCAACTATTTGCCACGGAAAACCCACCATCAGAGGCAAGCGATATCCTGTGGAAAATATGCTGGAGCTGCTGGCTGCGGGAATGACCTTTGAGGAAATATTAAAGGATTATCCTGACCTGGAAAAAGAGGATTTATTGGCTTGCCTTGAATACTCAAAACGATAAAAGTAAGAGCAATTGGATACCAAACTTCCTGAAACTACTTCCTACCCGGAACTCCCCCCAACTCAAATGCATCCGCATCCTGCCAGGCAGGAAACTTTTTCCGATAGCGAACCATCATTTCTTTATCCAACGTAGCAGAAAGCAGTCGCTCATCAGACGTATCGCTAGCAACCAAGGACTTACCCAGCGGGTCATGGACGGCAGAATGACCTGGATAATAAATTCCGTTACCGTCGGTGCCTGCTCGGTTGACGCCAATTACATACGACTGATTTTCAATCGCGCGGGCTTGAAGCAAGGCATCCCAGTGGCTCACGCGGGCCTTGGGCCAGTTGGCCACATAGACCAACACCTCATACTCCAATTCTCCATCAGCATTCACCCGATTCCTGCTCCAAACCGGAAAGCGTAAGTCATAGCATACTTGTAGGCAAATCTTCCACCCTTTCCAGGAAATAATGGTCTGCTCTGTTCCGCTGTCAAAAACTTCGTGCTCACCTGCCATACGGAAGGTATGGCGCTTGTCGTATTGTCCAAGAATGCCATCTGGGGAGATTGCCAAGGCGCGGTTGAAATAGCGTGAACCACTTTCTTCAATGATCAAGCTGCCGATTACCACGGCATTACGCTTCAGGGCCAATTCCTTCATCCACTGGATCGAAGGACCTTGCATGGTCTCCGCCAGGCGGGAAGCTTCCATGCTGAACCCGGTGTTCCACATCTCTGGCAACACTAACAAATCAGCTTCGGGCACCTGATCCAGCAAGCGCCCAATTCGATGTTGGTTGGCCAAGGGATTTTCCCAGTCAAGGTCGAGTTGCAACAGGTGGACACGCATAGAGAAGATTTTCAGTCAAATTAGCGATAAGCCCGGATTTCTTCGAGGTATTCTTTCACTGGGTCGGGAACCAGGTACCTGATGGAATGGTCTTTTTTCAAGCTTTCACGGATATAGGTCGCAGAGATATCCAGTAAGGGAGCTTCAAAGAAAGTGACATGTTCATGCTCATCAAATTGACTGCTAGGCCGTTTACCATTTCGCGGATAGACAAACAGCCGATAATGCTCAAGGATAGCTTCGTGGTTCTTCCATTTGCTTAGGTGAAGCAGATTATCTGCTCCCATCACAAGCGAAAAGGTATATCCTGGATACTTTTCCCGTAAATGAAGCAGGGTATCCACTGTGTAAGAGGGCTGAGGCAAGTGAAACTCCACATTTGAGGCCTGCAGGGTGTAGCTATCCCCAATCCCAAGCTCTACCATTCGTAGTCGATGGTACTCCGAGAGCAGGTTCTTTTTCTGCTTAAAGGGATTTTGAGGAGATACGACCAGCCAGACCCTGTCCAGGTCAGTCAACGTCTGGGCAGTTTCTGCAATGATTAAATGACCGTGGTGAATCGGGTTAAAGGAGCCGAAAAACAAGCCAATGTGCATGGGGAAGAAGTTATCAGTTTTCGGTTATCGGTTTTCAGAAGGCAAAATACAATTTTACCCTTGTAAACTGATAACTGAGCACTGTGAACTGTATCCCTTACAGTTTCTTCTTCAACTTCTCCATCATCATCAAAAACGGCTTGGTCTTCTGCATAATGTAAAAGTGCAGGTAAGGCACCCCTTGATCCAATAAATCCAAGGCTTGCTTATACGCCCAGTCTACTCCCACCTGAATCTCTTCTTCCCGAGATTTCGCGGCTAACATCCGTTCACACAGTTCCTGCGGAATGTCAATGTGAAAGATAGAAGGCAGCACTTTCAGCTGGCGCTTGGAAGTCATGATCTTCAAACCCGGAATCAATGGCAGGGTGACGCCTTCTGATTCTGCTTTCTTCTTGAAGGCCACAAACTTCTCATTGTCATAAAACATCTGGGAAACGGCATAGTGCGCCCCAAGGGCCTGTTTTTGCTTCAACACATTAAGGTCAAAGTCCAGGTTAGGAGCCTCAAAGTGCTTTTCCGGGTAGTAAGAAACGCCGATGCAAAAATTAGTGGGGGCTGCCACCATTCCTTTGCTCAGGTATTGTCCCTGGTTCATGTGCGTGACCTGCTCTACCAGGTCAGAGGCAAATTTATTTTCAGAGCGATCACTCGGAATCTCACGTGGATTCTGCTTGTCTCCACGAATGGCCAGGATGTTTTCAATCCCCAGGTAATTGAGCTCAATCAGAGCGTCTTCCGTTTCTTCACGGGTGAACCCTCCACACAGGATATGCGGCACTGGCTCAATTTGGTATTTGTACTTGATGACGGCACAAAGACCGAAAGTTCCAGGGCTCTTCCGCATGACTTTCTTGCGAAAGGAACCATCATTCCCTTCCTCCCACACCGTCTCAGCGGCATGGCTGGTCACGTTGATGAAAGGAGGGTTAAAAGGTTTGACAGATTCAACTGCCCGGTGGAACTGGGCAATATTGGCACCTCGTTTTGGAGGAATGATCTCGATGCTTACGGTTGGGTTTTTACAGTCGTTGAGGTGATCAATTACTCTCATCTAGGTATATCAAATTTAGGTCACAAATATACACGCAATAGTTTATGGAACAGAAGGAATTACGGCCAACTTCTATGCCAGGGAAAAGGACGTACAAGGTTTTTATTAGCCGCTAAGTTCAATCTGTCCGAATTCACAATCAAAGCATATTAACCCTTTTCATAACCCTATTTGTTTAGTCAGGT
>JBCDIQ010000550.1:0-3052 GCA_039024295.1 Bacteroidota bacterium | reverse complement strand
CTGATTTTGAAAGCACCAATGCATATACGTTGCAGCAAATAGCCAAAGACCTCAGAGAAAAGAATTGGGTACAGTTTGAATTGATCGAGACAAAGAACAAAGGCCACCGAGCGAATGGAGAGCGTCATCCACATAGTTGGACTATTGTGGATGTGCCAGAATTGATGAGATGGATCAAAGATTAACAGTTTACCAGGTAATCGGAGATAATTCGTTGATCAAAAAGCTGTTTAAAGAAGTATTTAGTTCAAATGAATGGGGAACCAGTTGCCAACAATGATGCTAAAAATGTATCATTCCAAGTCACGGTTTCGTACTTCCTGATGCTGTTAAGCACAAACCCAAAACATGATGAAGAAATTACCTATCATTTTATGCTTGTTGCCTTTTCTCTTTTTGTCAAACATGGTAATAGGACAGGACAATGAGGGGATGCATTATGGTGCGAAGGAAACATTTACCTATTGGGCGGGAGAAGAACCATGGGAAGGAATTGAGGTTAAGCACGGCCAATATTGGTCATCTGCTCATTTCTCAAAGGAGTACATCATGTACATGGAGGTCATAGTCCCCAAGAGCACCGCCTTAAATTTTATCAATGATTCTCACAATAAATTAGAGCTGGCAGGGGACGGGGTTGACCTACCTGATGGTGCACCTGATTGGTTTACCCCCCCTAAAAGTTTCAAGGTATATACCAGGGAGTGGCAAGGCTCCATGTATTTTATTGATACAAATACTGGACATATGTTTATGTATGAAGTACAACTTTAGCACCCATCCTAGGGCTGGCTTTTGAAGGAAAAATCGAGCCTTTCGGTTTTAACGAGCCTCTTTTGTGAGGTATAAGGTATTTTCTGGGCGAAAGAGGAGGTGTTCATGTTTCAAAATAGATGTTCTTCTCACTTAGGCATTTCAAGACTTTCTAAGATAAGTGGACAATTCATAGCCTTTTTGAAATTCCTTGATGACAGGGGTTTTGTGAGAAATACTTTTATTGAAGTATCTTGGAGTCAAGCCTCAATTAGGTTAGGATAAGGAAATGTATTGGGAGAGAAATTCACTCAGAACTAAAAAAGAAATGAAACATAGTATCATCTACATCGGATTATGTCTGCTACTTGGGTCTTGTGCTATATATACGCCACAAGTTGCTCCCCCTGTATTGGTAGAGGATAAGGGAGATTTGCAGGCAGACATAGGAGGAAATATTTCGAGTTTCCTGATAGCCCCAGGATTGAATGGGAGTATAGCTTATGGATTTACAGATAGAATCCAAGCCCAGGCCTATGCAAGCTATATCTCAAGCGGAACCACCCACTTACAGGTGATGACAGGGTACAAGGTTAACATTGACCCCAGAACAAACCTGAAAGTTTTCGGAGGCTACTTTTATGGAAGGGGAGATGTTCAGTATGGAAGTTTATTTAGTCGCAGCCGTCCCAGGTATGTAGGAACCTATCAGTCATTATTTGGCAAAATACAGCTGTTAAGGAAGCGGAAAATTCCCAACAATACATGGGGGCTCTCTTTAACTTTCGGTTACTTCTCGCCTGACTATTCCGTTTCCTATACCAGGGAGGAGCCCCCTGGGTTACAAACAGTGGCAGAAAGGGTTACCCAAAACGGGCTATTACTGGAACCGTACCTTTTTTATCGTCATAGTTTCTCAGGTGGATTTGGCGTAACAGTTTCCTATGCTAACTGCTGGATTAAACCATTAGATCAGTTAGATAATGAATACCCCAATCGTTATGCCCTAGACTATAATTACTTTGGAAATTTTGGATGTTCAATAGATTATTTGATCAAATCGGGGTCCGGCAAAGCACGTAAATAACATTCGGGTGGGCAGGCTGACTAGTGCGCACAAGTGCTACGACGGATAATGATCAACAAAAAACCACTCGCGAAAAAACAGGAAATCACCAGGGACTTTTACAGCTTTTCCAAGTGGCTGAGTGCGTTCAAGTGAGCGGTGGAAAGTCTACGAAAAAACCTTATACATCACCATAAGCGAAGATTTATTCTCATCTTTCCCACTCCTTTGTCTCAAAAATACCCATTATGAAATTTGCGCTCACCTTACTGCTACTGCTTATATCGCTTGAATCTATTTCACAGGAGGATAAAACTTTGTGGACAGCAGCCTGGAGCCCAAATGATTCCCTCATTGCTATAGGAGGTAGCCCCGGCGAATTGATGATATTCGATGGCCAGACATTCGACTTATTGAAGACCTATTCGGTTGGAGGGGTAATTTTGAGCAGACTGAAATGGCACCCCATGCAAAATAAGCTGGCTGTCATAACCCAGAGCGAAAGTTTCAAGGCCCAAATCCTTGATTTGGACCAGGACAAATGGATTGAACTCAAAGGGCTGAAAAACAGCTTGAGAGCCCTCGACTGGAACCATACCGGAGACTTGTTAGCCGTATCAGAATTTGAAGGAGAAATATCCATTTTTGACACAAATGGAAAACAGGTATCTCGATTCATCGCTGACCCAAAGGCTGTCACTGGCATAGATTGGCACCCCACGCAGAATACGTTTGTCGCAGTGGGGTCCAGAATCGGGATCTATAATCATGTAGGGGATTCCGTTAAGGTCTTCCATCCTCGTGATGTGGAAGTACTTCTGTTATGCGTAGAATGGCACCCTTCCGGAAAGTTCTTCACCGCTGGCGACTATGGGGAGTCCGAAAGTGGGCAAAACAAGCTGATTCAATATTGGAACCTATCTGGAGAGAAATTAGCTGAAATGGGAAAAAGTACTGCAGAATACCGGAATATCAGGTGGAGTCCGAATGGAAAATGGCTGGCCAGTGCCAACGATGCCCTCAGAATTTGGGATGAGGAAGGAACCTTGGTCCATGAATCGGCATCCTCGGCGGACTATTTGTGGGGGGTAGACTGGAATTCTGATGGCAGTCGGATCATTACCACCAGCAGTAATGGGATTATTACTTTATGGGATAAAACAGCGAATCGGATTCAAGTGTTGGCGTATTGAAGACAACTTGTAGGTCTCCAAAGTTTGAGAAATAGTTTTG
>JBCDIQ010000549.1:0-3066 GCA_039024295.1 Bacteroidota bacterium | reverse complement strand
GTATGACAAGTCCCATCAAGGCAAAAAAACGGTAATTCATAGGCTCAGTCAGATCGTTTCAACTGGTTATACGCTCGATAAAATCGAAAGATTCCATATACCACCAGAAGAAATCCCAGGACATAAAACATATTGGGGGACAAGCTTCCCTTTAAGGAAGCAGGGGGATATACAGGTAGGACGAACCCCATTCCTGCAAAAAACAGCCCCATAAACATGCCCAGGTATGCTGATACTTTCATGAAGTTGGAAAATTGGATGTGAGGGCAAATTAGGAAAAATTGCTGAGGGAAACAGGGCCAATAATTACCCGCTTACTTCGTTTGACAAATAAATCCAACCTTATGAAAACACTTCACTATTTTCTCCTGCTGTGGATAGGGTCATTGATGATCCTGACTCAGGCGCAGGCCCAAACTTTTGTGAAGACCTACGGTGGGGTAAACGATGAACATGCCATTTCAGTTGTGCAGTGTCGTTCTGGTGAGTATGCCTTGGCAGGATTTACTCATTCCTATGGCAGTGGAAAAAGCGATATTTGGGTAATGAAGGTCAACCGATATGGGGAAGAAGTGTGGCGACAATATTTAGGGGGGACGGGAGCCGATTGGCCAGGATCTTTGATAGAGACAGCTAATGGCGATTTGGTCGTGGTTGGTCATGTAGAGGAAGCTTCAGGCAGCGCCAATGCGTGGGCTGCAAGGCTTACTTCAAATGGAAACCTGGTTTGGCAACGGTCATTCGGAGGGAAAAAATTCGACGAAGCCAAGTCTGTTGCTGAAATGGTGAACGGTGATTTGGTGTTAGCAGGGCATAGCCAATCATTTGGTCGCGGGAAAAAAGATGCATGGATGCTACGATTAGGGCCAAACGGAGAAGAAAAGTGGAGAAAGAGCCTAGGAGGTGCGGGCAATGATGCTGCCTATGACATTGAAGCACTTTCAACTGGTGAGGTCATGATCTGTGGGTTTACAGAATCTGTTGGTAATGGTCGGGCCGATATGTTGGTAATGAAAGTAGGAGGCGATGGCAAGATGATCTGGAAGCGTAATTTTGGCGGTGCCCAAAATGAAAATGGGGAGGCCTTGGTTCCCGGACCCAATGGCACCTGGTACGTCGCAGGGTGGACAGGTTCTGTTGGAAAAGGTAGCCTGGACGGCAGCCTGTGGCACCTGGACAAGGCGGGAAAATTACTTTGGCAGAAAACCTATGGAGCCACTGGAAAGGATGTCTGTTATGATATCGGCATAGGACCTACCGGCGATCTGGCATTGGTTGGGACAAGTAATTCATTTAGCCCAGGGAATAAGGAATTATGGCTGCTTCAGCTAGACCTTCAGGGAAATGTAATCAGGCAGAAACACTCAAATGCCCCAAAGGACGAATATGGGCATGCGCTGGCACTAACCCACGACGGAGGATTGCTGGTAGGAGGTAGTACAAAAAGTTATGCCTCTTCTGGAGCAGATATGTGGCTCATTAAAACGGATCGCTATGGTACCCATCCTGGGAACTTGGTCCAGGATTTCAAGGGGCAAAAGCCCCCTTCCCAACTAAGCGTCGATAACATACCGACCCCTTCTGCCCCGCCATTGGAGGACTATAACAACAATGTGAGCGGGAAGCCGAATCTGTACATGCTGACAGTAGGCGTTTCTCGTTATCAGGACCCTAAGGCCAACCTGAATTTTGCCGATATAGATGCCAACGCCTTGGTTCAGAAGTTTTCTGAAATGGAAGGGGTTATTTATGAGAGGGTTATTGCCCGACAATTGCTAAATGAAGATGCTACCCTTGTCAACATTCGGACAAGCTTAACCTGGTTAGAACGGCAGGCTACTCAACGGGATGTGATCATGATTTTTCTCTCCTCCCATGGAGCACTGGACCATAAAGGAAACTTGTACATCCTTCCCCATGATTTTAACTCCTACAACCTGTTTGCTACCGCATTGAATATTCGGGATTTGACAGAGGGAATAAATGGGGTACCCTGTAAGAAACTCATTTTATTGGATGCTTGCCACAGTGGACAGTCAGGATTTGATATGCTAGAGTTTGCCTCTGCCAAGGCGGTCAACGTAGACGAGGTGGTGCGAGAACTGGTGGAGAAAGAACCTGGCTTAACGGTTATGACTTCCTCCAGTGGACGAGAGTACTCGTATGAAAATGCGGTTTGGGGACATGGGGCTTTTACCAAAGCCATTCTGGAGGGATTGGGAGGAATTGCAGATTACAATAAGGACAGGATCATTCGATTGTCTGAACTGGATCTATTTGTGACTGAGCGAGTACGAGCCCTTACTCGTGGGCTACAGCATCCTTTTACCCCCATAAACTTATTCGGAGACATCCCAATTTTTACGTTAGATTGATGGGTTAAGCACCATCATCATTGGCCTCAAGGCTATTTTGAATAATTTGGCTGAAATCTTCCCAGATTAGGGTTTTGACTGACCAAATACCCGCTATTATAATCCCCAGGATAAGCCCGCCAATTGCATAAGTGGCCGCTGATGGTTTAATAGACTGGAATGGAGGCTTAGGGGGATCTAGGATTTGGATGATTTCTGTTTGTTGTTGTTTTTGAGAAAGGGCCTGTTCTTTAGAAATCTCTAAAGAGATATACAATTGTTCGAGCATGCCTTGGCGTGCTATAAGCTCTTTTTGTTTCAGTTGATTGAATTTTCTAATGTTGTTTTGAAAATTGTCAAAGTAATAGGAAAGGCTGCGATTTACCTTGTCTAGCTTTTTATTCACCGAGTCAGCCCGTCTCGTAAAGAAAATCAGGTTACTTTCAGCCTTAGCTGTTTTTTGTCGGTTGTAATAAATTTCTAATGCTTCCAAATAGGATTCATTTACCCGTTGTGCAAGTAAAGGGTTGTTTGAAGAGAAATTGACTACTAGAAATGTTTGCTGGTCGACCACCTTAAGGCTCCTTCTAAGTATGCCCGCAGCTTGATTAAAGCTTGCAGTTGTACTAAGGCTATCTTTGAATAAGCTAAAAATGGGTTTAGGTTCATTTGAATGAATAAAAAATTCAACGGTGTTTTTAACACTATCGAT
>JBCDIQ010000548.1:0-3070 GCA_039024295.1 Bacteroidota bacterium | reverse complement strand
TTACGGAGGAAGCCCCTCAACCTCAATCGCGCCACCCGTGATGAACTCATCCAACTTCCCGGCATGAATGAGTTGTTGGTCACCAATTTACTGGTGTACCGAAAAGACAATGGCAACCTAACCAGCATATATGAGTTGCAGGCAGTTCCTGGATTTACGGTGGCCCTGATCGAACCGATTTTACCCTTTGTAACCGTTTCCACCACCGAGGCTACCGATATAAGCCCCGGGGCAAAACATCCTTCTGGCCCTTCTTTCAAAGAAATTTGGCAAGGGCTAACGGGGGAGTTCATCCAGCGTTTTGTGTGGATACCAGAAGAACAGCGAGGCTATACAGACCCTGACACGACCTTTCGCGAAATTCAGGATGATGAAGGCTCGGTTGTTGGAATGGATACTTCGCTGAGCAGTCGCTATGCCGGCAGTCCGATTCAAAGTTATTCGCGCCTTCGGCTTCGGTACCGGCAGCATGTGAGCATTGCCCTGACAGGGGAAAAGGATCGGGGGGAGCAATTTGCCTGGGACCCCGAAAATCGATTGTATGGATATGATTTTTTGTCAGGACACGTGGCCCTGAAAGATTTTGGCCACCTGAAATCCCTGGTGATCGGCGATTACAACTTGCAAGTAGGGCAGGGGCTGGTGCTTTCTCGCGGATTGGGATTTGGTAAAGGGGCGGATGTGATCCGTACCGTAAAGCAGGCCTCCAGAGGAATATTGCCCTATGCTTCTGTGAATGAAAACCAGTATCTGCGCGGGGCTGCTGCTACGGTAGCCTTTGGCGATTGGTATTTCACCGCCTTTGGGTCCCGTACCAGATTGGACGCTTCCGTCAGAGATCGGGATACAGTGTCGGAGGAGGTGACCTTGGTGGGGAGCATACAGTTGAGCGGACTTCATCGAACGCCCAATGAGATTGCAAACCGTAAATCTACCGCTGAGACAGCTTTTGGGGGGAGGGTAGAATACCAGGCAGATCGGCTCAGGGTAGGAATGACCCACTACCAGCAACTCTATGATAACCCCATTGACCGTCCTGAGAATGCCTTCAATCAGTTTGACTTCAGGGGAGATTACAACCACCTGAGTTCAGTCGATGTGGATTATGTCCTTCAAAATGTCAACTTCTTTGGAGAGGTGGCACGAAGTCGATCGGGAGGGATCGCAGCCACGGCAGGGCTCATGAGCAGCCTGTCACGAAAAGTGGACTTGGCATTGCTTGTCCGGAGTTTTGACAAAGATTTTCACACTAGCAAAGCATTCGTTTTTGCTGAGCGACCGACAAATGTGAGAAATGAGCAAGGCCTCTACATGGGGCTACAGATTAAACCTAACCCCAGATGGCTGATCAGTGCATACTTTGACCAGTTTTATTTTCCGGTCAATTCTTTTCGTCGGGGATTTTCCGCCCGAGGGTACGAATACCTGGCCCAGGTGGAATTTAAGCCCAAACGGGGAACCCAACTTTATATGCGGTTCAGGTCTGACAATCAAGAGCGCAATGCGACAGACTATCCTCTAGGGCAACAGCTAGCCTACCTGATCCCTACCCAGCGATTGCAATGGCGAACCCATTTTCAAAAAACCATTGATCGGAACCTGTTAGTTCGCACCCGCATGGAATTTTCCTGGTGGACCCAAGGCGAAGAAGAATTTGAGCGGGGGTTTCTGTTGTACCAGGACTTTTCTTATAAAATGGGCTTCAAATTCAAGGTGACCGGTCGCTACGCCATCTTCGATGTGCGGGATTTTGATGCCCGGATTTTTGCCTACGAAAATGATGTGCTAGGCTTCTTTACCATTCCCCCTTACAATGGGGTCGGTAGTCGATATTATGTAATCTTGAATTACAAACCTATTCGAGGCATTGAATTTTGGCTGAGGTTTGCCCAGACCCGCTTACAGGACGTCAGAACCTTCGGCTCAGGACTGGATGAAATTCAAGGAGATACGCGTTCTGAGGTGAAGTTGCAGATGCGGATACAGTGGTAGGGAGGAAGGTGGACAGTTATCAGTTTACCGTTTTCAGTGCTATTGAGGGTAACCTCGAAATTTACTGAAAACTGTTGAGCGAAGCGAAATCCCGAGAATCGGGAAAAACTATTGACTGCGTCAAAGGAATGGCCTGAACGCATCCTCTATATGATGAATCAACGGATGCTCTGGATTATCCATGCTGATGGCAATGATGTCAAAGCGGATGGGGACGGTCCGGAGCTGCCGTTCATAGATATAGCTATCGGCCACCTTATACATCTGCTGCTTTTTCTTTTCAGTAACCGCAGCTTCTGGATATTCCCCTGAAGTATCTGTGCGCGTTTTAACCTCCACAAATACCACTTCAGCCGGCTCCAGGCGCATGGCCACAATGTCTACTTCGGCTCGTTGGAAGCGGTAGTTTCGATCCAATACAATGTATCCCTTGGTTTCCAGGAACCCAGCCGCGAGGTCCTCGCCTTTGTTGCCAATTTGATTGTGGTGCGCCATTTTAGAAAGGTAAGGCTTTCCATAAAAAAAGCCATCCCATTAACGTGGGACGGCCGTTTCTTTTAGGAATTTGGGTTACTTCCCCATCATTTCTGTGTACTCGAATACGTGGGTTTCGAAGTCAGACCATTTACCTTTTTCTCCCCACTTTTTCATGAACTCTTCTGAATCTCCAAAGAGTTCTTTGAACTGATCGCCATAGTATTTTTTCATAACCCTGAATGCAGAATCATTACCTTTCTTGAATACGTAATAGGACTTTTCTAAACCTCCTGCAGCAGTTACCCCTGCAACCCCAATACCGGTAGTTTCTTTAGCAAAAGGATCATGATAAACCTTCATGGTGCTGCTGAAACTTGGATTTACCAATTGAAGCATCAAGTCTGATTTCTTACTCTTTACCCGGGTGTACTCCTTTTCAAAGTACACATATCCATCATTCATAAGGGAAGTGTCCATATCGTTGCCTGTTTTTCTGTACCAATTATTAACGTTGGTCAACTTTTTGGCTCCAGCCCCTAGCTTCCCAATTGCACTGGGTGGGAGATACATAAACTTAATCTTAGAGGGATCAACCTGGACT
>JBCDIQ010000547.1:0-3092 GCA_039024295.1 Bacteroidota bacterium | reverse complement strand
CCTGTATCCGAGATAAGCTATCATAATATTCGATTACCTTACTAAGGTCATCTGAATGAATTATCTTTGAAAGTGTGTTTGGAGCTAGCGCTCGATATTCTTTCGGTGTATAACCGAGCTTTTCCGCTATTTTATTGGTCGTGAATTCTGTTTTACCTTCCCGGATATTAAAAATATAAAACTCTGTCTCCGAGAGTTCTGTCACATTCTTGAGAAACTGATTCAGTTCATTTGCTTCCAGATTAGCTCTTTTTAAGGCATCAATGTTTTGATAATTAATCACCACCCCTTTGATTCGATTGTCCTGGATACGATAAGGAAAAATGTGTTTCTGATACCAAACTCCTCTCCTATTTTGAAATTCAGTGGTTACGGGATTAAGGGTCCTAATTACTTTTTTAGCCTCTTCTGCTAAGTCTGCTTCAAATCCATTACCTGTAAAATGAGAAATAGGTCTGCCGATATCTTCGGGAAACAATGGAAAATGTTCTAGTGCCTGAGGGGTAAACTTTCTGATCCGCATGTCCGAATCTAAAAAAATGGTCCCCACGTTTATATTTTTGATCAGATTCTCAATATCAGCGTAACTTTCTAATACTTCATTGTTCTTACTCTGTAATTCAGCATTTACCGTATGCAATTCTTCGTTTACAGATTGAAGTTCCTCGTTGGTGCTTTGTAGTTCTTCATTCGAGGCTATGAGTTCCTCGTTGGTCGCTTGCATTTCTTCATTGGAGGTTTCTAACTCTTCAATGGTCGCCTGAAGGTTTTCCTGCGTTTCAAATAACACGGATTTTAATTCCTGAACTTCTTCATTGGCCGCAGCTATAAAAAGGCCATTGTTTATTTCTCCTTCTTCTAGCTCACGGCTTCTTTCCTCGATAATAAGGATGAGAAATTCTGGGGAATTACTAGACCTTAGTGAAAAATTCGCATTTTGAACCACCAGCTTCAACGTAAAAACAACTCCCTCCCTAATTAATTGAACCTTTTTGGAAACAGAATTTTTTTGCTCCCGGATAAGCCCTCTGGTGGCCGATGCTAATGGAATATGAAATTCCTCGGGGAGTAAGCGCTGCAAGTTGTTGCTAAACCCTTCCTCAGGGATTTCCAGATACTTCTTCAGGTTACCAACTACATGTTTGATTTCCAAACGCTCGTCAGCCCAAATGGCTACTGCATTTATCTCTTTCAGCAAGAGAGCATTAAAAGAGGCAAACAAACGCTCCTCAACCCCAGAGACAGGAGTAGACTGAATTTTAAGGGGAGAACCCACAGTCATACGCCATGAATCAGAAGGAGTGTGAGCAAACTGAAGTATATGGGATGGCTCTACATTTCTAAAAATGTTCCATTTGAAGCTTACCTCTTCAAAATATTTGCTTTTAATTCCAACGGTTTCACTTGACCCCAAAAATAATATGCCTCCAGGATTCAGTGCATAATGCAGATTGGAAAGTGCTCGTTGCTGCGCTTCTGGTTCCAAATAGATCAATACATTTCGACAGGTGACCAGGTCCATTTTGCTAAATGGAGGATTATTCAGGATATCATGTTTAGAAAAGATGATGTGTTTCCTGATTTCGGGTAAGATCTGGTACCGCTTATCTTTTGAGGTGAAATATTTCCCTAACCTGTTTGGATGAATATCAGCGGCAATATTTTCGCTAAATGAGCCTTTCGTTGCAATTTCAAGAGAACGTGTATCAATGTCAGTCGCAAAAATCTTATAGTTTACCTTCCCACGCTGTTTTGCCATGGCTTCCTCGAGCAATATTGCCAGACTGTAGGCTTCTTCTCCTGTACTACACCCTACTACCCAAAACTTAAGTTCTTGCCCTTCAGCAATTGCTTGTGCAACCATCCTGGGCATAACCTCTTTCTCTAAAATATTGAAGGCAAGGGGGTTTCTGAAAAAACGTGTCACCCCTATTAAAAACTCTTCTACCAGCGTATTTTTTTCTGCAGGATTTTCATAAATGTAGTCGATATATGCCTCGACTGAATTCACCTTGCAAATATTCATTCGTTTGGCCGTACGCCGAAGCAGAGTTGGCTTTTTGTACATAGAGAAATCATAGCCTGTCTGATTTTTAATGATCCTCAACAACCGGTTAATATTGGGGATTTCAGGACCTAAATTTTCATCCTTCAGGAAGCGATTTATGTTTGGGTTTTCAATGAATTGGACTAGCTCCCTTGGCATTTCCTGGGGGGAAAGAATATAGTCGGCTAAACCATTAGAAATCGCACTTCTTGGCATACCATCAAAGGAGGAGGTATTGGGATCTTGTACAAAGATGGTTCCACCCGCTTCCTTAATCGCTTTGCCTCCACGGGTGCCATCAGAACCAGTTCCCGAAAGGATTACTCCAATGGCTCGCTCCTTTTTTTCTTTTGCCAGAGAATAGAAGAAGGTGTCAATGGCAAAGTTAATTTCTGTCACGGGAGGCCGATTGGTAAGCTGCAGCTCATCTCCCTTAATCAAAATGTTGGTGCTTCCCTGTATCAGGTAAATGTGATTAGGTTCAATCTTCTCTGTTTCAACTACTTCGCTGACCTTCATCTGGGTATGACGGGCCAATAGCTCAGGCATCAGGCTTTTATAATCCTGTGAGAGGTGCTGCAGGATCACAAATGCGATGTTCGTATTGTAAGGACAGCTGTCAAAAAACTGCTGTAAGGCTTCTAGCCCCCCAGCAGAAGCTCCAATCCCTACTACATAGAAATCATTATTGTCCGCAAGACTTTCTGGAGCCAGTTCTGTGGAAGCCGCCATTGAAATTGTGAGGTTGTGATGCTGTATGTCTTCAAAAGTATAACAATTTCAATATATGAAAAAAAGCCTATAACCTCACATCCTTTTCTAATTCCTATTCATCATGTAATTTTCTATTGAGTTGACGGTCCCACACAAACGTACCAAAAGGTAAAAGGGCTGATAACCAAGTACCTCCCAGCCATTTCCAGGACCAGTTCATGTCTTCCCTGACCAGGTAGGCCAAGGCCCAAAATGCGACAAAAAGAACCCCATGGGCCCACCCCACGATTTTTACCGCCATGGGCATATCATATATATATTTCAGGGGCAT
>JBCDIQ010000546.1:0-3142 GCA_039024295.1 Bacteroidota bacterium | reverse complement strand
GATTGATTCCGATAGAATCAAATTTCCCTGCAAGGATTAGTTCACCTTTATAAATTTCAAGATCATGACCAATTGAAGTAGTACTGGGAAACACGCCAATGTGTAACCATTCGTTGTTAACACTATCCCACTTTATTACGCCTGTTAAGTGATTAGTCGTTCCAACCTTGGAGGAATCAAACCTTCCACTAAGGTATAATTCCCCTTTAAAAGAAATCATATCCGTAGCAGTAGAATTTCTGGAAAAACTATTGGATATAATTGATGCTTGTATCCATCGGTTATTTGCAAATTTATACAAAGTAGTTTTTCTCGGCCAACCCACATTACTTTGGTGAACAGCATATAAGTTATTATTCAATTCCGCCATGTAGTAGTTATTTCCCGGTATAGTATCTAATGGTGGAAAATTAGTGGTCACCCACCCTTCACTAGAACTGCAAGAGGAGCCGGACTGAGAAAAAGCTGGAGTAACTAACAGGAAATGTAAACCCAGGAAGAGAGGAAATAGTAACCAACGTTTAGTTTTCATAGCAATTGGAAAGGTTAGTAGAAAATCTAAGGTTATATGTAAAGATAATCATATGACCCATATTGACATAGGAAAAGTTATATACATGGTCGGGAGTTAGCTGAAGGATCAGCTATGATTAAACCTTTTTACCCCTAAAACACTTCTTACTATCAGAGAAAATGTTCATGCAAAGACCAGAGATACGTATCGTTGGGTTAGGAGGAGCCTTGACCTCCAAGGTGAGCTCTAGCAGGCGCGCACTGGAATTGGCCTTGCAAGGGGCCAGAGAAGCAGGAGCTTCTGTACAGGTATTTGACCTTGCAGAGGTTGATTTGCCCCTTTTTCGGGAGGGGAAGAAAGAGATTCCAGCGAGTGCTATCGAGTTATGTGAGGCCGTGAAACAGGCGCATGGCATGATCTGGTGTAGCCCCCTGTATCATGGGGCCGTAAGCGGCGCATTTAAAAATGCCATAGATTGGCTGCAATTGCTGCATGACGAACAGGAACCCTATTTGAGCAAGAAAATAGTGGGCTTAACGGCTGTTGCAGGTGGGGTTCAAGCCCTCCAGGCCATCAACAGCATGGAGCACATGGTTCGAGCCCTTCGCGGATGGACCTGTCCCTTTGTGGTGCCAGTCAACCGTTCTTATGAGGTGTTTGACAAATCTGGTAACCTCATAGACGAGCATATTGGCAAACAGCTCGGATTTCTCGGAGGTGAGGTGTGTCGGAACGCCCTTAACTGGCAAAAAGATGCACGATTGGTCTCTTCCTGATAGGAGCGCATGTCAGTTTGCTTCTCTGTCTACTATTCTAAGCCTTCTCTTAAAGCGTAATCCTTTCCCCTTGATCTTCTGGCCCCTTAGCTTGTTGAGGTTTGGAGATCCGGCATTTTTCCAAGCGGTGTACCAAAAAGCACCAATTCGCTTAACAGATGCCCGCATCCTTCTTTCAACCATGCCTCCAAGCATGGTGTGGTAAGCTTCAGCATATGGACGGGAGTAGGCACGAACCACCAGGTTGTTGCGGTTCTCAAACCCATATTTTTTATCAGCAGGGAAGCTGTCGTTCAAAATCCGCTCAAAACTCAGGACGGAATCTACTGCGTAATGACTTTCCTGAATGGTTGTCCATATTTCGTCTTCCAACTCCTCGATGTAATAGGCCCTGCCCACAAGGAAGTTGTATTGCTCCCCAAACAACTCCGGCAATCGCGATTCCCAAAATCCATGGATTCCTTTCTGGCCCGTGAGTTGGCCGTTATAGTTTTCTGTCGTGTGCAAGGGTACGTGGGCATCTCCCACGTAATGCCCAATATCTGCTGATAGCTTCAGGATTTGTTCGAGCTTTCCATTTTTGAAGGCAGTCGTTAACCTGGCCATCTGCCAGACTAGGTTATAGGGAGAGATGCCATATGCGCATAAGGTATCCTCGGTGAATTTTGCTACTGCTTCGTCCCACCTTCGCGGCACAACCTCAAACGGATTTTCTCCATAATGGTCAATGTCGATGTAGTGATTTTCAGCCTCCCCTTCTACGGCATATCGACGCTTATCAGGATCTACGGCATGTTCGGTTAGGTACTCAATATGATCTTTATATAGGCCCAACATGTTGGGAGGCAGGGTGAAAATTGCCATCCTGTTCAACCGTTGGTGTGCCCAAAATCCCCAGGCATGGACTGTTGAAGGGATAGAAATAAGAAGTATGAAAATGAGGGCACCCAAATAGGCATGTGATTTTGTTGCAAGAATGAGTTTCATGGAGCGCAGGAAGAGGATGTAATAGATGTCATTATTTTTACCTCCATAATTTAGGGATTATTGTGCTTTTCTCTGTTTTTTACGTTATAGTTAAACCCAAAGGGCAGAATGGATGTACCCGACATACAGGCCTGCCAAATGGTACTACCTCTCCCCTTTAGCCAAAAATAATTGTCATGACTGCTATATCCCTTATTCGTTTTTGTCTGGTTGTCTCATTAGGTTGCTTGCTGTTAGGAGTAGCTGCCTGCGGGGACGATTGCGAAGATGTCGACTGTTTAAACGGGGGTACCTGTGTAGAAGGCTCCTGTGAATGCCCGGAGGACTTTGTAGGGGAGCAATGTGAGTTTTCCTCTGCCAGAAGGTTTGTGGGTAATTATCTGGTGGACTATGATTGTCAGAGAAGCGGTCCTGAACATCGGGTAATAGTATCCGTCTCCCCGGATGATAATGCCCAATTGATTTTTACGGACCTGGGAGACTTAGATTGTGGATCGGAAACTGTGGCCGTGATAGGAACCTTGGCTGGAAATACCCTGACGATTGAGGAACAAACTTTTTGTGCTGATTTAATTCCAAATGGATATACTTTTTCTGGTACCGGTGAAGTTGGAGGCAACAGCATCACCTTAAACTTTTCGATATTTACCAACGTTGATGACTCACCGCGTACCCTAGCGTGTCAGGCCACATTAGAAAAAGAATGATAATTCCGGATATTTTAGGCGTACTTCAACCCCTGGATTTTGATTGTTAGCATGAAAAGCACTTCCCAACTTCTCCTCTCTTGCTTACTTGGCTGTACCTTGATGTTTTGGATCGGGTGCGACCAGGATCCCTGCGAAAATGAAGACTGCGGCTTCGG
>JBCDIQ010000545.1:0-3142 GCA_039024295.1 Bacteroidota bacterium | reverse complement strand
TTTTTGTCAAATTGACGATCCACCAATTCCCAATGTGAAAGCCAAAATAAGCGGTATGTTGAGAATACCGCTTATACCCAGCACCTCTTTCATCGCAGAAGTATAAATCGAAGTAACCGATCTTTTCACTCAGGCAACAGACAACCCTCAAAAGATGGCTGAATAGCCTCCCGTTAAGTCATGAATGAAGATTTTTTATCATTTTCCCTTTGGGATGCTGTCAAAACGGCATTTATAGAATTTTTGCTGTCTTCCCAAACCTCCTAGGTCAACAAAGGGAAGACGCATGTGTGGCTAGCAAAAAGAACCTAAAAGAGATGAGAAAAATCCATTTAGCCTTGGTTACAACCCTAGCAGTGTTGGTAAGCTGCCAAACCAATAGTAGCAAGCCTTCTTTTGCGAGCCAGCAAGTAATTGTCTCAGCCGATATAGCCAATTTTTGGCAAGCTTACGATGCCATCCAAATTACTGAAGACTCCATTCAGCAATTGGCTCACTTACATGATCTGTTTTTAAGCAAAGCATCGGTGGGACAGCAAAGAATGATGGAAGCCCGTAGGTACACCCCTGAAGAATACCTTAGAACCATCACCAGCTACCCTGCGTTCTGGAATTCCATCAGGAGCAACACCGAAGACCTTGAACCCTTTAATGAAGCATTGAGAAGCGGCGTAAACAAGCTAGCAAGCATTTATCCTGATATTACTCATTCCACCATCTATTACACCGTGGGGACCCATCGCGCTCCAGGCACAGGGTTCGATGGCACGGTCCTTATCGGGACGGAATACGCCCTAGGAGATTCAACCACTGTTACGTTTGAGCTGCCCGAACATAAGCAAAATTACTACAAGATCAATCCAACCAAGTATCTAACGTTTTTGTGCGTCCACGAATATGTGCACACCCAGCAACTTCCCATGGTTTATGATTTATTGTCCCTAACCTTGTATGAAGGCATAGCAGAGTTCGTCGCCATAAAAGCAACCGGACAAAATTCCCCCTGGAAGGCCTTTACCTATGGGCCTGAACATGAAGACAGGATCAGGCAGCGATTTGAAAAGGATATGTTTAGGCCGAATACCATTTACAATTGGCTCTGGAATTCTCCGCAAAATGAATTTAACACCAGTGATTTAGGATATTTTGTGGGGCACCAACTAGCAGCTCGGTATTATGACGCTGCCGGCGACAAAAAAGAAGCAATTAAGCAACTTATCGATCTGGATTATGAACAGAAATCGAATGTGGAAGGGTTGGTAAACTCAACTCGTTATTTTTCAAAGCCATTAGGTGAATTGTACCAGGATTATGAATCCAAACAACCGACAGTCATTGGAATCAAGCAATTCAAGAACCATAGCCAAGAAGTAAGTCCTAGCATTGATAAAATAACCATAGAATTCTCTCAACCGCTCAATGGTCATCACACGGGCGTGGATTTTGGGGAGCTAGGAGAAGATGCGTTTCCAAAAGGAACATTAACCGGCAGGCACTGGGGAGCGGACAACCAGACCTGGACAATTCCTGTCGAATTGGAGCCGAACAAGCGGTATCAAATATTGATTTCATATAATTTCAGGACAGATGATAATGTCCACTTAAAACCCTATTTGATTGATTTTATGACGAAATAGATTGATGTCGAGCCACGAATTTACTAGCGAAACCTGTTTAGGAATTGGCGCACCGTTTACATAAGGTCGCTGTGGAAAGGGATGAATCACATCGGGTGTATCCCATTTTGTCGTAGAAGTCTTAACTTATGTTAAAACTAAGTTATGACCAAAGAAGAATATTTAGCTTTAGCTGCCGATCATTACGACAGGATCGTAAAATTGAAGGAAGATCACGATAATTTCTACGATTATGAGCTAGGTTTTGAATCGGTCATGAATGACTTACATCAAAAAGTGCTTGAAAAGTCTTTGGGCGCAGTTCCTAAGGATCGTCGTAAGAAAAAAATCCTGACCCGCTACGGTGCTGTAGCTTTGGCCAACGCTCATCCTTTTTCCAAATCAAGAGAAGGCTTCCGAATGAGCCCCCGCTATCAAGAATTACTTGCCATTGTGGGCCAAAGTGAAGCATATCATTGTGGGGCTGAATCCGTGAAGTGTGTGCTCGGATTTTGTAGTTACGATACACAAATTCACCGAGTTTCTTTCTTTTACGGTGATGGTGCTGCTCAAATTTTATCAGTGCCTTTGGAGCCACAACCCTTAACTGGGCAAGATCGTGTGGATGGCAGTATGATTTTTGTTCGTCAACAAGGATGGAAAGAAGTGAAGCTTGGCCAAGATAACTTTTCCTTCATTGATCTTACATTTTTCATTTTAGGTCAGGTTTGTGGGTCATATACAAATCTGGCCTTTTTTTATGGTTACCGCTAATGCGGCTAAACCGGGGAGATCAAGTCAAAACAGCCAAATTATTTTTAGACTGATCCTTAAAACCCTTCAGATCGAATTTTTTCTAACAGGAGAGGAATAAAGGGCCTCATTTCGCCATTATTCGTTTTGGCAAGTTCCCAGTCAGCACCTATTCGCCTCTGGTAGAGGATTCCTAATTCCGGATGACAATATAGGGTAAAGGATTCCCATCCAGGGCCCATGTTCTCGGTACTTCCCTCCATTTTATAAACCACAAAATCCTTTCCCTGAATTTGGAAGGTCCTTTTATCTATTAACTTAATGCTTCCGTCGGTATCTCTTCCATATAACAGCACCCCGGTCTGTTCATCTCGCTTCATAAATGACCACTTTATAGGCCCATACTGCAATTGGGGGTTGGCAGGAAGATGAAATTCCGTTTTGAGGTAGGTCGGGTTATTATCAGAAGGGTAGGGAGATTTATACTTCTGAAGAAGGGTAAGTGAATAGCCCGAATCAGGTTCGCCTCGAAAAAAGTACCTGGCAGAAAAAAGGGTATCTGTCAAGGGCTCTACCTGATCATCTGACAATATCTTATATGTGACTTCGCTTGATTGCAGTTCCTGCATGACAGCCGCAGACCGTTCCTGACAAGAAGTTGCCAGCAAACCAATGAGCAATGCACCAATTACCCATCCTATGAAGCGCACGTAGATTTTCACAAAGTCAATTTTTCAAATATATCAGATAGGCTTTGTATCATTGCGTGGTTT
>JBCDIQ010000544.1:0-3142 GCA_039024295.1 Bacteroidota bacterium | reverse complement strand
CTAACTTAAAGATGAAAAACAGGTATTGGTGAGCTAGTTTGGAACAATAATGATGGAATTAAAAAACGGACAAATGCACACACATTACTTATGCTTTCTATCCATGTTGCTGATCTGTTGTTCTGTTAAAGGACAAGATGTTGGGCTAGGGATGACCCACAGCGTAGGAGCAGGACTGGTCAATTTGAGTGGACACATTCCAAAAAATGAAAGAAGCCTGGCCCTTGCTGCTGCAGGTGGAGTTGGTGTTCATATAGGGATCAGCAGAAGGATATCAATAGAAACGGGCGTTTATTTTGAGCATAAGGGAATGACTCATCTATCAAGACGAGAGGATCCTTTGGGGTCTGCCTTTACGGTCATTTCAAGGAATGCCGGGAGGATAAATTATGGGACATTGCCGGTTATGTGTCGTTGGAGTAAAAAGATAGGTAAACGGAAGTTTTTTTTCCAAGCAGGACCGTACGCGAGTTATTTGCTTGGGGGAAATTACTTTTATACAGCCAGAGAAAACTGGGATATGGGCCTCATGACAGGAGTCGGAATAGTTTTGCCATGCGACGAACACAATCGGTTGATTTTTGAACTTCGCCATTCGGAGGGACTGTACAATATTTCCGGAAACCCTCATTACCCGGTCAGAACGCGGGGTACTTACCTCGTTTTTGGTGTTCATATGGGAAAAATCTAAAATGAATAACACAACTGGATATGCGCTTCTCAATTGTATCTGTGCTGATCATACTCTTGACCTATTGTCCTGCTGGGTATGGATACTGCCGGGACGTTATTGCTAGGTATGATGCCAAGGAGGTCCAGGACTGGTTAACCGTCCCTGCCTAAATTTTCGTAGAAAAATATGCGCGTCGGCCCCCCCAAACAGCGGGGGAGGCGAGGGACTGCGGGAGGAAGCATTGTTTGGGGTAGATTTTTGCCGACTTTTTATCGATGAAAAAGTCGGACAACCCTATTTTCTTACCATTACCCTATGTGTACCCTTAAAATACATTGATAATCAGAATGCTGCAAAAGTTGTCATAAGTATGGTCAGAATGCAAGCATGGAAGTAACCCCAAAATTCGGTGTGGGAGTGGTTAATATGATCGGAGAGATTTATGGAAATCCCAGGCCAGGAACGGGCTACATGGGAGAGTTAGGATTACAAATAGGCATAAGCAAAAGAATTGCCATAGTCACGGGCATCTCCTTTATGGAGATAGGGGTTAACTTCCGAGATTTAGAATCCCTGTCTATTAGCGGGGAGGGTATTATTAAAGAAAGGATATCCCGTTACCACTCAAGGCACGTATCTGGCGGTTGGAATAAGGCTAGAGGGGCCTCGTAAATAGTGCTCGCCCTTGCGCTGCCCTCCCGGAACGCCTACCTTTGTGCCTTCAATCAAAACAGACCGCATATGATTTCACGCCTGGGCCTGCGCCGGGAAGACCTGAGCAAAACCGGAGAAAAACGTACGGCCCTGGTGCCGGATTTGGTTCGCATCATCACCCAAAATGGGGTACCAGTAATTGTCCAGCCAAGTGAACATCCGGGAACGGGGGAGGTAAAACGTGCCTTCACAGACGAAGCCTACCAAACCGCAGGTGCAGAAATCAACGAAGACCTGGATTCGGCTCCAGTCATTTTTGGATTAAAGGAAGTAGACCTTGACCAAATTTTGCCAGATAAGGTGTACCTGTTTTTTTCCCACACCCATAAAGGCCAGGTCAAAAACCGCCCCTTACTGCGCAAGCTCATGGAGCAGCGCGTCACGCTGATTGATTATGAGTTGATCGCCAACGAACAGGGACGCATCATCACGGCGTTCACCTATTTTGCCGGGTATGCGGGTATGATTGACAGCCTGTGGACCTTGTCTGAGCGATGGAAATTGCAGGGCGTACAGGGCAATGTCTTTCAGGACATCACCCAGGCCATCACAACCGAGGACCTGGAGAAGTGCAAAGAGCAGATTCGGGCTGCTGGCGAGCGAATCAAAACTGAAGGCACCCCCGAAAGCCAGCCGCCGTTGATCACGGTTTTCCTGGGAAATGGAAAAACCAGCACGGGAGCCCAATCCATCTATGACCTGCTCCCAGTGCAAGAAATCACCCTTTCAGAACTTGCCGACACTTACCAGAACGGCTCCCGCAACCAGGTATACAAGCTGGTGATGGAAGTACAGGACATGTATCGCCTGAAAGAAGAGGCAAAGCCTCAATTTGGACATCTGGCGGGCAATGAACTGGCACAATTGTACTACACCGAGCCGCAACATTTTGAGTCGAACCTGGATCGGGTATTCCCCTATGCCACCAAGTGGATGAACTGCATCATCTGGTCACCAGAATATCCCAGGCTGATCAGCAGGAAACAGGCCGCAGAGTGGTACGCTTCGCATCAAACTTTGCAAGTAATCGGTGACATCACCTGCGACCCCGAGGGAGCCATCCAGTTTTCCCAGGAGACCTGGATCGACCAGCCGGTATTTGTGTATGCACCTGCCGATAACACCTCTACCATCGGCATGGAAGGAACGGGCATCGCCGTCATGGCCGTGACCAACCTGCCCTGCGAGTTTTCGGCAGATGCCTCCGAGCAGTTTAGCCAGGACTTTGCGCAGTTGCTACCAGGACTGGTAACCGCCAATTACAAGGCAGATACGGTAGAAGCTTCTGGGTTTCCACCTACCCTGCGAGATGCAACCATTTTGTGGAAGGGGAAACTGACGGAGAAGTATGGGTATATGGGGGAGTTTATAGACTAGCAAGCTGCTTTTTTACCCAGTCAAAATTATCTTTAAACTCTACATAGCTGGGATGTGCTTCTGTTAGTTCTTGCCAAAGTGTATGACACTTTTGGAAATAATCTTTTGCCTTTACAGGGTTTTTCAAATATTTGTTATAAACATAACCTAATTTAGAATAAGAGGTGGCTAAACCATTTTTAAATTTGGCATTTTTGGGATTAGTGGAATAAACTTGATGAGCTAAATTATTATAGATTTCATAATAGTTTAAGGCCTCATCTAGTCTGCCAAAAGCAACCTGAATATTTCCCAAATTTTGATAGGAGATAGCTAGTGAATTTTTATAAGATATATTTTGAGGGAAAGCTTCGGAGAGATTCTTAAAGATTTCATTAT
>JBCDIQ010000543.1:0-3179 GCA_039024295.1 Bacteroidota bacterium | reverse complement strand
CCGATTCCAGTAAGCTACGAACCAGCTGCACCTGATGGGGGTGCTCAAAGGTGGCGATGGTAACGAATGTTCGGTTTTGCATCCTGCGGATAAAGGCTTTATTTCGGTCAAACTAAACCAAAGCACGCAATGAAACAACTCCTGGAATGTGTACCTAATTTTAGCGAAGGCAGAAGACCTGAAGTCATCCAACAAATAACTAATGTAATCAGTCAAACTGAGGGCGTACGTCTACTGGATGTTGATCCGGGTAAATCCACTAACCGAACAGTGGTCACATTTGTTGGCGCACCGGAAGACGTAATTGAGGCGGCTTTTCAGGGCATTAAACGTGCGAGTGAAGTCATTGATATGCGCCAGCAGCAAGGAACTCACCCCCGGATGGGAGCAACGGATGTGTGTCCCTTGATCCCCATTAGTGGGATAACAGCAGAAGAGGCAGTTGAATACGCCCACAAACTCGCCAAGAGGGTGGGAGAGAAGCTAGGTATCCCGATTTATTTGTATGAAAGGGCTGCAACTGAGCCGAAGCGGCAAAACCTTGCCACCATTAGAGCGGGTGAATATGAAGGCTTTGCCAAAAAAATTTACTTGCCTGAGTGGAAACCTGATTACGGCCCCCAGGAATTTAACCCGCAAGCAGGACAAACTGTGATTGGTGTACGAGACTTCCTGGTGGCCTACAACATCAACCTGAACACACAATCGGTTCGTAGGGCAAGCTCAGTAGCATTTGATATCCGGGAAAAGGGACGTCTTAAAACGGAGGACGGGCTGCCTTGGGGTAAAAAGGTGCTGGATGAAAAGGGAGAGCCCATCCGGGAGGCAGGTGCCTGTAAGTCGGTCAAGGCGATCGGGTGGTATGTGGAGGAATATGGAATAGCGCAGGTTTCAGCTAACCTTACAAATCTGGATGATACGCCGGTTCATATAGCTTTTGAAGAGGCGCGTAAATCTGCCATTCGGCGCGGGCTTCGTGTCACAGGATCTGAATTGGTAGGCCTCATTCCTCGAAAATGTTTGATAGATGCAGGCAATTATTACCTGGCCCAGCAGCAAGTTGCAGGAGGCGTATCCGAAGAAGAGCTTGTTCACATTGCGGTGAAATCCCTTGGATTAGATGAACTGGGTCCTTTTGACCCTAAGAAGAAGGTCATCGAGTATTTATTGGAGGGTGAAGGAAATGCGCCTTTGGTCAATATGAATTTGCGTTCCTTTACTCAAGTCCTGGCATCCGATGCGCCTGCGCCGGGCGGCGGCTCCGTTGCAGCACTCTGTGGCTCACTTGCAGCTTCCCTTGGTGCCATGGTGGCCAATTTATCTGGAAACAAACGCGGGTGGGACGACCGGGTTGCGGAGTTTGGAACTGTCGGACAGATTGCCCAAGAAATCAAGGATCGACTGTTGTTTCTGGTGGATGAAGATACCCGAGCGTACAACAGCGTGGTGGAGGCAATGCGGATGCCCAAAAAATCAGAGGAGGAGAAAGCTGTACGTAAAGCGGCACTTCAAGCTGCAAACCAGTATGCTGCTGAAGTGCCCCATCAGATCATGAAAACTGCCATGGAGGCCTATGAGGTATTGGGTTACTTGGCAAAGGAAGGGAATCCTAATTCTATTACCGATGTCGGGGTGGGAGCTTTATGTGCACATGCCGCAGTCGAAGGTGCTGCGTTGAATGTTGAGATCAATTTGCCTGGCATAGCAAACGAATCCTATGTCAAAGATGCAGGTGCATCCGTGGACCAACTTTTATCCTTATCTCGAAAAAAAAGAGACCATGTGTTGGAATTGGTTCGGAAAGTGATGAGTGCTTGAGCAAGCTGATTAAGTTGCTAAACATACCATACCCAGAAATCCCCATTGGTCCTTGTACCAAATTGAGTTCTATCCGTCGTATTTACCTGAAAGGTTTCGCCCCACTGGGGCTTAGCTTCTGAATGAACTTTATGCTACCAAGTTTACGCTCCCTCGGAGCTATGTGCCTGATAGCACCCATTTTCAGGCTATGGGTCCAGCCCAAACACCCCCTTAAGGGGTAATACCTATGTAGAGATCATTCACTGAGAACACCAGCTTCGTAGAGGCGATACCTAGAGTTGCCGCAAATACCAGTTAATATGTGACACATGAATTTCAAATTGGTATTAGTCGATGGGGATTTTTTTAATTAATCCCATCGATTTTTTAGTCCATGGAATTTCATTGGGGTGAAACTGGCGGAATTAGTAGACAACATGACGAAAACAATCGGATGGAGGCTGCTAGGTTTGCATCAAAGTGAAAACACCTGAATTGATTCCCAGGAAGTATCCTTGATGAAGGAGCAAGGCATATTTGTAAGAGGGCTTGAGGAAGCCCAGTAGTGCCCCGGCCAGTTTGGTCGGGGTTTTTTAGGGGAAATGTTAAAGTATAAGGTCAAGTGGCGCAGGAAATGGCCAACAGGATTCCCTCCGCCTAATTGCTGTTTAACAATTCTGAAGGCAGCTTATGAAACTGCTGCTTAAATTTTCTGGAAAATCCATCTATGCTTTGATAGCCTACTTTGTAAGCTACTTCACGGATAGAATCATAGGTTCCTTCCTGCAAATAGGTCATTGCATACTGGAGCCGAATCTGGCGGAGGAATTGTGCTGGGGTAAGCCCGGTCAATCGCTTTACCCGCCTTAATAAGGAAGATTCACTGGTGGTAAATCGTTCTGCCAGATCGGGTATGCGTAATCCCGAATCAGAGAAATTCTGATGAATATGGGTGCTAAATTGCTCTAGCCAGATCCGGTCATATTGAGGAACGGGTTTGGTGGGTATTCCTCCGAAAAGCATTGATTCGCAAGAAAGCCTGTTGGTTGGAGGAACTTTCGGATTAGGTTGGGAAATGGCCATAAAACTCCCACCCTCTTTTTTGAAAGAGGAATTGATACGGTTCATGGTAAGGGCTATTTACGTGTTTCTTGGCTTAGATCAGCAATCGAGTAAGGATGATAACTTCTGATGTGTGGGGCCAAAACTGGTGTTTTCATTTCAAGAGATTCCTCAAAAGAATCCATGAAATAAGTTTAATCAGAATTAATTACATGATATAGATTATTCAGCGATTATCCGAGTGCCCAAGTCCACTTTGTTCTGAATGGTAGATATTTGTTCTGAATGGCAAGGGTGAAATAAGGGGAACGTAGTAT
>JBCDIQ010000542.1:0-3193 GCA_039024295.1 Bacteroidota bacterium | reverse complement strand
CTTAAATTTGCATGAAATTTTAACCATACCTTTATTTCTATTTAATTCCCGCATAATATCATGGCAAATTACAAATTCGAATACATTTGGCTGGACGGCTACAAACCAGAACCAAATCTTCGAAGCAAAACCAAAGTCCTTAGCCTTGACGACTACAATGGTAAGCTGGACCAGATTCCAGAGTGGTCTTTCGACGGTAGTTCCACCGAGCAGGCTGAAGGCCATTCCTCTGATTGCCTGCTGAAGCCTGTAGCCATTTATCCTGATGCAGGTCGTATTAACGGGTACCTAGTGATGTGTGAAGTAATGAATCCAGATGGCACTGCACATCCTTCCAATGCCCGGGCCATGATCGATGATGATCCTGACTTATGGTTTGGGTTCGAACAGGAATATACCTTTGTTGAAAACGGTCGTCCAATGGGCTTCCCAGAAAATGGGTACCCAGCTCCACAAGGCATGTATTACTGTTCAGTAGGTACCGGAAATGTAACTGGACGTGACATCGTGGAAGAACACATGGACCTATGTCTGGAAGCAGGAATTTCCATCACCGGAGTCAACGCTGAGGTGATGCTGGGACAGTGGGAATATCAGTGTTTTGGTAAAGGAGCCAAGCAAGCATGCGATGACCTGTGGGTTTCTCGCTACCTCTTATTCCGTACGGCTGAGTCATATGGGATAAATATAGAATTTGCTCCTAAGCCTGTAAAAGGTGACTGGAATGGTTCTGGTATGCACACCAACTTTTCTACCAAGGGCATGCGCGAAGTTGGGGGTGAAGCCATGTTCAAAGGAATCTGTGAAGCCTTTGGCAAATTCCATAATGAGCACATTGCCGTTTATGGTTCCCAGAATGATCAACGCCTAACCGGGCTGCATGAAACCCAGCACATTGACACCTTCTCGTATGGAGTAAGTGACCGTGGGGCTTCTATCCGAATTCCAGTAGGTGCTATTCTGGAAGGCTGGAAAGGGTATATGGAAGACCGTCGTCCTGCTTCCAACGCAGACCCTTATCGAGTTACCGCTCGTATCCAGGAGACCATTGCTTCTGCAACAGTGGCAGGGTAGTCCTATCCTGGTAAATGATAAAACAAGAAAAATTGGCAAAGTCCCTCTTTTTGAGGGACTTTTTTGTTTTTAAATCGTTGTGTATAATGAAAATTCACAATCCCCCTCACACACCTACCCCCATTTAATACAAATTTCTTATGAGGTTGTTGTGTTTGTTTTTCTGTTTGTTCCTTTTTAAAAGTACAGACGTATGGGCCCAGGAGAAGTATTGGGTGTTTTTTTCTGACAAGGGTGAAACCTCTTGTTACTTACCTGAAGATTTACTTTCCGAGCGTGCGCTGGCTAACAGAAGGAAGCAGGGAATTGCAATTGATTTCAAAGACTTTCCTGTATCTGCCAATTATGTGGGCGATGTGGCACTTGTCGGAGTCAAAGTTCACCATGCTTCAAGATGGATCAATGCAGTATCGGTGACAATGGATGAAGCCCAGAAAACAAAAGTTTTGGCATTGCCCTTTGTGAAGGGTGTGCAGAAGGTAGCCCGAAGCCAAATCACCAGTACCCACGAAGGCGACCCTAAAGAAGATTTGGATACCTATCGAATTCAGCTGAGCATGCTAGGCTTGGACAAGTTACACGCACGAGGCTATACTGGTCAAGGAGTGGTGATAGCGGTGATGGACAACGGCTTTTTGGAAATCAACCAGGAAAGCCCCTTTGCACATTTGATGGAGCGGGATGGGGTGTTATTCACCCGGGATTTTGTTGAGCCTGGACATTCTGTTTTTGAGCCTTGTGAGGGGACATGTCGCCATGGCAGCTTGGTACTTTCGGTCCTGGCAGCTCGCATTCCTGGACAACTCATGGGGGCTGCACCAGATGCATCCTACCTGCTGTTTCGAACAGAAGATGATTTGAATGAGTCCCACCGTGAAGAGGACAACTGGCTGGCTGCTGCGGAACTGGCAGATAGCCTCGGGGCCAATATCATCACTAGCTCGCTTGGATATTTCGATTTTGATCCAGGGGAAGGCGATTACACCCGCGAGCAGTTAGATGGCAATACCACCATCATCACCAGGGCTGCGGATATTGCTGCATCCAAGGGCATTGTGGTGATTACCTCCGCCGGGAACAGCGGCAGCAATGGCATCACGGCTCCAGCAGATGGGGATTCAGTTATCGCAGTTGGGGCTGTAGACCAGTTGAGAGATTATGCCCCCTTTAGTTCTGTTGGCCCCTCAGCCGATGGCCAGGTAAAACCCGATCTGGTGGCGATGGGCCGGAGAACTTTTATTTACAGCGTGAGGCGAAATGAAGTATTGCGTGGGGATGGAACTTCTTTTTCATGCCCATTGGTATCTGGCTTGGCTGCCTGCCTGTTGCAAGCAGCCCCGTCTACCTCCAACATGGAATTGTATGATGCACTGATCCAGTCTGCAGACCGGTATGATCAGCCCAGTGACCGTTTTGGATATGGTGTGCCAAATGGAGTGAATGCTTATAACCAGTTAACCGGAGCTGAGTTAGGCCCCTCCTTGACCCAGGAGTTTTTTGGGGAGAATGACTTGAAGGTTTACCCCAACCCCAACGATGGAAATTTCACCCTTTCCATTATTAACCGGGGAAATATCACAAAGGCAAACATTCGTTTGATCGATTTGGCAGGAAGAGAATTTTACCGAAAAAATATAGCAGTTTTTCCTAGCTATACCCAGCTGCCCCTTCAGGTCAACTTGCAACCCGGCATTTATTACCTGATGTTAAGTGAAGAAGGTAAAAACGGATATCAAGCCTATCGGAAGATTTCTATTTTGGACCAGTAGGGCATCGATAATCAACAGGTTTTAACTTTTTCTCTTAACATTTGAGCGCTAAGTAAACCATTTCTGTTAGCCTACTCCTAATTAGCCTATTCCATTTCTGGCAGCAACTAAAAAAGGCCAAGTCTTATCTTTTGAAGAATATCGTTTAGTATTCAGTACATCATCGGCATAAAATATAACATTGTAATAAAATTTTCAATTCCTTTGCCCGACAAAAGCCTTTCTTTCTCGTACTGGCTCCTCTTTGGATAAAACCCCTAAGTAGGGCCTGCTGAACAACTAATAATCAATTGATTTTCAATTAATTGTGTTTAGTTTTTCTAGCAAATTTGGCTAAAAATGTGTATCTT
>JBCDIQ010000541.1:0-3199 GCA_039024295.1 Bacteroidota bacterium | reverse complement strand
TGAAAATTAATTATGGTGCCAGAGCCGACTTTTTTATGAACCGCAACGCATTCAAATTTGACCTATTGACCCTTTTTCTCTACCTCGCGCTGGCGTTAATGGGGTGGATGACCATTTATGCGGTTTCGTCAACTAGTGGGGGTACAGATCCTTTTGACTTGAATTACAACCACGGGCGTCAGTTTCTGTGGATTGGGATTTCGTTGGTAGCTGCAATGGTGATCATGTCCCTGGACAACCGGTTCCTGGAAGCAGTGAGCTACCTGTTCTATGGAGGGGCAATAGCGTTGTTGCTCCTTGTATTGATTTTTGGGAAAGAGGTAAACGGTGCCAAAAGTTGGCTCATAATTGGAGGCTTCCAGTTTCAGCCTTCGGAGTTGGCCAAAACAGCCACTGCTATGGCCCTGGCCAAGTACATGTCCAAGCTGAATTTTTCGCTTAGCAATCCAAAAGATTCGATCATCGCTGGGCTCATTATTGTGGTCCCTGCACTTATCATCATTTTGCAAAACGACACCGGTTCTGCTTTGGTATTTGGGAGCTTTATGATTGTATTTTTCCGGGAAGGACAACATCCAGTCATCCCTATCTTTTTAATTTTAGTTGCTGTTGTAGCACTGCTTAGCCTATGGTTAGAACAAGCATGGATCGTGGTAGGGATCGTATTTGGCCTCAGCGTGATTTCCTTCCTTGTTTTATTTGACCGTAAAAAGATCATAAGCTTGCTGCTAATCCATCTTGTCGCATTTGCCTTTTTCAGTACGTTGGCGTTCAGTACGCAATTTCTGGTATCTAAGCTTCAGCCACACCAGCAGATCCGGCTGAAAGTATTGTTTAATCCTGAAATTGATCCGAGTGGAAGTGGGTACAACGTGATCCAATCTAAAATTGCCATCGGATCTGGAGGCATCATGGGAAAGGGTTTCCTGGACGGTAACTACACCAAATATAAATTTGTCCCCAAGCAGGTAACCGATTTTATATTCTGCACCATTGGGGAAGAACTCGGTTGGATCGGCTCTACATTCGTCTTGCTGCTATTTTTTGGGCTTATTCTCCGCTTAAGGTTTATCGCGGAGAACTCTAAAACGCGTTATGCCCGAATATATGGCTATAGTGTGATTTCCATTCTGTTTTTTCACGTACTCATCAACGTAGGAATGACCGTGGGACTGGTACCGGTTATCGGTATTCCGCTTCCCTTTTTTAGTTATGGCGGCTCTTCGCTGCTGTCCTTTACCATTCTGATAGCCATCTTGGTAAACCTATTCTCTTACAGAAGTACAGTGCTGGGAGCGAAGTACTAAAAAACCTTGACGAGGTTCAAAACCTCGTCAAGGTTAACATATAACGTGGTCATTATTTTTCTACCGCCCGACTATTTCCACTCGACGGTTTTGCCGTTTTTCGGCAGTTGTTTTTTCCTCATTGATCAGTTCCGTTTCACCAGCACCGATGGTGGTGATTTGGCCTTCAGGAATTCCTTTTTCCATCAGGTAGTCTTTTACCTTGACCGCACGCTTTTCTGAAACAATTTTGTTCAGGTTGGCACCACCATCACTGTCGGTATGCCCTTTTAAGGTAATGGAACTGCCCTTTTGTGCCTGGTAGTTGGTAACAAATTTGTCCAACTCTGCCTTTGCATCTGCATCCAGCTTAAAGGCGTCCTTGTGAAAGTGAACAGTGGTTTTGATGTCCTCTTTTGGTGCTGGAGGTGGAGGCGGAGGGGGTGCCTCAGCCGTTACCTTTTCGACTTTCCCGGTAATACGGAGAAAAACAGGCTGTTCGCCAGAGCTGGTTTTCACGGTCACCGTTTTATTGATTCTACCTGGGCGGCCCTTGGTGTTGTAGGCAACATCAATCTTACCGGTTGCTCCCGGAGCGATTTCTTCACGGGTCCAGCTAGGGGTGGTACATCCGCAGGAAGCTTTTACATAGGTCAGCTTCAGGGCTGAGTCCGTCACATTGGTAAAGGTAAAGGTGTGCTTGGCTGGTGGGCCTTCGGGCACATTTCCAAAATTATGATTGGTCTCATCAAACTTGATCCCCTGCCCCAAAAGTTGACCATAGCAGATCAAAATTGTCAACATGAGGCCGATAATATTCCTTTTCATGCCAAATAATGAATTAGATTTGTGGGTAATACGGTAAAAATAAAAGGATTTTTCCAGCTAAAAAATCTCATCCATGCAGTTTTATATCGGCCAAAAAGTACGCATGCTTCACGATTCCGGCGAGGGGACCGTTACCACGCTTGTCGACAAGCACCATGTGGAAGTGGACTTAGGAGATGACTTTCCCATCGATGTTCACATCAGCGAAATCATTCCCATTGATGCTTCAGAATATGAATACGTACAGCCAGAAGTTCCAGATGATTCGGAGCCTGGGTTCTCAGGTCCTCTCGGGACCCAATTGTTTGAATTGAGCCTGGCAGTAACTGGTAGCCCATCCGAGGGGATAAAACTATTTCTGCTTAATCCAGAATCTCAGGACTACCTCTACACCTGCTACCCAAAGGTTAAGCATAAATATCGCTGCCGTGCGCATGGGGTGGTTCGTGCCGGAAAAAAAGAATTCCTTTTTTCAGTGAGTGCGGATGAATTGAAGCAATTAAAGGGACTATACTTTCAGCTTATTCCCTTCAAAGAAAACAGTGGTCCACCGGTAGCCGTTGAAGTGCATGAATTGAAGTGGCACAAAGAGCGTCTGGTAGAAGAGCCAGAATTTCTGAGCATGCTTTCAGATGAAGGGTGGCTGATCAACCTCAAAAAGAAAGAAATTGACCATTCCGTAACCAATTTTAATACCCATGAATTTCTTCGGGTAAAAGGGGATGCGCCTGTGGCAAAAGGAGTCAAGGTGATAGACCTGCACATTGAGGAGTTGGTAGAATATCCCCATCGTATGTCGGCCGGCGATATGCTCACCAAGCAACTTGAAACGGTAGATAAAGCCCTTTCTGATGCGGTAATAGGTAATATTGGGAAGCTGATTTTTATTCATGGAGTGGGAACAGGGGTACTTAAAACGGAAGTCCGGAAGAAATTGAAGGAACACGCCCAGGTTCGGTCTTTTGCAAAGGCAGACCCTTCTGCATATGGGAACGGAGCCACAGAGGCGCATTTAATTTAGTAGTTATAAAATTCATTTTATTGTATTTTTATTTAAATGAAATACATGCACCTTTGTATCAGTC
>JBCDIQ010000540.1:0-3201 GCA_039024295.1 Bacteroidota bacterium | reverse complement strand
TTCATATGGGCGATGAGAAGAATTATAGAAATGAATTCTATAGCCATGGAGTGCTCATCGAAATTCAACTCTTTCAAAAGGACACCTTAGCCAACGAAGAAATCATTGAATTTTATGATTCCTCCAATGAGTTGTACGCGATCCAAAATAGTTTGTATGACAGCAAGGGTCGAGTGCTACATCACCGCCAATGGAATGCCAATGAACAATTGATGCTGGAAATTGAAAATGAATATAACGGAGAAACCCTTACCAACAGTAAAACGAAAGATTTCTCAAATGGCCAATTCTCTGAAAGGATAACATACGAATACAACCCTAAGGATGAATTGATACATGTGGAAAAACGAAGCCTGGACGGCACCATGCGTGAGTTTCAGAAATTTTCCTATGACAGGCTTGGAAGATGTATAGAAGAAGTAAGGGTGCAGAATGGAGGGGTAAATGCTTCTTTTGGTGGTGGAGAGCGATTACAGAAAGTTCACTTGATTCACAGGTATGAGTGAAAAACACGATTTATAAGGTGCAACGAGAGATAGGCATTCGAAAATCTAGCAATCCCCCATAGTAACTTTGTAAATATGCTAATTCCTCGCCCAACGAGCAGCATCCAGGCTATCCGCCTGAACTTGCGTTGGCAAAGGAGACAACACAATCTCCTTAGGACGCTGGCATTCTGATAGCCCCAAGATCAGGAGCATAAGGACAATAACGAGGTAGGGTATGGCTTTCATGACGCAAAAAATTAAGAACTACGGCATTATATGTCTGCCTATGTATTAAGGTGACTGATTCATCAGGTGAATTCCATAATTCACAGGAAAAAATCATGCCGAAATGAGGGAATTAAGATTTTGTGTAACTTTCTGCCGCAAAGACGAATCGACATGAACACGATCTGGATCAGTTGGCTAATTGTGGGAATCACCATGGTGGGTCCTCCTAAGTTAAAACCGTACTACTATCCCCTCGAAAAGTTCGAAACGCCCGTGGTGTACCATTTAAAGTGCCTGGGCAACTCACAAGAGGATGTATATCTGAAAATTGAGGCTGCTCCCGAGCAAAATCGTCTCTTGATCAAACGCTATAATTTTCGGAAGAAGCTGTTCAACGTTACCCTGGAAACCTTTACCGAAAGTGGTAGCGAACTGGCTTATTTCTACCCGATCGCACGAAATGAAGGAGGTACATACCGGGAAAATAGCAATAAGTTAAAAAAGGAGATGTTCCAATGGAAACCTAAAATTCCCTATGCTTATGAGGTGGTTTATCAACAAAATGGACGAGCGGTCACCCTGGAGAAAACCCGTCGATATGACGGGAAGAAAAAGCTGTTGTTCATGGACCGAAGTGAACGGGTTCACTGCCTGCTAGACACCTACAAAGTCAGGGTGGGCGACGGAATGATTACCTACCGACAGGACAGCTACTTTGCAAAAGGCATGGGCCTTATCGGTTATGATCGACATCTACCTAATGGGAAAATCAGGCGACTTCGACTGGCACGGGTAATTCCGATTTCTCAATGGGCTAATTAAAGGCCAGAACCTTGGTCCAGAAAACTCCCCTAAGACAATTGGGTTTTGGGTAGGGTAAAGAAAAAGGTGGTGCCTGCTCCTGGGGTGGACTCAAGCCATATATCTCCTCCATGCCGTTCGATGATCCCTTTGCAAATGGCTAATCCGAGTCCATTTCCCTCAAATTCAGACTGCGCGTTTAGCCGCTGAAACATTTGGAAGATTTTTTCTTCGTATTTCTTCTCAATTCCAATTCCGTTATCAGATACCTGGAACAGAACCTGATCTCCTTGATCCTTGGCCACAATGGTCACCTCAGGGGTCCTTGTTTGGCAAAATTTGATGCCATTCCCAATCAAGTTTTGAAATACTTGGGTGATCTGGGTTTCGTCAACTTCTATCTCCGGCATTTCCTCCACTTCTATTTTTGCCCCCGCATCTTCTATTTTTCGGTACAAATTTTTGCAAGCATCCTGAATAATAGAAGCAACGGAACTTATGCGGTACTCACGCTGGCGCGTTTGAACCCGAGAATACCTGAGGATTGCACTGAGTAATCCCTGCATCCTGATGGCTCCGTCATAGGCAAATTGCATGAAACTCTTCTGCTCGTCATCCAGTTTCCCCTCCAGGCTTTTTTGAAGTAGCTGAATAAAACTGACAATCACCCGGATCGGCTCACGTAAGTCGTGAGAGGCTACATAAGCAAATTGTTTCAACTCCACAATGGTGCGTTCTAGCTCACGGGTACGTTCCTCAACTTTTTGTTCCAACTTTTGATTGGCCTCAAAAAGCCTCCGTTCATCTTGTTTCTGGCGTGTCAAGTCATGAAATACCAACACAACGCCTTTTGGCGAATGTCCTGGCTCTATGACAGGGGTAACCGTGACTTCCAAGTGTTTTTCTGGTGCCGAAAGTTTCAGGGGCACCTCCGAGGTCACAGAGGCTGCTTTGGTCAGTGCATCAATCGCCAGGGAAACCACCTTGGCACTGCATGCAGGTGGCTGACTGTCGAATATCTGATGAAGGGACAAAGGGACCCCATCAGTATGTACTTTGCCAAATAGGTGTTCTGCCGCCACATTCATCACCTCAATTTCCAGGTACTCATTGGTGGTAATGACCCCATCGGAAATGGATTGGAGCGTAGTGCTCAACCTGGATTCCTGCTCCCGTAGTTTTTTCTCAAATTTGTGCTTATGCAGCGCAATCTGAAGGGTCAGCACCAACTCACGCGGCTTAAAAGGCTTTAAGATAAAGCCAAAAGGGTCAGATACCTTGGCCCGCTCAAATAGGGCTGGGTCCTGGCTTGCCGTCATGAATACAATGGGAATATCTTTTAACAGGTGGACCTGCTCAGCTGTTTCTATGCCGTCCAAGGTACCTTTTAATGAAATATCCATCAGGATAATATGAGGGCTTTCTTCCCTCAAAGCCTCCAATAAACTTTCTCCCGTTTGAAATGCTCCTTTTATTCCAATCCCCTGAAGTTGGAGCATTCGCTGGATCTGCCTTAACAATAAAGGCTCGTCTTCGACGATGAAAACTTGGGTTTCAGCAACAATTGGCTCCATCATATCAGTGTCCCATTTTTTCTTTCACAAACTAAAGTTTTCAACTTTCCGATTGCACCTATTCATCCCTAAATTCTTACACGAGAATTTCACAGGGTAGATTAGCCTTT
>JBCDIQ010000539.1:0-3202 GCA_039024295.1 Bacteroidota bacterium | reverse complement strand
TGAAAAGAACAGCTTGTCGTGCATAGATGATAACATGGTCTGTCAAGCCAAGAGCTGCGGTGGCAAAGGCCGCCAAGATACAATTGAGCACCAAATAGCGGGACATCCAGGCCAGTAAGGTAGAAACACCGGCAGCTAACCAGAATTTAAAGGGTTTTCTTCGATATTGTCGAGAGGCATTTAATAAATCATCAGCAGTCCGAAAGGCCCCAAAACGCCAGCGGTACAATAGCTTGGTTAGGAATAGTTTCTTGATTAGCATATGAATGGCCTGCGGCTTCACAAAAAGGCCAAGGGCCAGAAAAGTCACATACGCCAAAATGGCTCCATAGGCGATCCAGAAGCTTGCGATCACGCTGCTGCCAAACACCGCACCTGCACCAGAAGTTCCCTGAAGGGTTGCAAACATATTGCTGTTGCCTGCAAAAATGATGGCGATAGGGAGAATAGCCAGGTAGTAAAATTCATCCAAAAAGATGGTGATGAACACAATGGCGGCACTTTTCCCTGCTGAAATCTTTTCTTTGATGAACATGAAGACTGCTACCGCAGTTCCTCCTACAATAGAAGGCGTGGCAGCAGAGGCAAACTCCCATAGCATGGTCACTTCGAAGCAGGCCCTCCAACTCATTTCCTTTTCTGTGAGCAACCGCATTCGCCAAATGTAGGCCACATCCCGTAACACCATCATCACCAGGGCAGCTCCCAACCACAAAAAAGTTTGCCCTTTCCAGTCAATCGCTTGAATTGCTTCCTGTATATTGGTGGAATCAGACCTTAGGTCCTGGACAAACATATAGCCCACCACCAATAGGCCGATGAGAATCGGCCAGATTATCCGGCTAATCTTGAACTGGTTGAGAATATCCTGCTTGCTTGTGGCCATATGTGTTAGGAGGACGAATCTGAGGCATTAAAGTTCGCTACGAGAAAAGGATTATCACAATAAAATCTGTTTTTATGAAAGGTCGACTGACATAGCCATTCGCTCAATAAACTAACCCAACAAATCAACACCCTTTCATAATGGGGGAGAAGCCGAGATAATAATTTTCTGTTAGGAAATAACTGGAATGCTTCAGCTAAATAGTAAAACTAGTCTATGTGTTAACAATGATCATATTGCGCTGTTTTACATATGTATCATTTGACATTTAATGATTGCCCTCAATCATTGGATTTTCGAGAACTAACCTTCAATCTTTTCATTAACATGAGAAAATCTACCCCTTTCCAACTCCTAATGTCATTTTTATTCCTTTTTACCTGTATCCCATGTAGTGGTCAGGTTCAGGATTTAGCTCGTTCAACAGATGAAATAGACGAATGGTCTCAATTCCGAGTATATGAAAATCGGGTGCTGCTGTTTACCCCTTATGTTAATTTCAGATTTGGTAGGTTTATTTCTTTTCAATTGGAAACTGGTGATCGGCAGGTGCTAAAAGACGCCATTGACGAGCCTAAAAATGTACAGTTTGCCCCGGAAGGAGTCTTTTACACCGACTACTTGCAAGGAGCGACATATGGAGAAGGAGAACATTACCTGAATTTTCTCAGGCCCGATGGTCAGCAGACGCTTTCAAAAGTTATAAATGAATATATCCCTCCCCTTAGGTATATCCCCGAATTTGCAACATTTGGTGATGGGAGATACTATGTCACTGGGTACATCAACGGTAAATACGTAGTATGGGAGAGTGATGGGACTGATAGTGGTACTCAAGTTATTCACGAATCAGACTATCCCTACAGTGGGTTGGTAGCAAAAGGAGATGAACTCATCATGATTATGTCTCCAGAATTGGGAACATCTGAAATTTTGGGATATAAAGTTGGGGGAACCCCAACCAAGGTGATAGAAATTTCTGGACAAAGGTCTTATTACCTAGGAGTGAAGGGCCCTTTTAGATTTGCAGGACATGATGGTGAGCGGTTCTATTTAGCATATAAAGACTCCACTAATACTGCGAATTTAATTTACACAAATGCTGACGGAACCCAACAGGGAGAGTTTTTAACAGGATATGAAATTGCTTCCATTTCATTTTTTGGAGAAAAATTTATGCTCTATGGAGGAGGGACAGATGGTCGATTGATAGGCAGAATGGATTCTCCGGGCCAATTAACAAAAGTTCCATTAGCCGCTGAGTTTGGAGATACGCTTGCCTGGGACCTGTTTCCTTATTCAGATCGAATTTTATCTACTTATTCTCTTAAAGCTGGTCTTGAGTTGGGTTTTCTGAATGAAGAAGATAGTGTGGAATTGTTCAATGACCTTACGGGTGACCCCCAGCCTTCCCTTCCGCCTTATAGATTTAATCCGGGTAGCCAACGGATCCTTACCCTAGGGGATTCTGTTGTATACAGTGTATTTACAAATGGAAAAGACTCCCATTATTATCTGTATCAAATCTCAAGAAATCAATCAAAGGCACTGGCAAAAATTAAGAATCCCTACGATTTTAATGCTCTCTTCTACGCAAATAATAAGCTGTACTGGTTTGAAAATGAGGAAGAAGAGACCATCCTGAAAAAGATAGACCTTCAAAGCTCTCCAGTTATTTTTCAAGAATCACCCGATCCAAATCCTAAGACGTGGTACCGTGAATTTCTCACCGCAACAAGTGGGAGATATAGGGGGTCAGAATTCTGGACATACTCACAACCCCGTAAACTCGAAGTAGGAAGAGATGGAAGTGTATTTCTGGGATTCGAAGAGGATAAAGGAGCACTTGGTAGATGGCTTTACTCTAGCCACTCCAAGGTCATAGACTCCTTAAATGGGGCGGATATCTTGGTCAAGACGGATGAAAATGGAGAGGTGTTGTGGCAGACCTCTTTCGGGGGAGTGGAAGACTTGGTTAGTAAGCGAAATAGACCCAGTGCGCTATGGACCCTTGATGCAAACGGTGATGTGGTCGTAGCCGGAATAGCAGAGCGGCTGTTGATTTTAGGGAATAATTCTTTCAATCTTAGAGATACGACTGCCTGCTATTTGGCGAAAATAAACGGGACTACCGGAGAATTTGAGTGGTATAACATTATCGGGAAAAATCGTGGATTTCCACGAATTTCTGTTCATACCGCTCCAGTCGTAGATGAAGAATCAGGGACGTAGCTGCGCAGAGCCGTCGCCAGCCAGCTGAGTTCAAGCGCATCGTTGATCGCCGGCAGCATGTCCGCGACAGCGGCCGGCTCGACG
>JBCDIQ010000538.1:0-3202 GCA_039024295.1 Bacteroidota bacterium | reverse complement strand
TGCAACCTCCTCATTTACGATATCCCTTCCCTTTAAATTGAATTTATTCGGCCTCCCGGCTTTTTCAATAAAAATTCCTGTAATTCCTCTTCTGGGCCTTTGAGGTCTGGTAATAAATGCGATTTTCCCATTGATTGTATCAATTGCAATTAGCTGTCTACTGGACTTAGAAGTCTGAAGGTCATTTGAGTAAAATCCATAATCAAACGATAAGGTATCGATTCCATCAGTCATTCCGCCAACATAGCTATCAACTCCTTGCATAGCATATGGATTCCATGACCCTGGGACCGTGACCTTAAATGCACCAAAATCTAATTCCTTTTCTTTTGGAATCTCCTTTTTGGGAGGTATTGTGCAATTGGACAATAAGGTCAATAGACACAGGAAAATGTAGTTGATTTTGTGATCATTCGTCACCATCAGGGCCTAAAATAAAGCGCAAGTATTGCAAAAGGTACTTATCAATGGAAAAAATCCATTTCATGATAAAAGACAAAATGAAAGCTACAAGGGTATCAATATGGGGAATCTAGCGTGTAAAAATTAGCACCATTCCCATTCATACGATCAAAAAAATCTCAAAAATCCAGCCACCAATTCCCAAACTGCCGTATGCTTAGGGTAAGTAGTATATACCCTTTTGGGAATACAAAGGCTAGAGGTCCCTCAAAAGTAGGCTGTAACCAGGAACGACTAATCCAGAAGATATGACCGTGGCAAACTTTTACGAGATAATTCAGAAGCATCAATCTGATCATGTGTGCATGATCCTACAGGCAGAGTTTGATCGACTGGGCATCTATGATGTCCTTGAAAAGGCCGTTGGTAAACTGGAAGCAGCCCTCCAGCAGGCCAAGGGACAGGTGTTGAATCCGCCTGTTTCTTTGATCTCGACCCTCAGTTCTAATTTATTGGTCGCCATAGACCGTAAGATTGACCTGATGGAACACCTGGAAACCAAGCAAACCCTGCAGGGGCATGTCTCTTCCTTAGCCCTCCAGCTTTTAAACGGACTGGTGATTCAATTCCCACAAAGTGCAGTTAACATCTTGAATTCGGTACATGAAGCCTTGCAAACCACTGCTGAGCTCTTCGAATTTGATAAAGCGAGGATGGAAACTTTGCTTCCAATCGCTCACATGGTCCAACTGGCTGAGATATTATCCCCAGAAGCAACGAAGCAGGCACACAAGATTGAACCAACCCTGATTTGGAACAACAAAGCCAACATTGGTTTGCTTACCTGGGCACTCAAGGATATTGGTTGGATCAGGAAGCAGCAGAATTTCGATAAATTATTCAGTTCTGACAGCAATGAACAAGTGGTCTTCAACCTGTCCCGTAAATACGAACTGGCGTATTTACTCTACCGCCTTCGTTCCCTCAATTATATCGGCACTTCTGGTAATAAGGGATATTTCTCTCTTGCTGAAAAACGCATCGCAGGCTTTGGTGGGGAAACCCTTACCCCTAACTCCCTCAAAAAGATGAGTTCCAAAATCAGCCTAAACCCGGAAAAATATCGTCATGTAACAACAGCCGTGGAGGAAATACTGGACCAATTGAAAGTAGGGTAGGGGACCACCTGGGGACCACTGCCAATAGTCCCTTGATGAGCCTTCGATTTCCTCTGATCTTATCATCGTAATCAACCTTCATCTCTAACCTAAATTACGATGAGTAGATACATTTATGAAAACCAGAATTCGAAAGCCTTTTATGCGTTGGCATGGATCTCCTTTTTACTGGCATTTGTCGGTATGTCCATTGGGCTTATTTACATGGAAGTTGAGCTGGCGGTAAAAGGATTTTTAGGCATTGCGTATTTATTCAGCGTGACTGCCTGCTTTACCTTGGCCAAAGTGGTACGCGACCGCCATGAGGCAGAAAAATTCATCAACAAGGTCGAAAGTGCCAAGACAGAGAAGTTTCTCAGTGAAAATTCTTCTGTCGTGAAATCCCCAATTCTCTAAATTTTTTCGCTAAAGGAGCCGTGAAAGCGGCTCCTGTTTCCTGCTGAAACCTTGATTGAGGGCCTGTTCTTGACAAGGGCTTCATTCGGTGAATTCATGTAGGCAGCACAATTTTTTCCATAACCATGAAAAATACATTTGCTATTCCCTTCGTCGCGATCGTTTTGCTGACATTGTTGGTTTTTGGTATCCTTCACTGGACCAATTTGCCCTTTACCTTTCTGGATTGGGTCATTAGCGTTACCCTTTTTTGGTGGCTGGTCCTCATAACAACCGTTCCCTGGAATCTCCATTTCAAGGCAAAGGAAGTTCTGACAGATGGGAAAGACTCCAAAGATTCAGAAATAGAAGTGCGGGAACAGGACATGACAGATGCCCGAAAAATATCTCGCACTTACCTTATAGTTGCTATCCTGTTACATCTTGGCTCTTTTGTAGGCTTTTATTTCCTCGCAGAAAGCGGCATCAGTGTGGTCGGTTACTACGGTGCAGGTGCGGCCTTGTTACTTACCGCCTTGCGGCCTTCCGTGCGGCTGTATGAATACCTGAATTATCGTTTATCACAAATGCAGGAGCGCATCCATTATCCACGAAAAGATGTGGTTGAGTTAAAAAAGAAGGTAAAAGTAATAAATGATCAAATAGATCAGTTCAAAAAAGACCTGGAAAACGCCAGTAAAATGCGGCTGACACAAGAGCAGGATATGCAAAAATTACATCAGCGAGTCCAAAATTGGCACGATGAAATGCTTAACAAGCAACAACTTATCGTCAAAGAAACAGAACAAAAGATGGCCACGCTTTCAGAAGATGCGGCCTTCCTGAATCAGGTACGGCAATTGTTGAGGTTTATCAAAGAAGCTTAAACCGGGGGGATTACCAAGTTGAATAATTCTTTTAAGTCTGGCTGAGAACGAAGGATAACCCCATAACCTATTTTCCTTCCGCTGAAGGGATTGGTTCGTACCTTCTTTACGGAAGGCCCTTCACAACTCCATTTGCACCAGAAAAATCCCCACAGCCTTTTTCGTGAGAACAATTATCTTTGTAGCTTAATCCCTTAATCTACACATCTGCAAAACCACAGAACCGTATGCTCATTGCTGAGAGTGGCTCTACCAAAACCGAATGGCGGCTGATTAAAAAAGGCGAGATAGTATCTACTTTTCGCTCTTCAGGGGTAAACCCCAACGTACTTGAACGGGAAACCATCACTGACATTCTAC
>JBCDIQ010000537.1:0-3251 GCA_039024295.1 Bacteroidota bacterium | reverse complement strand
TGTTGTTGTTATATTAAAAATTTATAAAAAAAAAGTAAGATTATTCCACATTAACGCCGGAGATACTAACACGACTCTTGTCAGTAAATAAACTTTTGGAGGCTGGGGAAGACCCCTTAAGTCATTCTGATTGGAATATATTGGCTAATGAAAAATTCGAAAGATTGGGGCCGGGTTGGGATTAAAACATACTGTGCGTAATTAACCTGACGTTTTCTCTCCAAATCTTCAAGCCTATATTTCAGTTTTGGCCAATATGAATAAAGAAATGATCATTCTAATTGTATTCCTTCCTCTGTTTTTCTCCTGCAATGACTTCGAGGAACCTAATCTGGATGTGATAGAAATCATGTACACCATGCCCGAGGAAAGTGAACCCAACGAGGGCACCTGGCTCCAATGGCCGCACCACCACCAATACGGAATGGCCTACCGGAATAGCGTGGACCCGACCTGGGTGGCCATGACAGAAGCCCTGGTTACAAGTGAAAATGTGCACATCATTGCATATGATGAACGAGAGCAGAACCGTATCAAGAGGTTGCTAGAGGACGCAGGAATTCCATTGGACAGAGTTGATTTCAGGAAATACAAGACCGATGATGTTTGGGTGCGAGACAATGGCCCCATCTACGTGAGAGACAAGGACAATAACCTGGTGATCCAGGATTGGGGGTTCAATGGCTGGGGAGAAAAAATGGATGAAGAAACGGGATACCCGATAGAATTCGATAACTGCAACCGCATCCCTACCAAAATTGGAGCTGAGCAAGATCGGCCGGTGGTTGACCTGAACCAGACCATGATCAATGAAGGGGGAAGTGTGGAGATCGATGGACATGGAGCCTTAATGGCGTGTAAAAGCTCGATCTTGAACGCCAACCGCAATCCAGGGATGACGCAAGTGGAAGCCGAGGGTATATTTAAGCAATACCTCGGGGTCACCCATTTCATTTGGCTAGACGGGCAGGCAGGACTTGAACTGACCGATCAACATATTGACGGTTTTGCCCGATTTGGCAATTCCACCACCATCGTGACCATGGATAGAGACGACCTGTTGGAATTTGATGTACTGCCAAGTGACATCAACAAGCTATATGACGCTAAAAACAAGCAAGGAATCGCCTATTCATTTGTGAAAGTTCCGCTAACCCAGCAGACGGTCAAAAAAACCGATGGCACGGACCTTGGCTATAAAGGCTCCTATGTCAACTATTACATTGCCAATACAGTGGTTCTGGTACCCAATTATAACGACCCCAACGATCAAGTTGCCAATGAGATAATTCAATCTCTCTATCCAAACAAAACTATCGTAGGCATTGATGTGAGGAACCTATATGAAAATGGGGGCATGGTGCATTGTGTTACGCAGCAGCAGCCGATGTGATAGGGACTAGATGGACGAGGAGAGAATTCCTGAATAGTTCAATAAGGTAGGCTTTTTCACACATGCAAGATGCAACATATGTCTTAAATTAGGTGTCTTTTAGGTGCAAAATCAACAAACCCTATGAAAAAGTTAACTTTGCTTGTCCTTGTGCTACTATTTGCTGTGACTAATTCCAGCTTTTCTCAAACCCTTACCTACAATAATAGTCCGGTTATTATCGCCAAAACAGACTACTCTGAATACAGAATTGGAGATCGTTGGTACAAAGGAGGTTGGAGAATTGCCCCTGAAGTGGCGCACGATACATTGAAGCTCACCTGCTACAACAAGGTAGAATCCTTCGAATTCAAAACGGATGTGGACAGCATCAAATTTGACTTAAGCGTCAATGCTACTAAAAGCTTTTACATCAAAATGGGCGTTAGTGAATATGCACATACCATTATCCAAGGAATCCCTTTCCAGACCAATTCCCTAGCATTTGATTCTTCACGCATTTCGGACCTTCAGGTAAAATACCAAGTTGAAGAAAGTGCATATTTAACCAACCTGAAAAAGGGATATCCCCTATCCTTTCTCAAGGATGACATGAGCGACATGGACGTTGTGCTCGCAGTTTTGAACTGGACACACACCCGCTGGAAGCATAACGGCATGAATTCTCCTTCAAAAAACGATGCCATCACCATTCTGAAGGAAGCCGAGGAGGGACAACGATTTCCTTGTTTCGCATATGCCATTGTTCTGAGAGACCAGTTGAATGCCCTCGGCTATCACGCACGCACGGTATACCTGAAAACGGAAGATGCGGCCCATAGAAAAAGCTCTCCCGGTCACGTGGCAACAGAAGTGTATCTAAATGACCTGAATAAATGGATATTCCTGGACGGCCAATTCAATGTGATGCCAACTTTGGACGGTGTACCGTTGAATGCGGTTGAATTCCAGGATGCCATCAACAACAATTTTGATGAATTTGAGCTAACTACCCTATCCGAAGAAGAAATCTCCAAAAAGAGATACATCAACTTCATTTATGACTACCTGTTCTATCTAGATACCAGCTTGGACAACCGATATGGGGCAGAAACAACTTACACCTTGGACGGCAAGGAATCCATGATGCTGGTTCCTTTGGAAGCAGAACCCCTTACCCATGTTGGTTATTGGGACCTGAAAGTGGAAGATTACTGCATCTATACCAACTCTGTGGCAGATTTCTATGCCAGCCCTGAGTAAGTGGTAGGTTTATAATCTGTAGGAAATAAAGGAAGATGTTGCCAATGATAGGGGAACTTGTTGGAAACAAAAATCTTCCTTTATTTCAATTCATGAAATTAGAAGAAATAGCCGTTTTAACCGATCAAGAATTATTAGAAGCTGCGAAAAAGGCAAAAAAGGCCTTCATCTTTGATGCAGTTGTTGTCGGAATGTTGGCAGGTATTGCCATTTACAGCTCCGTAAATAATGGGTTTGGGCTGCTGACCTTTCTTCCCTTGGTGTATGTGCCGATAGCGGGGAGGAATACCTTGCATAAACAGGCAGTGGATAAGGAGGTGGCAGAACGGGGGTTGGGATAATTAATCCTTTAAAGCCAGAATAACATAGGTGTAATAAATTCGTACTTTTAAGTAGATCATTTAGAAATGGACCTTTCATTCTCTCAGATTCTGAGTTTGGTCAAAAGTTTACCAAATGAACAGAAGATTAGAATTTCTCAAGAATTAGAGAAGGAAGCCATTGGTTCCAAACTGACAGAATTATTATTGGCCTTTAAAACAGATAGGATATCAATGGAGGAAATAACGTTCGAGGTTGAACAAGTCAGACATAGGATTTTTAATGGATAAGTACT
>JBCDIQ010000536.1:0-3263 GCA_039024295.1 Bacteroidota bacterium | reverse complement strand
TTAAAACTCTATTTAAATTATTATATATCAGCTATTTGCACCATTTACAAGTTACATACTTTATTTTCTTTTGCAAATTTTGTTTAACTATTTCTTCATTAGAGTTAACAAAATGGCAGGCTTTGACGAAATTTGTATAGCTTCTTCAGTAATTGATTACGTATTTATACTTAGAAAATATGTTGTTTTTTCCAAAAATTGTGAGCCAATCAAATGGGATAACCACCATCAAGTTACCAGGGAAGCTGTGGAAGTGCCTTCCTGTTACCGCTTCACAAATGCTAGCAGCAGAAGTCCGCACCGAAAAAAGAACAGCAGCTATTTTTATAATCCCAATTTATCAGGCAAATGAAATAATATCCGTTGAACTGCCTCATCCCTGGTGGTTTTCTCTCTCATCGGTTTATGAAAAATATTTGGTAATTCAGGGCTATGCCACGCCAGACATGCCCGTTCTTGAGGGAATTACAGTGATGGATGCCCAAACGGGACAAATATTGTGGCAGGAAGGTTCAGCAAGAATGGATGGCGTAACCCCAGCAGGTATATTGTGTCATGCTGCCATTCGTCCCTCAAAAAAAAAGTTGCTAGACTGGGAAACTGGCGAACCCATCCCTCCTGGGTCCTCAATCGATAATCATACACCTGAGAAGATAACAGAACTAGAAATCGGAGAGAACCTGGCATATCCCAGTGTATTCACAAATGTGCACCCTTTGTTTAAGCAGTACCAGGACCATCTTCAGCAACTCTGTAGGTTGAAGCCTGTTATGCAATTGGAACTCATCACGCTAAATCAATCCACCTGGGCCATGGGGTATGAATCCTCCCAAGCGGGGTACATGCCTTTCTTGGTTTCCTGGAAGGGATCAACGCTTGAGCACCTTATTAAAGGGAAAATTCCTCAAAAAGGAATCTCCCTTGATAGTTTTTTTGGCATGCAAGATACGGTTATTGCCCAGCTTGCTCCAGAGGAACTGCTTATCATCCGATAAATCATGCAGAAAGGGCATGAAGGAAGAAAAACCCCTCAGAGGTATTGGCTTTTATTTGCCCGGAATCTTTTGCATATCCAATGGTAAACAGGCTGCGAACTTCAAACCCCGCCAAGGCCAGCAGTTCGCGGATTTCTTGTTCAGAAAAATAATGTAGGTAAGCGATTGCAGTTCCTTCTGCCCGACGGTAAAATACATCTCCTTTTTCATATCCGGCTTTTTGAAGGTGCATTCGTTCATATGTAGCTACAGCTTTAGGCCCCCATTCATTCTCATTGTACAGGTTAAAAACATCAAATAAGAAAGGAGCACCAGGCTTCAGCTGCTTTCGGATTTTTCGCAATGCCTTGAGTCGCAACTCATAGGAGCTGGTGTGCCCAAACGCATACAGCCAAACGGCGGCATCAAACAGATGATCTTCAGGAAGTTCTGCCTCCGTCCAGGAAGACTTCAGGGTCGTAATCCCCCTGTTTTCAGCAAGCTTGCACATTTCTTTGCTGATGTCTACCCCTGTTATCTGATAATCTCTGCCGCTAAGCTCCTGAATTCGGAGTGCCCTTCGCCCTGTTCCGCATGCAATGTGAAGCTCGTGGTGCAATTCGGGCAGTTCGCGATACACTTCTGCCACCAGCTTGTTTATCCTTTCGGTGTATTCATTTCGTTTTTTATGAGACTTATCCAATTGATCATAGGACTTGGCTTGTTCACAGTAATATTGGGAAACCATTTTCCCGATGGTGCTGCAAGAGGGCTTAGGAATTACCGGATGGATATAATGGGAACTATTATGCTGGGCAGTCTGCTTGTAAAAGGTGAAGGCGTCTCGCTTCACCTCCTTAAAATGTCCTGGCACTTCAGACCAACTTGCAGAGAGCGCCTGATCACTGAGGACCCCTACGGACCGCTCCTTCAAGTTGAAGAGCACCAGATCCTCCAATGTATCCAACGCAGGATAGTAAAAATGAAGGGAGACTGCCCCTTCATTTGGGTTGGGGTTTAGGAGTTTGTGCACCACATTATCTGGTTCATCCATGATACCACCTGCAAGGTAGCGGGTAGTGGATTTTTCGCGGAGAATACCAGCAGACTCCTGGAACAGATATTCCACATTATCCAGTTCTCCTTCTAGCATCGTCACATATCCATAAAAGCCCTGATGGTAGTGTACTGCACTCTCGGCCAAAGGTGGCCAGTAAATCAGCACTACCTCAAAGGGCTCCAGGCATAAAATATTTCGGCCATAGTCACCGGGAGGAGGGTCGTGGGGAATAAGGTGCCTGTACTTCAGCGCCTGTATGTCGATAGATTTGACAAACTTCCCGAGGCTTTCAAACGTGAGAGATTGGGCATCCATCTGGGCGATGGAAGAAAGCAGGTGTTGCATGTGGGGGTGTATTTAAGGAATAAGATGAATTCCTTAAAAATTAGGCAGGAAAATGCTGACTTGTCAAGTCTAGGAGGTAAAGAAAATGTAAAAAGCCGGTTTCCTAAATGGAAATCGGCTTACGCTATATATTTAAGGAACCAGATTATGCTTCGCCACCTTCGGTGACTACATGCACTACCTTGCGGGTCTTCTGGTTATAGGTACGAGTGGTAAAGGCCACCTTTCCTTCAGCAGTTGCAAAAAGGGTATGATCTTTACCCATTCCTACATTTTTACCTGCACGGAATTTGGTACCACGCTGACGAACAATGATGCCACCTGGCAAAATGTCTTGTCCGCTGTACACTTTCACGCCAAGGCGTTTACTTTCTGATTCACGTCCGTTGCGGGAACTACCGCCACCTTTTTTATGAGCCATGACGAATAATATTATGCGTTGATGGTTTCAATTTGAATTTTGGAAAGATGCTGTCGGTGACCGTTTTTCTTGCGGTATCCTTTGCGACGCTTCTTTTTGAAGACGATTATTTTGTCGTCTTTTAAGTGGGTAAGCACTTTTGCTGTTACTGTGGCACCTTCTACGTGAGGTTTTCCAACAGACACACCGCCTTCTTCGTTGTCAAGCAGCAGCACATCACCGAACTCAACATTCTCACCTTCTTCTTGCGCCAAACGGTGCACATAAAGTGATTGGCCTTCTTTGACCTTGAATTGCTTACCAGCAATATTAACTATAGCGTACATAATCCTTTTGGAGATTGGGATTGCAAAGATAAACAATTCAAGTCACCCGGCAAATAATTATTCTACTTTTTGCCTTCTTTCTCAGGGGGTTCAAAGCCAGCTCACTGCACAAGGAATTTTTCCAAGGTGATCCAATA
>JBCDIQ010000535.1:0-3288 GCA_039024295.1 Bacteroidota bacterium | reverse complement strand
GGTTATTCCTCCTAAGCCCATCTAAAACTTGATATGCATCCAAATCAGGATTTCTCCTATTTAGTACCAATTTCCTGAAAGAATCAATCGCAATTTCAGGATTCAGATCAATCGTATCAGTTAAAAAATCATCTGCACTTTTAGCAGCAAGACCATAGGATGCTAAGTAGTTGGGAGGAAAATCTTTTAGGTTATTCGTTACGATTACATTTGCATTCGTCTTAATCGCCGCAGCGAGGACATGACAATCCTTTGGATCGGGTAGCTCAAGTCCGTTCATGATCTGTGAATAGTTTTCTACCATAGCGTCAGGGAAGGCTTTATTAGCCCAGCTGATTCGCTTTTTAATCTCTGCCTCCGATACCCTTTTTCTTCTCATAACATCTTCCCATTCCGAAAATATATGTTTACTCCATTTGGGGGTATAGAGCTCACTGTAGGCAAACCAAAAAAGAAGGTCCCGTACCTCAATTGGGTAAATCACATTGGTGTCTAGGACACACGTAAACCTTATACTATGTACCATACAACAAAGAAACGAAGGATTATTCACGCACTTTGAGGGGTTGCAAACCCACGCTACATATCATATAGCCCTGATTCTTCATCAGCGTGCATGATCTTTATCAGAAGTTCTTTTTGTTGTGCTTTAAGATGCTTTTTATAAGCTACAATATCTTCAAATTTAATTCTTCTGTGTTTGCCAATTTTAGTAAAGGGGATTTCGCCTTTTTCTAATAGTTTAACCAAGTGAGGGCGCGAACACCCGAGTAGGTCGGCTGCTGCCTGGGTCGTCATTTCCATGGCAATTGGTACAATGGAAATAGGCTTTCCTTTGCCTGTTGCCTCAAGAATTTCCAGGAGTAGCTTGAGCGCACTTAAGGGTACCCTGATTTTTTCTTTTGTTTCCTCAATCTCAATTTCCGGGCTATCGGTTCGTAGCTGTCCAAGAACTTCCGAAAGTGCATTAAAAGATTCCAATGCAACTCTTTGTTCCTCTTTTGATGGCCTGTTTATATCTTCTAATCTTTCCATTCTGAAGAAAACTATGCTAGTAACTGAATTCAATATAAACGAAATAATCGAAACAGGCGATACAGAAGGCAGAATATTTTTTAGGCAAATCTTCTCTGTATAGTTAACCAAGACAAGTTTTGTGAAAATTAAGATGAGTAAAGAATTTTGTACCGCCGTTATCTGAACGGCATATATTCGCGTAGGTCAGAGACTGAGGTACATCTTATGAACAGGATAAGATTCAACTAGCCTTTCATTTTCCTAAATTCATCATAGTCAAAAATTACCTATCATGACTTGAAGAACTTTAAATGATGCATAACCGCTAGAGTCAATCCCTGTATATACGTAAGCAGCTCTACAGGTCTATTTTGCATGGTGCATCCATCCTTTCCCTACTTACCCAAAAATCTATGTGCAATCCTGTGTGCCACCTTGTGGTGGGCTTTCCAAGCATCATATGCTTCTTTGGCCCATTGGTGAATTTTGTCCTTGCACGCAATTTCATCCGCGGCATAGGAGATAATGTCCGAAGTGGTAAGGCTCCCCCGATGGAGTGGCTCAGGAGGAAGCAGGTGTTCGTTTGGATGGCTTGCCTTGTACCTGTTCAGATGATCGCTCAGCCGAGGGGAGAGTTCATAAGTCCAGTGAACCTGATACCTAAAAATGAGGTGGAGCCTGGACAAGTGAAAATGATTGCTCCACCTGCCGTGAACCTCAGGGTGCTGCAAGGCGTGTGCATCAACAATCAGAAATCGGTAAAGATGGTTTTCTGGGCTGGAAAAGTTGAGTTGGAACCCTAGGTTGAAGATTTCTAAGCATTCATGTACGCCCCGCTGGGTGTCAGCACCACAAAATTGGCACCTTCCCTTATTCGGGAGGGTAACCCCGTTTTTTGCTGCAAAGTCTATATAATTCTGCATAGAGGTTGGAGGAGCGATGTTTGGCACCAGAATCCAGGTACAAATGCTAGAGAAAAATAAGCTGACTTTTTCACTGTCGCAAATACCACCGGAATGCCGTAACGATATACCGATTTAACACCGCTTTCTGATCAGGTACGGGTACCTCCACCAATGTATCGAGGGGCAAAACGGCTCCTTTGTACTGCTCAGTCAGCACCCATTTCAATAGAGGAGTTTCTGGAAGGTTCTCGTAATGAAGCTCCCCCTTCAGAGCAAATCCAGACATATAAAAGTAAGGTGCTCCCACCATGTCGTCTTTCATGGCTAAGCCAAAGCCTATCGCCAGTTTGTTATTGATCTCCGTGTAAATGCCCGTATCAAAATGGTGGGGCCAAATCCTGATTTCGGCAGATAATTGGGCATGCCCCAGCAGGTTACTGCACGCTTCATTGGCCATTGACCGGTAGGTCTTCCAGGTTTCCAGGCTATTGGTATCAATGGGTGCTATGGGCTTATTCAAAAAATCGTATGCTGGAATCTCATAGTGGAGAGGCCCCCTGTAACCGCTGGCATCAAACCCCAGTTTCGTAATCATTGCCTCAATCTTTTTTTCGATATCAGAAATGTGGTAGGAAACCGTTGAGACCGAGGCGATCAGCTGTTGGGTCGCATCAATGATTTCAATGTGGAAATTGGCCAGGTTGAGGGCTATTAGAAAGCGGTTTTCGGAAGTATTGAGCCACCTGCCAGTTATTCGGTCACCCAGGCAATCGTAATACAGGTTGGTGTGACTATCATCTTTCTTGTAAGGGACAAAACACCGATTGGCCTTGACGATGATTTGGCTTAGGCCGTGGAGCAGGGTGTCTGCTTTAATATACGATTTCATGACCAGCAATTAGGAATAAATGCCTGTAGGTTGAATACATCGTAATCCAAAAAGAAGGCTGTTGAAGGTGGATTTCTGTGCATAATCATGCCCTCTGGAACTGACCATGATTCGGATGAGTTTAGCAGAGGCATAGGGAAAATATGTCTTTCTTTCCTGCTGAAGTTACTAAAGGAAGCTAGTAAATCCAGACTTAAGGGATTTCAGTATCATTAAATGCCTTGGTTGGAGTTAAAAGTAGGGAGGCACTCCTAACAGTTGTGATGCCTGTATTCATTCCATATTTTCAATTATGAAAATTCTTTTTTCCCTAGGTGAGATCAAAAAAAAGCTGTAGCTGCCTTTATCGTAATTACCAGTGTAAATCGATCCTTCTCGTCTTGCTATCTCTAGGAAGAATTTTTGTTTCTGGATAACTTCAGCTGGGTACCCATAGTTTGATGTGATATTATCTAATGACCATGAATCTGCTTTCCG
>JBCDIQ010000534.1:0-3291 GCA_039024295.1 Bacteroidota bacterium | reverse complement strand
TAATTGGATAACCGTTTTTAGCCAGTTTTCCTAATTTTTTGACAGCGAAAGGTCAGTTTTTAAGTCAAAGCGTATTAAGAGATTGCTTACCCAAGTATCATGTTCATGGTCTACCTCATAATCAAAAAAATAGCATAACCAGTTAATGGTATCAATCCTACATGGAAAATCTGGGGAATAAACCTCTCCATTCGGTGTATAGACAAATAGGCTGTCACTTAATTCGAAATCCTTGTCAACTAAATAGAATTCTATGTTCTCATAGTTTTTTGAAATACCAACAAGATAATCTCCAATGGGTATTCTCTTCTCTCCAACTGCTGAATTGGAATCAATACATATTGAATCCTTTTCGATAGCTGAATTCATTCTTTTCGATTTTGAATTATTGCAAGAACATCCCAAAAACAGGATTATAAATATGTAGGTTGTGATTTTCATTAGGCTGGATCCAGCGTTCACGCTATTGTATGTTCCGATAAAGGAGGCTGAGGAGGATAATAAATTTCGGATAATGGGTCATTTTATGCTTGCCAGCCCTGAAAGGGAAAGATGATAAATAATCTTCATTTATGGGGGCTTTTTTAACCATCTTTTGTACCCTGGTAAAGCTGCGAAGATTTCTCTTGGGTATGCCCTCGTCTCAGTTTTATTCGAAAAGCCCTGGAAGATCCCATGTCAAACTGCTGTTGGTACCACAAAACGGTTCATTTTACCTGATAGCTGCTGATGCTTACCCGAGCCAAAAGCTCTCCCCAGCCAATGCTTCCCTATGGCTTGAACACCACTAACCACGCTGAACGTTTCTGGCGAGGCTGCGTCCAATACCGATTTTTGGTATAAATGCTACAATAAAAGCTTCAGTGAATCAGCATAAGATTCGATACGCCTGGTATCTTGGACTTTAATCCCATAATGTAACAAGCCGTATTTTATTTTTTCGTTCTAATTGGTATTTCAAAGTTCACAAGCCTTTCGCCATTTTCATACTCGCCACCTTTTAAGATCATAAATTTTTTACCGCTCTGCTCTAATGTGCCAATTGTAACTTTATATTGTTTTGCAGTTATAGAATTAATTGTCTCCTGGGTTGGCATTTCCGTAGCTTTTGGATCGGCAAATTCCCAAGTGTATCCATTCCAACTTTCATTAAAAGCATTGCTCCTGTTCACGATTTTGGAAGAGTCCCTGAAGGTCAAATTGTAGTTTTCTAGTTGGAAAGAATTAGTCGAAGTATTGAAAGTCAAATAATTTAGGACATCTAATTTTCCGCCTGATTCAAAGACAATTTTGTTTCTTGAATATTCAACTCTCACAAATTCTGTTGTACTTGGAATCAGCTTAATGTTACTAGCATATTCCAAATACTCTTTAAAATCTTCTTCTGTCAGAAAGTCATTATCTGGAAAACTTGACTCTTCGTTATTTCTTGCTTTTTCGAAGTATTGATTAAAAATGTCCATATTCTGCTGATACGCTTTTTGAAATGCATAGGCCAATTCCTCCTGTCTTGGTGTTGAATCTACACTATCTAATACTTCAAATTCATAAGTTCCTTCGGGAAGTAAATTTGCGATTCTTGAATCTTTTATCTCATTTGTCGAACACGATAGTATAAGTACGAATAGACTTGTTAGAATAATTGTCATTTGTCTGTTCATGTATCTTTTTTTATTGCTTGTAACATCTTTGAGCGGCACTGCATACCACTGAAGCACTCGGTGAGTGTAGTCTCAGGGAAACGTAACTACTGGTTATCACAGAAAATCCAAAAGTAAGCCTCACCCCCCCTACCTCAACCTTTTCCGCCGATTCCGCACATAGTCTTCGAAGATGTACTCGCCCAAACCTTGCAGGCTGGTATAAAAGGCCCGCCCATTGTTTACCTGGGTAAATTCCTGCACGAACTCTACGAGCCAGGAATCCTTGGCAATCATAAAGGTGGTGATGGGAATCTTCAGGCGGCGGCACTGGGCGGCCAGGTTCAGGGTTTTGTTCAGGATTTTGCGGTCCAGCCCGAAGCTGTTTTTATAGTAGCGGGCACCTTCCCGGATACAGGTGGGCTTGCCATCTGTGATCATGAAGATCTGTTTGTTGGCGGTCTTGCGACGGCGCAACAGGTCCATGGCCAGTTCCAGGCCGGCGACGGTATTGGTGTGGTACGGGCCTACTTTCAGGTAGGGGAGGTCCTTGACCTGGATTTGCCAGGCATCGTTGCCAAACACGATGATGTCCAGGTTGTCCTTGGGGTATTTCCGCATGATGAGCTCGGATAAGCCCATGGCTACTTTCTTTGCAGGGGTGATCCGGTCTTCTCCATACAGGATCATGGAGTGGGAGATGTCGATCATCAGGACGGTGGAGCAGCTCGTTTTGTGCTCTTTTTCCCGCACGCTGAGGTCATCTTCTGTCAGCATGAAGTTGTCAATGCCGTGATTGATCTGGGCATTGCGGAAGGATTCGGTGATGGCGATGTTCTCTACGGAGTCACCAAACTCAAAGGCTTTGAGCTCGCTGAGGGGCTCCTCGCCCTGGCCGGTGTAGGCGGTGGAGTGGTTGCCTCGACCACCGCGCTTGAGTTTGCCGAAAATCTCTTCCAGAGATCGCTGACGAATGGTCTGTTCGGTTTTGCCGGTAGGCTGGAAGGTGTCTCCGCCGGGCTGCTCTTCTTCTATGTAGCCATTGCGCTTCAGGTCTTCGATGAAGTCGCCCATCCCATATTCGTCATCGGTAAGGCCGTATTCCCGGTCGAGCTGGTTCATCCAGTCCAGCGCTTCGGATACATCTCCGGAGGTATAGGTCAGGAGATCCATAAATATATTCAGGAGCCGTTCAAAGGGCGTTTCTCCCTCAGAAGCTTTATAGTCAGAAAAACGATAGCCAATCATAAGAATTCAAAAATAGGTAAGAAAGTTACCAGTCAGTTTTTGATGAAACAAGGAAACCTCAGCAATAAAACGAAAAGCGGAGGACAATGTTCCTTCGGATATATCTAAATAGGTGAATATTTTAAATTGTTGTTTATCAATGGTTTGTGTGTATTCGCTGATAAAAGTCATGTGAAAAACTGACCCTCGACATGAAGAAGGCTCGACCGTGGACCTAATTTTAAGGAAAACAAGAGCCGTCATGAGTGCTATTTATGTCCTTATCGGTCTTAGCCTATTGGTAGCCACCGGGTTTTTGCTCGCATTTATGTGGGCAGTCCGCAGCGGCCAGTTTGACGACGACTATACCCCTTCTGTTCGAATCCTTCTAGATCAAAACCAAGAATTGTATGAAAAATCCAAC
>JBCDIQ010000533.1:0-3292 GCA_039024295.1 Bacteroidota bacterium | reverse complement strand
GCTTTCCGGTGGTGAGCCCGCCAACTTCCTCGACGTAGGGGGGGGGGCCAGCGCAGAAACAGTAGAGCAGGGATTCCGGATCATCCTGAAAGACCCAAATGTGAAAGCCATCCTGGTAAACATCTTTGGTGGAATCGTTCGTTGTGACCGTGTAGCGAATGGGGTAGTAGAAGCCTACAAAAATATTGGTGACATTCCAGTCCCCATCATTGTGCGTCTACAAGGAACCAATGCTGAGCTAGGTGCCAAGATTATAGATGAGTCTGGCCTGAAGGTAGTATCTGCGATTACCCTCAAAGAAGCGGCTGACCGTGTGAAGGATGCTTTGAGCTAAGGTTGTAACTCGACAGCTAAAATTGATAGGCCCGAATGAGTTCAGCTTGTTCGGGCTTTTTTGTTTAGCACAAGTTCTGTAAGGAAAGGATTTTGGCTATCGATTTAAGAGGGTAGCGACAATCTTATTTAATGTTATCAAGTCTTCCACCTCCTTCAAATAGGGATCAATCCGGTATTCTCCCATGTCTTGGATTTGGTAGGTAGGGAGATGTTGACGAAAATTCAGGATAACAAACTTGTCTACAATTCTTTCCTTGAGGGTGTGAGGAACCTGATACCGGTTGATAATGGAGGCTTCAATGCCAATGTGTACGATCTCATGGATAATGATATTTGTCGGATTTTTGTATCCCTTGAACTGGCCCGACGGAGTTGTGAATAGCAAAACCAAGCCTTCGTTAGGGCTGTAGCTGCCCCCGGGGCCATACAACGTTAGGTTGACGGTGTAGGTCTCAAACGATTTAAATTCCCAGTTGTATTGATTGGAATCTAATTGCGCAACCATCTCGTTCAATAAGTTAAGCTGATCATGAATCTTATCATACCCCTTTTGGTATGCCTCTTTCTGGTAAATGCTATCGCGAAGAAACCTTTCCAATCTAGGATAGGATTCGTTGCTCAGGCTACCCGTTCTGGCTTTTTGCAGTAGTTCTACGATGATTTTCCCTTCTGGGAGACTTAGCTGGTAATTGTGCGCCTCAAAAAAGTTGATGTCCTGGATGGTACTCCAAACATATTCAGCTTCTTCCTCAGGTGATGGAATCCGAACCTTTATTCGGTCCTGACTTTTTACCTGAAGCAGGAAGAAAAGAAATACAAAGGTTAATAGGGGGTATTTCATGACTTAATCCATCCCTAAGGAAACCTCACCCCTGAATAATTTGAAAGCGTCAGCGGTGGAATCGTCGTGCCAGGGAAAAAAGCATTTATCTCTTGGATAAAATAATTGGCAATAACCGCGTATCCCCTTGGGCAAGGATGAATGCCATCCACCGAGAAAAAATGTCCATACAAATGCTCGCCGCTAAGCTGTAGGCCGTCTTGACGCAGGCCCCTGTTAATTTCCTGGTCGAATAATTCGGCCATATCTACCAAGGCTACCCTTGGGCCTTCCAGGTTAATGGCTTCAACTTCTGCCCTGATCATTTGGTTGTAGGCTGCAATTTGAGACCGAATACGGCTCACTTCCTCCTTGTCTAGTACATACTTATCAGGGATGGGTCGTTCTGGGCTCCCCCAATAATGAGGTCGGCCCTGACCAATAGAATCCTGAAAAGACATTAAGATTAGGTCGTCCACTCTGGCGGCGATGGTGTCTGTTCTGGAGAAAATCCCCGGCACTTGAATGGTTATGTAAACAGGCTTTTCTTCACATCCCCTATTAGGATGTGTAAAGGTTTTGGGAACGGATTGGAAAAAGGGAAAGCGAGTAATGTCTGGAATGGTGGCTACCGCTCCTTTTGTGTTGGGATTGTTTTGTAAAAATTGCTGTATAAGGCTGCTAAAATTTAACCTGCTGATGGCTGGGCTGGGGGGAGCACTTGAAAAAAGCACCCCACCAAAGTACCCGTAATTCAGAAAGTCCTTGGTTCCCATCCAAAAAGTGAAAAAGCTAGGCTGTTGCCCTAGTAATACCTGAGAATAATGGGTTTCATCAGTGATGGAACCTTCTTCAAGTAATCGCCACATGTAGGGATTGTTTTTGCAGGAATCTGGGTTCTGGATATCGGCTAGCCTCATCCCTGGAATGCCCCAGTTTCTGATCTCTTCTCCTGAATTTTCTTTACTCCTCCATGAAGTAGAAGTAGGCAGGGTATGGGAGTAAGTAGGAATTGCTTTTCCCTCAGAACACTCTTGGCGGAAGCCTGATAGCAGGCTAAACCCGGAGCCTTCTGTCGGAAATTCTGGCTGGTGGAAGGGAACGGTTCCAGATGCTTCTTGCGCTTTGGCTGCAATGAGATTTGGAAAAGAATACTGCTGGCCTCCGGGGTATAGGCCACCTCTGGGACCAGTAGGCATGACAGGGGCATTCATAACACCTGCTGTAAAGCCATCTCCCACAGCTATGAAGCGACTGAAATCCAGCGAACCAGAGCTGAGCACCGGAGGCTCAATCTCCGGGGTGCAGCTGGCTGCTAGCATTAACAGTAATACCAAATACGTGTGCGTAAAAGTTTGCTTCATGCATCGAGGTTAATCACAGGTCAGTATTTCCATACAAGACCCAGTCCTATAACGGTATTATTTGATTGATAGGTGCCACCAAACCGGCGATCTTCAAAAAAAGTTGTGCGTTCACCTGTGGTTTCGAATTGAAATGTCATATCCAGCCCCAAATTATCAGTAACCTGGAAGCTGACCCCACCGGTAAACCCCACTGTATTGGCATCGGGTAATTCTGGCGAAACAAATCCATCTGTTACCGGACTTTGGTCAAAAAAGGTCCCAGCACGTACATACACATCGTCACTTAAGTGATACTCAGCACCCATACGAATAACAATTGTATTTTGATACCCCAGATCAGCACTGCCTGGGTACTCAAAGTTGGGAAGGGTTTCTTCAAACTCAATAATCGTATTTGAAGTGGTCTCCCACAAGACATAATTGGCATCCATCGTAACAGTCAGCTCATCGGAGGGACGATATCCCAAGCCAAAATTGATACTTCCCGGAAGTTGAAGCGTGGTTTGGAAGGTACTTGATGGAAACTGTTGTTCAAGAGAAGACGGAACATCAAAGTTGGCCTCTCCTTCTTGTATATCGAGGGTAGTCCCAGACCTGAAATTAAGGCCCAGGCTCACCAGGGCAGAAGGCTGAAAGTAAATGCCAATGCTTCCCCCAATTCCCATTCCGCTTCCCCTTAACCTGGCGGAGGCAAAAATAGGGTCAGCGATGGGTTCTCCACCTCCTTGAACTTCAAAGGGAAGGGCAAATCTTCGAGTGGTATTCCCGG
>JBCDIQ010000532.1:0-3295 GCA_039024295.1 Bacteroidota bacterium | reverse complement strand
TCCCCCAATTGGGGGATTTGACCAGAAGCAGAAGGTGAATATTTAGCGATACCTATTTGTCCATTTTGGAATAGGTATCCATATAGGTATCGCTAAAAGCTGAAATTGATGGAAAAAATGGAAGGGGAGCAAAACAAAAATACCCCATACAGTGTGTATGAGGCGTTTTTGAAAATTTTGAAATGAATTAACGGAGGAAGAGGGATGAGTGGAACAGATCCCATAAAAGGGGAAGAGGTAGAAGCCAAAAATTACCCTCTCTCACTTAGTTCGGGTGTTTGTCTCCTTCGATTCCTCCTGAAAACCGTAGATTTTCATCTAAAAACGCAAAACCTTGACAGGGTTTAAAACCCTGTCAAGGTTAATCTTGTGAATTATAAATTTTACTTGCGGAGGAAGAGGGATTCGAACCCCCGGTCCCGTGAAGGACTTCGGTTTTCAAGACCGACGCAATCGACCACTCTGCCATTCCTCCGCCACAAATGTACAACGCTTTTTCATTTCTCCCAATTTTTACCACTTTGGTCAGCCTATACAATTTGGTATACGGTTTGTCGATTTTATAAGTAACCTTTTAACATTTCGTTAAGAAACAGTTCGACACTTCAAAGCGTTATTTTTTATGAATTTTTCTCTGAATAGCGCTGCCATTTTGGCATTTTTGCACGAACATTTATAGAAAATTCTTCACATATCACGTCCAACTATGACACCAGATCATCCAACTGGCTCATCGACTACTACCGCTCCCGATATTCGGGCATTGAACGAACACATTCGAGAAAAAAGTCAATTTGTTGACCTGATCAACCTGGAAGTGGGCAAGGTCATCGTGGGTCAGCAATACATGATTGAACGACTGCTGTTAGGTTTGCTGGCAGGCGGACACGTGCTACTCGAAGGGGTCCCTGGACTGGCAAAAACCCTGGCCATTAAGACCCTGGCATCAGTACTTGGTGGCAAATTTAGTCGAATCCAGTTTACCCCAGACCTGCTACCTGCAGATGTGGTCGGCACCATGATCTTCAACCAAAAGACCAACGAGTTCATGGTGAAGAAAGGGCCGGTTTTTGCCAATTTTGTACTGGCTGACGAAATTAACCGTTCTCCTGCCAAGGTACAGTCGGCTTTGCTGGAAGCCATGCAAGAACGTCAGGTGACCATTGGCGAGGAGACCTTTCAATTGGAACGTCCCTTCCTGGTACTTGCTACCCAAAACCCACTCGAACAGGAGGGTACATACCCACTTCCAGAAGCGCAAGTTGACCGATTCATGCTCAAATGCATCATCAACTACCCTACTAAAGAAGAAGAGCGCTTAATCATGCGGCAAAATGTTGCCCCTAATGGCAAGACATTGAACTCCGTGGCTTCTTTAGCAGACATCATTGATGCGCGTAAAGCAGTACGGGAAGTGTACATGGATGAGAAAATTGAGCAATATATCCTGGACATCGTATTTGCTACCCGCCGTCCGCAAGACCATAAGCTTGCTAAGCTGGAACCCCTCATTTCCTATGGAGGTTCTCCTCGTGCTTCCATTAATTTGGCCCTTGCCGCAAAAGCATATGCCTTTATCAAGCGCAGGGGATATGTGGTTCCTGAAGATGTTCGTGCCATTACCTTTGATGTGCTTCGCCACAGAATTGGGCTAACCTATGAAGCAGAAGCAGAAAATATCTCTTCAGAGGACATCGTCCGGCAATTGTTAGATGTGGTGGAGGTCCCCTAAGAAGTCCACAGTTTTTGGTTATCGGTTTTCAGTAGGTAAAACGTTGTTTAATTGACTGAAAACCGAAAACTGTCAACCAATAACTCTAAATCATGGATCGTACCAAAGAACTGCTCAAAAAAGTCAGAAAAATAGAAATCAAGACCCGGCATTTGTCGAATCAGATGTTCTCGGGCGGTTATCATTCTGCTTTTAAAGGAAAAGGCATGTCCTTCAGTGAGGTGCGAGAATACCAATATGGAGATGACGTTCGAAACATCGACTGGAACGTTACGGCCCGCTTGCGGAATCCCTTTATAAAAGTATTCGAGGAAGAGCGGGAGTTGACCACCATCTTATTGGTAGACGTGAGCCGTTCTACGGTCTTTGGCACCCAGGATGCAGATCATGAAGCTGGTCAATTAAAAAATGACCTGATGACCGAGATTTCTGCTGTTCTGGCGTTCTCTGCATTAAGCAATAACGATAAAGTAGGTGCGCTCTTTTTTACGGACCAGGTTGAGCAATTCATTCCGGCCAAAAAAGGCAGAAACCACAGCTTGCGCATCATAAGAGAGCTGCTCGATGTGGAGCCGAAAGGGAATGGGACCAACCTGACCGAAGCACTGCGATACCTGAGCAACATGCTTAAAAAACGCAGTATCGTATTTATCCTGTCAGATTTCCTTCACACGGGCGACCAGTCCTACAAAGATGCCTTGAGCATTGCCAAACGCAGACATGACATCGTGGGGATTCATTTGTATGATGATCGGGAAAGAGAGCTTCCCAACATGGGACTGGTGCGGGTACAGGATGCCGAAACGGGTCAGGAAGCCTGGCTGGATACAGCTTCTCGCGCGACACGTGAAACCTACACCCAATGGTTTGACAAGCAAACCGGTGATACCAAGGAGATGTTTCTGAAAAGTGGAGCCGATCTGGTGAGCATTAACTTGCGGGAATCCTATATCGGCACCTTAATGAACTTGTTTAATCAGAGAGGGGCTAGAGGCTAGGTGTTAGGCCTTAGCTGTTAGGTGATAGGCAGTAAATCTATGGTTCATTTATGTGAGTATTATCTGATTGACCGTTTTTAGTTCTTTTTGAAAAACAACTGTTGAACGAAGTGAAATCCCGCAAAGCGGGAAAAACCGAATATCGAACACTGAAAACCATTATGATACAATTTCTTGTGCGATCGGGAATAGTGCTGTGCCTTTTTATGGGCATACATGCTTCTCTCATGGCACAAGCCACGCTGAGGGCAGATTCCACCCAGATCTTGATCGGCGACCACCTCGGATTTATCCTGGAGGTGACACAGCCAGCTAATGGCAAAGTACAATGGCCACTTTGGGAAGAATCCTTGGGGGAATTGGAACTGATCAATTACGGACCAATTGATTCTTCTAATAGTAAATTAACCCAGCAACTCACCGTCACAGCTTTTGATTCAGGACAATTTCAGGTGCCTGCCATAGAACTCTTGGTGCTAACAAATGAGAATTCAGATAGCAGTTACCTCCGCACAAATCCGATTAGCATTGACGTTTTTACCGTTCCAATTGATACGACCCAAGG
>JBCDIQ010000531.1:0-3315 GCA_039024295.1 Bacteroidota bacterium | reverse complement strand
CCCAACCTGAGGATATAAAGGAGTTTCAAAACCGCTAAGCTTAGTTACTTTTTCAAAGTTCAAAGAATCCCCCTCAAACATATTTTTTAACGAGTAGGTGACAATCTCATCCTTCTTAAAATCAAATGCATATATTTTACCAGTAGCAGAATTAACATCAAATTTATTCATACTGAGTATTTTCCCTGCATCTTGTCCATTTGGTCCTAAATGCCGGACTTCATGAGTTTCAATATCGTAAAGGTGACCATGATGCTCGTTTTTATAAGTATCAAAAATTAAGTATTTCCCTTCTATTACTTCAATATTCCGAGGGTGCTTTCCAATGTAACTAGATAGCCCTAGAGGAACCCCTTCCAGTAATACCGAATCGTGAAAGTCATTGGCAGTGAAGTGAATCTCTTTTTCACCCTTAAAGGTATCTTTTCCAGATGAGTGAGAATGAAACTCAGAAAAAGTACTGAAAGCAGTTAGCCCCGTGATAAAAGTCAAGAATAGGTATTTCATGGTAAAAACAGGTTATCCACTTGATAGGTGATGTATCAGAATGTGTACTTAACTCATCGTAAAACAATAATCGCTCATTTGCTAAGTTGAAAGTATCGGTACCAAATGAGTTCAAACCATAGGTACTTACCAACCATATTTAAGTAAGCTTTAGAGGTCGGATAGAGGAGTTAATAAAGCCGTTATTCTATTTCTTTTTCCATTGCCAGCTCAACCATGGTACCTAAGCAAGAATCGGATTTTAAATTGTATCATAACTGATCACAGAGATTCAGGTTAATATTCAAGGAAATAAGATGTAAAATGAGTTATAGAAAAGATTTTAGCCTCTACAGGTAGAAAAATGAAAATGGAATTAAAGTCTTAACAGTAATACTTCCTTCCTTTTCCAAAAGTTATGGACTTTAAAAAAATACTTTCCAGTATGCTTTTTGGGTGCCCCTTAATTACCAAAAATAGCGTGAAACATCCTTCCCTAGGGATTTAAAAACGCACTCTTATAGATGATAGAATATGGGTTTGTGATGGAGGGAAAGATGAAAAGCAACAACGTCCCTAACAAAACCTATTACCCGATAGCTAAAAACCCAACACCTGACCCCTCACGGCAACCGCTTCTTCGCCTTTACCCCTAGTTCCCGCAGTTTCTCGGCTCGACTGGTGAGGTTACCTGGCCCCACGGACAGTTTTCGAACCACATCCTGATAGGTGCTTTCGGCTTTTTCCAGGCTTTTGCCAATCCGGTTTAAGTCCTCCACAAAGGAGACGAATTTGTCATAGAGTAATCCTCCTTGCCGGGCAATTTCCTGTGCATTTTCATTTTGCCGCTCCATTTTCCAGATGGAAGCGACTGTTCGAAGGGTAGCCAACAAGGTAGTAGGACTCACCACCACAATTCTGCGTTCCCAGGCATTGGCAAATAACTCAGGCCTGGCTTGCATAGCCAGACTGAAGGCACCCTCTACGGGCATAAACATTAGCACAAAATCAGGTGCATTGAGGCGTTCATTGGCTTGGTAGTGCTTGTCACTCAAGTCTCGCACATGGTTCCAGACAGAATCCAGGTGAGCTTTCAGGAGTAAGGCACCCGTTTTTTCATCTTCCGAATGCGTGTATTCTTCGTAGGCTTTCAAGGATACTTTCGCATCAATGATGAGGTGCTTGCCCTCTGGCAATTTCACCACCACATCCGGTTGCTGGAGCTTACCTTCCTGGCGAAGGTTCATCCCTTTCCCTTGTAGCACAAATTCCTCTCCTTCCCTCAGGCCACTGCTTTCCAATACCCGCGTAAGTACCATTTCTCCCCAATTTCCCTGCTTTTTGCTGTCGCCCTTCAAGGCGCGAGCCAGCCGCTGTGCATCTTCGCTCATCTGCAGGTTCAGCTTCGTGAGTTGTTCAATTTCCTTTTGAAGATGGAATCGCTCCCGAGCTTCCTGTTGGTAGGCATCGTCTACTCGTTTTTCAAATGACTGCAGCCGCTCTTTCAACGGCTGGAGCAAATGGTTGAGTTCGGTGGAATTTTTCTTCGACAGGCTTTGGGTATTCTGTTCAAAGATTTTGTGGGCAAGGTTTTCGAATTGGAGCTGGAATTTTGCCTGTAGCTCAGCGGTTTCTCTTTGCCGGTTCTCGGCCTCTCGTTTCAGGGCTTGCTGCTCCGTTTGCGCATGGCTCAGGTCATGGGTTAGCTGAATGATGCGCTCATGCGCTTGTTGGGCAGCAGACTTATATTCTGCCATGGCTTGTTGACGTTCCTGAAGCCCTTGACGTGCAGCTGTCAGTTCGCCATTCTTCTGTTCTAGCTGCTCACGGTTGGCCTTCAGCACCTGTTGATAACCAATAAAAACAGCGATTCCACCTGTGAGCAAACCGAAGATGGCACCTAGCGAAAATGATAAAGGTTCCAGCATGGGGGAAATATTCAATTTGTGGGAAGCGGGTAAAGCAAGATACCGAAAAATTGCTATTTCTTCCTGGCGAGGCTCGCCCAGAGGGTAATCCCCAGAATGATGGTACCACCGGCAATCTTCTGGAGAGATGGCACTTCTTGCAGGATCAGCCAAGCAGCAAGGATTCCATAAACGGGCTCCAGGGATGCGATCAGGCTGACCGTTTGGGGGCGTAGCTGAACCATACTCCTGATGAACAGGCTATGAGAAATGGCTGTGAACACCACGCCCAGCAGCACCAGCAACACCCATTCTGACAGAACCACGCTTGGTAAATCCTGAATCACCCACGGTAGCAGCACCAGCGCTGCAACCCCATTTTGCCAACCTGCTATTTGTTGTCCCGAACTGGATTGAACCAATCCTTTATTTACCCATGCGAGTATGGCAAAAGTAAACCCGGAGAAGATGCCCCAACATGCCCCCTGCCACATGGTACTTTCCCATGAAATAGGCGGTGCCACGAGTCCTACCCCCAGGGTGCATCCTATGGACAACACTATCTCTCGCCATGAGATGCCCTTCCGCTCCAGGATGATGCCCAAAAAGACCGTGAAAAGGGGAAAGGAAGAAAAGGTCAACAGCCCGATGGCAACAGTCGAAAGCTGGATACTTTTGAAAAATGCCACCCAGTGAACAGCCAATAATGCGCCGGATAGCACAAAGGTTATGAGGGCTTTGGAACTCTTGGACCGTAGCCCAAAATCTCCTTTTAGCCAGAGCAACAATGAAAGGGCTGCAAAGCTGGCCCTGCCCCAAACAATGATAACCGGTGCCAGGGTTAGCCACTTGCCAAATAGGCCTGCAAGCCCAAACAATAGCACCGCGAGATGTACTTCAATCAGGGCAGGCTTCTGATGTT
>JBCDIQ010000530.1:0-3319 GCA_039024295.1 Bacteroidota bacterium | reverse complement strand
GTTTTGTCAGGGTAGAATCCCACTGAATTTTCTCATCTCGGAACCCTGAGGGTGCCCAAACAAGCTCTCCAAGGTACCTCATGAGGGAACCTTGGTCTACTTCAGGAGAGCTGGAACGGTGAATGTTTCCCAACCCCATCATATTTACCCACATCTCTCCATTGTTATCCAAAAATTTGTCCCTTGCATAAACCGGGAACAAGTTGGCATACCAGATAAAGCCTGGATGATAGGCACTTATATGTTCTCTAGCTGAAAATGTCAGGGCTTCCTGCTCAGGACTATTCCAGATTTTTCCCCTTTGTTGAAATTTTACCTGGGCACTGTTGCGGTTCTGATCAGCCCCTACCCTTTGGAGGTATGCAGCCAACTGCATGGGCAAGGTATGCGAAAGGGCCTCCTTAAAAGTTTGCCTGTTTTCTTTTTTAAATAACCTTGCTTTTTCCTGGCGGATGGGTCCTTGGAATGACATATATCCCAGTACCCCCAACCCACATAAGGTAAGCACCAAAACACCGAATGTTAGACCTATCTGCCGAAAAAATTTCATCCCCTGAATAGTTGCAAGGTAGGGCGAATATAGAACTATTCATTTTTCAATAAAAATATATTCCGAATCAGTTGGTAACTTATAGGACTAACGGGTTAATTCAAGTGCATCAATCGTTCCCATCTGGCCAGTACCAGTGGTAATACCTTCCACTCTCCGGCATCAAAAATGTAGTGGTCTGGACGAAGTAGCACCCAGTCTACCTGATTTTTACTAAACCAGACGGTCAGTGATCCCGTGGAATCAAAAATTTTCTGTTGGCCAGCCCATTGAGATGCCTGAGTGATTTCAACCGCATCAATTTGCCAACTTCGGACAGTGGTAAGGGAAAATGACTTCAGGCTGAGCAAGACAAAACCCCTGGGGAGTGCCCGATCCAAAGGTACTTCATCTCCATTCACCCGCTTTACAATGGGCTGAGGAAAAGGCCACCCTACCAGTTCTGGACGATGTGTACCCAGGATCCCTCTTACAAGTGGTGGTTTACCTGCAGCATCTTCCTGAATTTTATTCCGAATAAAAGGGATTTTGCTCATCATACGAAAGAATACCGCCCTCAGAGAAGCTAACAAGACACTTCGAGTCTGTATGACGGTTCCAAGAAATACAGCCCCCCTGGAAATTTTTACCACATGTGGCTGGCGTTCTTCTTGGTAGGTATCCAACAATGTCTCGATAGATTTGCCTGAAATAACACCATCGAGTTTCCAAGCAAGGTTGGCGACATCTCGCAAACCTGAGCACAGCCCCTGCCCAGCAAAGGGGGGCATTTGATGTGCAGCATCCCCCGCTAGTAAGACCTTCCCTATCCGCCATTTTTCTGCAATACGTGCATGAAATTGGTAAATGGCCTGCCGATGTATACTGACCACTTCAGGGGAGGTCCAGGCGTCGAGCAACTTCCATACTTTTGCGCTATCCAGTTCTTGAAATGATTCACCTGGAATTTCCATGAACTCCCATCGTCGGTGCCCCTTTGCTCCAGGTACATAGGTAGTGGGTCTTGCTGGATCACAATGCTGAATATGGTCCTTGGGTAAGGGATTATTTGTCGAGGTGTACGGTAGTTTTAGAAAAGTGTCGATCACTATCCATTTCTGATTAAATCCTAAATCTTTGTACGGAACGGTTAGCATCTTTCGTACGCTACTATTTGCTCCGTCGCACCCCACTAGCCATTTGGTTTTTTTCTGAAACACCTGCCGTGTAGCCCTCACCTTGAGGTGAATCACACCATCTACTTCCTGCCATGATTCAAGTTCGCAGGCCAGGAAGGCATCGATCAAGGGTTCTTGGGTGATTTTACTCCGAAGCAGTTTCTCCAGAGCAGGCTGTAAAAACCAATTGTTGGTCCTAAATCCAAAAGGGCGGTTGTCAGATACCGACATGACAAAAAATGGCTTGGCAGCTGCATCTTGAAAAATGGCCCGTTCAAACTTTTCAAGAAAAATTTCATGTTCCTCCTGCGAAATTCCGGCATCTGAGAGGATACGAAGTGCATCGTCATCAAGGTGTACTGCCCTTGGATGTGGATAAACCCCTGGTTGCTTCTCCACGATACATACCCGAAGCCCTCTTTTGGCCAACAAAAGCGACAAGGTTGCCCCTACTGGCCCCATGCCACAAATGGTTACATCGTATGTTAATGCTGTGGTGCTCACATTCCAGGTAATACAAATTTATGGGTACCCAATAGGGCGTCAAGGGGAGAAAGTTGGGCGGAGAGATGAGGAGCCTGTATCCTCGCATCATTCTTGTTGATGCGTACCACTTTTGTACGCTGCTGAAAGGTTCGGCCCAGCCGTTCACTGCGGGTGCGGAGAGAAGGCACGTAGGGGGAAGCACCCAGCTCCAAAACCAGCATTTGCTTTTCCCGGTGATCAAACAGAAAGCACTCAAAATTTCGAGCTTGCTCGATACTTTTTTGGCGAGCCCAATGGGTATCCGCCAGTAGACATACGTTGGGGCGGGCGGGCTCTCCACAATGTGGACACACAGGGAATGACTTCGCCATCAGGTTATGAAGCTGGAAATCAAAGCCTTCGGGTAAAGACCAGATATCTCCAAGGCAGTTTCTACTGCATTGTAAAGCATGTACAGCACCATGTATTTCTGAGGTTCTCTCAGGCTGGAAACCAGCCGCCATGAATTGCCCCTCCACATTAGAGGTTTCCACAAAGTAAGGAAGCTGGTACCTCTGGGTCCATGATTGCAAACATGCATACCCAGGATGAGGAGTCGATTGACGAATCCTATCTAGATAGGTAGCATAAAACCCCCACCCTAACTCTGGAAACCGCTGAAATACTGCTGGTGTGTTAACACCTGCAAGATGAATTCCCGCTTGCTCAAACTCGGGAAAGGCATCCCAGAACTGCTTGTCTGAAATTAATTCGGGTAAACCGGAGGATGCAGACATCCCACTTCCAGCGATGATCACCATTGCCTCAGCCTCTTGGAGGTACTCAGCAATTTGAACGAAAACGGAAGTATCAGACGTCATGAAGTAGGCATTTCACCTAAAAGTGTAGCATTCCCATTACAATTCCTTCCCTGTTTCTCAGAAAACTGCCTACGACTACCCATTTACCCTTATGGATAATCATCAGAATATATGTAAGTAAATCAATTGAATACAAATACATTAAATCAATAAATGTTTTATTTTTGTAGTGAATTATTCAAATAAATATAATTTATATAAATCGTTTTTGTTATGTTGAGGGAAAATAATTTAATCAGCAAAATAATCCTAAGCATCACGGTATT
>JBCDIQ010000529.1:0-3326 GCA_039024295.1 Bacteroidota bacterium | reverse complement strand
GTTTTATTTTACTCGTAGTAATTTTTATGCTTGCTTCCTCTTGTAATGATCTAGCAGAACCTTGCGATAATATCGTTGGTGGATTGCTGATGGGAAATGATTTCAAGTCGGCCAAACTGGAAGAAATATTCGAAGATGGAAGCATTTCGATTTCATTCCTTAATCATTCAGGTGATACCATCAAGATGTTTAGACAAGTAGAAAACGATAGTTTAATAGGGTATTATCAAATTGATGACAAAAAAGAAATTAATGGTAAGCATTTTTTGCTTGATCAGGATTGTAGATTATTGGTAAGCGGTAAGTATCGAAACAACGCTAAAGACACCATTTTCACCTATTATTATTCCGGGGAAAAAGTGGCCATGAAGAAGCAACACTATTCACATGATACGATGATTGGGCATTATTCTGAACACGATTCTCTAGGCAGGCTATTGTATTATTGTCTTTTTCATCCCAGGGAAAAAGGGTGCGTATACTCCATTGAATATGATTCAAGTGGTGCAATTATTGACGAGGGTGGAGTTCCTTGGTTTGTGATCCTTGGAGGAGAAGAAGTCACAAAAAAAGGAGAGATGAGTCAGAATAATATCTATATAGCTAGCTCACCGGGTATTGAAGTAAATGTTTCCGTAAAATCTCCATCCAAAGATACTGCTGATTACGCTTTCAGTTACGTGAGTGACGAAATTCTTTTTTTGGGAATAAGATTTAAGGTTCCAGGTAAGTTTATTGTTCCACTCCGAATTGATATTGACTCTGATTTCCGTGGAACTGAAACAGTATATAAGGATCTAGTTTTCGAGGTTGAAGAATGAATCTGGGAAGTCATGGATTTCATATTCAATCAAGTTAAGGATAACTTTGAATGAATTGTGGTCGTATCCCAGGAGCTTGTTGGCTTTAACGAGTTATCCCTATCCTTTTTGACAGCATTATTTCAAAAGCTGTCTATGGAATGGATCACCAAGAATAGATCAATTGACAGTATCAACTTTTTTCAAAAAGGTTCAAAAAAGGACTGATAAATCGCTTATCCTTCGCATAGACGGAGAAAACGACCTTCCTGAATGCATTTTTATATTTCCCGGTAAGCATGTGGTGAAATAGCTCAGCAATCACCCGGGGATCATTTTGAAATACGCCACACCCCCAGGCCCCTAAAATCAAGGTGTCATATCCCTTTTGGTAGCAGATGGCAAGGACCATGTCTATGCGCTTGCGCATTTCTGGCGCAACAAGTGAAATGCTATCGGGTGCTCTCCGTTTAATAACTCCCATGTTGACTGCCGGGGCAGTAATCACAGATACCAGAATCGGTTGTTCCATCAATTCCCCTGTTTCATATTTAAAAATGGGAACTGCTGGGGAGTAAATCATGTGGTGGGTGTAAAATCCTGGCCTGGAGGTTTTGTTTGCGGTATAATATAGGCCGCAGTTCATAAGGCAAGGATAAAGTCCAGAAGCACGTGCGATGCTTTCTTCCTGGGCCTGGCTACCGTTCCGAAATCCTCCACCTGGCTTTCGCGCCGAAGCAAAGTTAAGGCACACGATGTTATTGCTGGAAGGAGCCTCTTTTCGAACTGAATCCAGGGTTGTCAGGCCATTTACCTCAAATGCGGTTGGAGCAGCAGTTGGGATTATTTCTAGGGTATTGATTACTGTTTCCAGCTGGTTAGGGGTATACAGGACGGAGCTCTCTTCTGCCAGTTTTTGGCTTCTGCTAATGTCAACGGTCTCACCACTTGCGTGTCGGTAATAGCCTTTTGTAAGGATTTTTAAGGTGTCCTGTGCTACTTTAATTCTTTTTATTCTGTTCATTAAAGTGAACTAACCCATCCATGATATTATGTTGATTTCTTCCTCATTAAATTTAGCATTCTTTCCATTTCATCCAAGCTAAAATCATCTTTGTAATAGAGCTTGAAGAATTCAATTTGTAGCTCCGCCTTTGTCTTCTTAGGGTACCAATTTCTCAAGGTAGCGAGGGTTTGAGTAACTCCATATTCCATCATTTCGGTAATCATTCGAAATTTTTCATCTACGTTTTTCGATTGGTAGATTTCGAAGTGTTTACCTCGCATCTTATCGGATGTATCTCTCATTTTTCCAATAGGTTAAAGGTCTTCAGGTTTAGCCTTTCTATCCACATATCTAAATATTGCCAGTCAATATTGGGATTTAATAGAAGATTTTGAATATCATGTATCTGTCTATCACTTTGAAAATCTTGAATCCATCTCAACTTAGCGATAATTAAATCTTCAAGACTAACTACCCAAAGTTCAACACCCTCTAGTGACAATTTTTGTCTCCGAGAAAACTCAATTTCTCCATATTCAGTCCTGGAACGAACAATAAAATCTATCTTAAATGCAGTTTGTTCATCGATCAAGTTGAACATTCCACCACGTCTTACTTCATTTACAATTCCTATATCATCAATAAAAAAACCGGTGAATCCATTGGTAAACCTCTCAACATCAGATTCTTTCAATTCAATGACAATATCAATATCTCTAGTAGTTCTAGCAACAGTATAAAATCCTAAGGCAACACTTCCCGAGACCATATAAGGAATCTCATTCGCTTCCAGAATCTTGTTAATTCGATAGAGTAAGTCTCTGATCATTTGTTCAATCTACCTATAATTTTACTAACGGCTAAGAAAAGAACATGCTCGAAAAGTTTGATTCATAGGTGATATGAAATTATATCCATAAAATTCACTTCAACCCTAATACCTCAACGTCCGATCCTCTTCCTTCCCAAATCCCTTCACTTCCAACCTATCCTCAAACACTTCCACCATAGACCAGGCGGTAAGTTCTGGTACATCCAGCACGGATAGGAAAGTCAGGTAATGACACCCCTTATATTGCGCATATCCGCCGGCATGTCGGTGGCCATTGAAGTAAGCCCGGACACATGAAAATTGCCCAATGCCCTCGACCACTTCACGTGAATGCCACAGGTTATAGGTATCTTCCGGGTAGGTAGGGTAGTGGCAACAGATGAGGACGTGCTCCTGGCTAGCTTCCGCAGCTTCCAGTTCCTGCCTGAACCAGCTCATTTGGGTTTCGCTGAGGGTGCCGTTGTAGTACAAGGCGCTTTCGCGGCCTTCGGCCACCATCTGGTCCTGAAAAGCAGCGTAGAGTTTGTGTTCTTCGCTCCCTTCCGGAACAGAAAAGGTGCTGATTTCATTGCCATTTAGCATCACAAATCGCCAGCCTTTATGGAAAAAAGAATAATACCCAGGTGCGGGAATGCCCAGTCGGTCATTTACCAGGGCCTTTTTATCATCAGGGACGATGAAATCGTGG
>JBCDIQ010000528.1:0-3326 GCA_039024295.1 Bacteroidota bacterium | reverse complement strand
TTTCAGAGTAGCTGATCATCATCCCCTTTCCTTTTTTCGAAAGACATATGCGATTCCTAAGAAGGATCGGAGCAACCCACTGTCAAAATCTGTGTTAACGTAAGGGGATAGCTCAAAAATCAACTGGACATTTTCGACTTGCTTGAATGGGCCAACGCGAACACCAACATCTAGGCTAACACCGTTGTCAACTGAAATATCCGCTCCTGCATTTCCCGGCGTAAAATTCGCACCCAAACCACCATACAACACCCCCCAGGATTTTTGGGCGAGGTTGACCATGACATGCGGCTCAACCGTTACATTGCCGAAAAAGGTATTGCTGCCCAGCCGGAGGTCTCCCCACACTCTAGCGTCGGGAGAGGTAGAAACGGAAATCACCGATTGAAAGGGGAAGTAACTAAGGGATACCTGCCCTTGGGCGAATGATAAGGTTCCCAACAGTAGCAATAAGGAGGTAACATGTTTCATGGATCAATGAGGTTACAATAGGCCGGTTTGGCCTGGTAATTATCATCAAATAACAATGGGTAATCCTGTCGATTGAAGGAGGTCCTGATCCACGAATCTCCGTCCCCTACGCCCCATATGGTGATGCCATACTGGAACTGGGAAGGGATACGTCCGAAGGCGTTGAAAATATACACATATTTCTCTTCCTGCCGGACCAATTCCCGGTCTGGTGCAAACGCCATCTCCCGGCTCAAAGGATTCATCGAAACATCCAGCTCAGAAAGGTGTACTTCAAAACCCGCCTGCCATACTTCATTGATGGCACGGGAGATTTCTTCGTTTTCAGGAAAACGGGTAAAAATGTGCATTTGCAGCCCGATCCCATCCACAGGAAACCCATTCCCTACTAATCGCTTCAGGAATTGCAGCACAGCGGCTCGCTTGGTAGGGTTGATGGCCAGAGAAAAATCGTTGTAAAACAATTTCGCATCTGGATCGGCCTCATGGGCATATCGAAAGGCTTTTTCTAAATAAGAAGGCCCAATGTGTTGTTGCCAGATATTATTCCGTAAGGTGCCATCGTCCAGAAAGGCTTCATTTATGACATCCCAGCCTGTGACCCTTCCCCGAAAATGTGCCACAATGGTTTGGATGTGACGCTTCATCATGGCATCCCACTCTTCTCGTGTCCCCTGAAACTGCTCCATCCAAAACGGCAATTGCTTATGCCACAGCAAGGTATGCCCATGCAGCTGCTGCCCGTTCCGCTCACCATACGCCACCAATTCATCTGCTTCACTGAAGAAGAATACACCTTCCGCAGGTTGCAGCGCATCAGGCTTCATGATATTTTCTGCGGTCAGGCGGTTGAACTGGGAAGAAACGATGGCCTCGTACGCAGGAATGGCCTGGAGCTTACCAGGGTCAGCGACTACACCTACCGGAAAGTCGTACTTGGTGAATAGTTGATCAGATTGCCAGTCGCAGGAGGAGGGGGTTGGGGTGCAGGCTCCCAGTAGCACTAGCATCGAAAGAATCGCCAAAATGATTTATGTATGATAAATTCGGCTCAAAATCATTAGCTAGCACAATTATAATTAAAGGGCCCTACCCTCCACAGCCACCACATCCGCCGCACCCGCCACAGCCCGAGCATCCACTGTCGCCTCCTGAAAAATCACCTCCTGCACTGTCTGCCGCATCAAAATGTGGAAGCACGTCCAGCGTATCTTCAAATATGCCACCTGGTACGGTTATGTCCATTAGGCCCAGTGGTCCTTTTTCTATTTCCCATAAATACAGCAGGCCATAATCAAAAGCGGCACCATCATCAGCATAGGTCGAGGTGGTTTGTGTTTTGGGCACCTCTTTTAGCGACTTGAAAGCAGAAGCAGGCACATCATTAAGCAGGAAAATATTCCCGCTTAACGCGGCGAGGCGCTGGATCAGTTGCTCCGAGGGTTTCTTTTTTTCACTTCGTAATTGCTTTTCCAAAGACCTGAACTCCTCCTCAATTTCCGCTTGTAACAGTTCCCCTTCTGAATTCAGACGACGTGTGCCCAGAAGTCGCTGGATCAGATTTGCGGAAAAATAAGGCGATAAACGATCGCTATACACGTACTTGAGTTTATATTCATCTGTAGACTTGACTCGCTCAAAGGCAATCTTAATCAGGTTTTGAAGGGAAATGTTCCTTTCCAGGTCTTTCTTGAAAGGCCTTAAAAATAATTCCTCATGCTTGGCAGGTGCATAATTGCTGAAATTTGGCCCTACCAATACCACCTGTTTGTGGTCCGGATACATCTCCTCAGGGTTAGGTCGAACTTCAACGATCAGTACCCGCTTCATTACCAAGTCCAAAAACGTAACCCGGGCCAGTTCATCTGCTGTAATCCCGTTTGGGTCCAGGAGCAACAGGGTTTCAGCAGGTAAGAAGTAATTAAGTGCTTTCATCTTTGAGTAACCTAATAGAAATCGATGATAAATGGGTCGATGAAATTGCGTAAAAATTAATCCTAATAAGCACTTTTTAATCTCCAGTACCTCCGCAACCGCCACATCCTCCGCAACCTGAACAGCCGCTGCAGCCACTACAACCACTTGTATCGCCCCAACTATCACTGCCAGAACCTGAAGAGTCAAAATCACCTGTAAACGAAGTATCGTGGTGGTGATGACTCGAAGAAATTCTCCTCGGTGCATCAAAATGAGGCAGCGCGTCTATGGTCCTTTCGAAGATTCTTTCTGTAAGGATATGATCCATTAACCAGAATAGCCCATTTGAGGTCCCCTTGATGTGTACAAGGCCATCACCAAAGGTATCAATGAACTGCTTCATCTGGGTAGGAATGTGGTTGCTATTGGCCTTTTTGAACATTTTGTAGTTCTCGTTCGAAAGGTTTTTGAATAGCAGTACATTTTCCTGTAAGGCCCTTAGGCAACGATCCATCTCCGCTTCGTTCAATTCATTTCGATCATCCAGCAGGTGCTGGACCGCATTCAAGCGTTTTTTTATTTCTCTCTTAAGCTCTTTTCCTTTTTTGTTGATCCCCTTTAACAGGAACACGCGCTGAAGGAAGTTAGATGAAAAATAAGGGGCTAATCGCTTCCCGTAGATAAATTTCTGCTTAAACTCCCTGGTAGTCCGTATATGCTCAAACGCCATCTTGATTAGGTCCTTCAGCCCATACGTCATCTCAGGATCAGGATCATAGGGATACAAAAAGATGGCTTCGTAACTCACTGGTTGGTAGGACTTGAATGTAGGCCCCACTGAGACTTTGATTTTACATTTGGCCTTCAGTTCCTCCTCGTTTTCGCTGATTTCAACCGTTAGAACCCGTTTGATTACCAAATCCAGAAAGGTAATTCGG
>JBCDIQ010000527.1:0-3339 GCA_039024295.1 Bacteroidota bacterium | reverse complement strand
GCTTCATTGCCCAAACTGCCAGCGATCAGGTGCTTACTGGAGATTTTGGTCGAGCCAATACATTTGTACAAACTTCCTTTTTCGTAAGTGACCTTCGGTTGCAGCTCAGGATCCTCAAAAACACCAAATTTCAACCGTACCTGGCAGTAGGTGGAGGAATGATGTTGTTCAATCCACGTGATGAGGAAGGAAACTTTTTAGGAGAAAATATTTTTACCCGAGAATCAGGTGAATCCTACAACACCACTATTCCGATGATCCCACTTGCAGCAGGGGTACAAATGCGAGTGAACCGCATCATCAGCTTGAGCATGGAGTACAATTACCGGGTTATTCCGTCCGATTACCTGGACAATGTCGGCAGGTTAGGAAAGCGTGATGGGGATGATATTTTGCAGGGACTTCAGCTTTCTGTTCACTTCAACTTGAACCCAGCTTCTACGCCTATGCCCAAGCAACTGGTTCCGGCAACTGATCCTGATTACCTCATCTACGACCTTAAATCCGGAAGCTCTGCAATTGATACGTTAGCTGAAGTTCCTGCAGAAGCTGATTCAATTGCTGATATCCAGTCAGAACTTTTGGATGGGAAAACGGTGGGCGAATGGTTGAAACTGGAAAAAGAAGCCATCTTCAACCGTAAGTTTATCTACCTCAAGGTAAAGGCAGGTCAAACCCTACAACAGTTCTCGGATCATTTCCATGTAAGGCCCGAAACAATACGACGAATTAATTTTATGATAAACGAAGATTTAGCTCCTGGTAGCCAGCTTCGGATACCTGACACCGGGGTCTCTCCTGCCGACATGCCTGCACCCTCCACTGAACCATAAGGGTTAAGTGGTTAAAACAGCTCCTACCTGACGAGCAGTAAAGCTCACCAAACTGGTTGCCTCTTCCACCGCTTCCTCCAGGGTCATAGGCCTTGTGGTTATTGGGAAAATCGCGTTAAATACAGCAAAGTCTTCTGTACGGAAATCTTGAGGAATTTGGCCGGTGATGCAAAAAGTAGGTTTATTTTGCTTCGTTGCTGCCAATGCTACTCCATAAGGACCTTTACCTTCCAGGGTCTGGCGGTCAAGTCGTCCTTCTGCAGTTATGAGCGCATCTGATTGGGCAAGTTTTTCATGGAACCCGATTTGTTCCAAGAGAAATTCTGTTCCCCCAACAAGTTTTGCATCCAAAAATGCCTTTAACCCGGCGGCACAGCCACCTGCTGCACCTCCGTGCTTAATGACGGACATGTCTACCCGTTGGGACTTTAATACCACTTCATTGAATTTGGTAAGATTTTCTTCCAGGTTCTCCACTTGCTCTTGGGTAGCTCCTTTTTGTGGGGCATACACCCGCGCTGAACCTGCTTCGCCTAATAGCGTATTTGCTACATCGCAGGGGATAAGTATTTCAGTTGAAAGAATACGGGCATCTATCCTGGAAGTATCAATTTGTTCAACATATCCCAGCCCGCCACCACCAGTTGGTACTTCGTATCCAGCTTCGTTCAGAAACCTGACCCCCAGTGCCTGTAAGATTCCGGTGCCTACATCTGAAGTAGCACTTCCTCCAAGCCCCAGGATAATTCGCCTGCATCCTTTGTCCAGGGCATCCAGGATTAGCTGGCCCGTGCCAAAAGTCGAGGCCCGCATAGGAGAACGCTTGGCAATGGGCAACATGCCTAAGCCGGATGCAGCAGCCAGCTCAAAAACAGCGGTATTACCATCTGGGAGTATGAGGTAAGAAGCCTGAACAGGCTCCCCTACGGCGTTGGATACTTCAAGCGTCTGACGTGTACCTCCCAATGCGTGTTCAAACACATCGACAGTTCCTTCCCCACCGTCTGCAATGGGAATTCTGATAAGCTCAAACCTATCAGATGCTTTTTGCAATCCCTCAGCAATGGCATCAGCAACTTCGATAGCAGAAAGGCTACCTTTAAAGGCATTCGGGGCAATAAGGACTTTCATGAAAATGGCATAATAGAACAGGTAGCCAAGTTACTTCAATTTTGGGTAAATGGCAGAAAGGTGGGAAAAAATACCTGTACGACCTAGGTCAGCTCGTTCACTGTTTTCAGGCTTTTGCGTTCCTGATGCCGCTTTAATGCCAGTTCGAGTAACTCCTGTATGAGGTCACTGTATGACAGGCCGGCATGTTCCCATAGTTGAGGATACATACTGATACTGGTAAACCCCGGGAGGGTGTTGATTTCATTGACGTACACCTCATCTCCTTCACACAAAAACATGTCCACACGGGACATTCCTTCACATCCGCACAGTTCGTAAGCCTGTTTGGCGACCATTTGAAGCTTAAAAAGCTGTGCGTCGGTGATATTGGCAGGAATATCCACTTTGGCCTCGGTGGAGCTGATGTACTTTGCTTCGTAGCTGTATGCTTCAGGCGTGGAAACCTCTCCGATGTGACTCATCTGTGCCAGTTCATTGCCCAAAACGGCACATTCTACCTCCCGACCATGCAGCATGGTTTCAATGATTATTTTCCGGTCATACAGAAAAGCTTCTTCCACTGCCGCATCGAACGCCGCTTTATCCTTCGCTTTCCGCACACCAACTGAAGACCCCATGTTAGCTGGTTTGATGAAGACCGGACTGCCCAGCCGATTTACGGTTGAAAGGTAATCTATTGCCTCCCTTTCGTGGATGCCAAATGTGAGGTGTTCAGCCACCAGTAGATTTGCCTGACTCAACACACGCTTACACAGGTCCTTGTCCATCGCTACGGCGGATGCCATCACATCCGGACCCGCAAAAGGCAGGTCCAGCAACCTTAGGAGGCCCTGAAGGCTTCCATCTTCTCCATTTGGTCCGTGCACAATGGGAAATACCACATCAATGTGTTCCCAGGGGGTTCCATCTGTTTTGTAAATGATGGGATGGGGATTTCCTGGGAGCAGGGCAAGGGGAGCATCGCCTTCGCCTATGGTACTTCCATTTTTTTCAAACCAGTCTGGTGCCAACCCAAACCACTCTCCTTGCGTGCTGATGCCGAGCAAGTGACAAGTGTAGCGGTCCTTGTCTATTGCTCCATAAATATTTTTTGCAGAGCGAATCGAAATCTCGTGTTCTGGAGATTTGCCACCAAAGATGAGTGCGACAGAAGTACTCATATTTTTCTATAGGAGATATGGTAAGGATAAAGGATAGTCAGGAAAATACTACAGCTGTTTTGCCCGGATACAAAACAATGTTAAGTCAAAAAGGTAATTAATTGAAACAAAGCTATCACTTATTCCCCAAAATGCGCTAATCGAGTTAATTAAGATGGAAGTTATAAACAAAATCCTCATCTACCTTCGCCTCAGGAAACCCGATCCAGATT
>JBCDIQ010000526.1:0-3362 GCA_039024295.1 Bacteroidota bacterium | reverse complement strand
TTTGAACGGATACGATGAAATGTCGCTGACAGGACCTGTGAAGGTAAACGCTTCCTCTGGGGAGTTTCAGCTGCTTCCCAAAGATTTGGGATTGAGGGTACTAGCCCCCGAACAGTTATTTGGAGGAAAGACCGTACCGGAAGCCGCACAAATATTTAAAAGCATCTTGGAAGGAGAAGGTACGCCGGAGCAAGAGGAGGTCGTTATTGCAAATGCAAGTTTGGCAATTCAAACTGCTAGACCCCAGGCAACCTTAGCAGAAGCAGTCGAGATGGCAAGGTTTTCCTTGAAAGGGGGAAAGGCACTGGTGGCTTTTAAATTGTTCCTCAACTAATATCTTTTACTGCTCAAGGTGTGTTAAGTATAATACAGATTTTCCAATTTTAATCACAACCACAACTGTCGTGTCGATTCTCCAAAACATCATTATAAAAAAATACAAAGAAGTTGTTGCTCGCCAGCAGGTACTGCCAATCCAAGAACTGGAAGCATCACGCTATTTTTTTCGGGAATGCCATTCTCTTTCAAAAAGAATCCGCCAGCGTGAAGGGGCTGGCATTATTGCTGAATTCAAAAGAGCCTCTCCCAGCAAAGGTGTGATCAACGATTCAGCTGAGCCTGCAACAGTCGCTTCAGGATATGAAAATGGAGGGGCAAGTGGCATGTCTGTCCTGACAGACGAATCCTTTTTCCAGGGATCTGGGGTGGATTTTGTCGAAGCAAGAGAAGCGTGTAACCTGCCGTTATTAAGGAAAGATTTTATATTAGATGAATATCAGTTGTTAGAGGCAAAGGCCATGGGGGCGGATGTTGTATTACTGATAGCCGCTGCCCTTACCCCATTTGAACTGCAGCGTTTGGGAGGTATTGCTCATCAACTGGGAATGGAAGTCTTGCTTGAAGTTCATAACCAGGAAGAACTAGAAAAAAGCCTCAATCCTTATGTTGACCTTGTAGGGGTGAACAACCGAAACCTGAAATCCTTTGAGGTGAGCCTTGAAACCTCACTGAAGCTTGCAGAGTTGATCCCTGCTAACCTGGTGAAGGTGGCAGAAAGTGGCATTAGCTCAGCAGAAAATATCCGGGTATTGAGCCGTGCCGGGTATAAAGGTTTCCTAATTGGGGAGTATTTTATGAAGCAGCAAGACCCTGGAAATGCCTGTCGTGAACTCATCGAATCTGTAAGATCCGTTCCAAGCGAATAAATTAGGATAACCTTAAAATCATGAAGCTTAAAATATGTGGCATGCGAGACCCGGAGAACATCCGTGCGGTGGGTCGGTTGGCCCCCGATTATATGGGCTTTATTTTTTACCCTAAATCTCCACGTTACATAGGTGAAATGCCTCCTCCCGATTTTCGTACCCTCACCCGTGGCATCAAACGGGTAGGTGTTTTTGTTGATGAGGAAATGGCTGTCGTCAAAGAACGAATACGAGATTTTGACCTCCACATGGTGCAACTACATGGCAAAGAACCGGTGGAATATTGCCGGAAATTGGGACAGGATAAGCCAGGGTTAGAGCTGATAAAAGTTTTTTCCATTGGAGATACCTTTGCCTGGGACCAGATAGCTCCCTACCTGGAGGTGGTAGACTTCGTGCTGTTTGACACGAAGGGCAAATATCCTGGAGGCAACGGAGTTACCTTTGATTGGCAGTTGCTCGAAACCCTACCCAAAGAGGTGCCCTATTTTTTGAGTGGTGGCTTAGATGTGCACCACGTAAAAGCTGTAGTCAATGCTGGCCTAAAACCTTATGCACTGGATGTGAACAGCAGATTTGAATCGGCTCCTGGTATAAAAGATGTGGATAAGGTGCGTCAATTAACCCAATTACTTTCGAATTCGAAATTCTAATGATGAACATGAATACTCAGCTTTCTTTTGAGGTAGATGAACATGGCTATTATGGTGAGTTTGGAGGGGCTTTTATCCCTGAAATGCTGTACCCTAATATTGAAGAGCTCCGGCTGAATTACCGGAAAATATCGGAAGCACCTGAATTTCAGGCAGAGTTTCAGCAATTGCTGCAAGATTATGTGGGACGTCCGACTCCTCTGTATCTGGCCCGAAGGCTTTCGGAGAAATATGGTGCCCAGATTTATTTGAAACGGGAAGATTTGTGCCATACCGGTGCGCATAAAATCAACAATACCTTGGGACAAATTTTGCTGGCAAAGCGGTTGGGCAAAAAACAGATCATCGCAGAGACAGGGGCTGGCCAGCATGGCGTAGCAACTGCCACCGTATGCGCACTGATGGGCATGCCGTGTGTGGTGTATATGGGCGAAACAGATATTCATCGCCAAAAACCCAATGTGGAACGCATGAAAATGCTGGGAGCGGAGGTGATTCCTGCTATGAGTGGCAGCCGAACGCTGAAGGATGCTACCAATGAGGCCATGCGCCATTGGATCAATAACCCTGAGGATACCCATTACATCATTGGATCGGTGGTTGGGCCGCACCCCTATCCCGACATGGTGGCCAGGTTTCAATCGGTGATCAGTGAAGAAATCAAGGTGCAGCTTCAAGACCAAGAAGGCAAGGAATTGCCGGACCGGGTAGTGGCCTGTGTTGGAGGAGGTAGCAATGCTGCTGGAGCTTTCTACCATTTTTTGCATGAACCAGACGTAGAGTTGGTTGCTGTAGAAGCCGCAGGTATGGGGTTGACCTCTGGCAAATCCGCTGCGACCACTGCTTTGGGAAAACCGGGGGTCTTGCATGGTAGCAGGACCCTGTTGATGCAAACTGCTGATGGGCAAGTCGTGGAGCCACATTCTATTTCTGCAGGACTTGATTATCCGGGAATTGGGCCAATTTACGCCCATTTGAAAAGCACCCAGCGAGCCACCTTTTTATTTGTTGAAGATGATGATGCTATGCAAGCGGGCTATGACTTGAGCAAGACAGAAGGCATCATTCCAGCCATTGAGACTGCCCATGCATTTTCCGCTTTGGACCAATTGGAATTTACTCCTGGTGAAGTGGTAGTGGTATGCCTTTCTGGAAGAGGAGATAAAGATTTGGCGACCTACATAGAGTGGGGGAGTAGGTGATAGGCATAAGGTTTTAGGCGATAGGCGTTTGGTGGTAGGTTTTTGATTGGAATCTGATTGATTTTTGAAAGTGTATTGAAATGATACAATCTGAGCAACAAGTCGAGCAAAGTAGCAGTAAAATTTCCAATAGGATAACCCGGCTATTTGAACAGGAAAAGGGGGATTTACTCAGCATTTTCTTCACGGCAGGGCATCCGAATTTGGAGGATACCCTCCCTATGATCCAGCATTTGGAAGCAAACGGGGTAGATATGATTGAGGTGGGGATTCCCTTTTCGGACCCCATAGCGGATGGGCAA
>JBCDIQ010000525.1:0-3364 GCA_039024295.1 Bacteroidota bacterium | reverse complement strand
CCCTTAAAAAGACTGGCCGTCTCAATTGGAGATGCCCCTGGCTTTGCGGTCTGGGATAACCCCCAGGACTTGGTTGATACCTTAAGGGGAGATAGATTTATTGCTTACTTTGAAGATTTACCTGAAAGTGATTCGTTTTATGCAATCGCATTTGTAGGACATGAATATGGGCTTAGTCAATCGGAATATTTTCCGTTTAGGGTCAACACTATAGTGCCTCCAGAAGCACCGTGCAATTATCCTCCCGACCAGATGGGAGCCTTCGGATCTATTTACGACATCCGCTCCACACGGGCGTCCTTTCAGGCAGGAGGTGACTATCGGGTAGAATTCAGCAGGAGAGATGTACAGTCATCCCTGGATTTTCAGGACAAACTTACACCTGGTGTGTATAAGACGGTGGGTTTTGATCGCTTTAGAAATTCTCCTCAAAGAAGAGAAGCTAATGCATTCTTGCGTGTAGATTTTGTCGGGCTATTGTCGATAGTTCCAGGAGGAAAAATTTATGTGAGCCGTCTGGACAATGGTGAAATGCAACTAGAAGCCTGTGAGCTTTACTTTGTTTACCGAGGGGATACCTTATTGTATCAGTTTAACGTCACTGTAGATCCATGACCTCAAGATAGGCTTTCCCCATCAAGTAATTCAGGTCATATTGCTCCATTAACTTAAGGTCCCAGCCTCTTTGCTGACAGATGGCACGTGAGAGTCCGTCTTGGTTATTAACATCAATTGAGGCTCGATTTACAAAGTACTTCTTAAGGTCCTGGACGGCAGGTGTTGGTAGCCATTTTTTTATTTTTGCTTTCCAAGAAGGTGTCTTATGTGGAACCTCAAAATCCATCCCCATGGGTTGAAACAACCAAGCTTTCAGGCAACTGAGGTAAAACTGCTTTTCATCCTTCTGGGCGAGAGGGACTTGTTGCCAAAATTCCATCCAACCTTTTTCAAAAAAGGGCAGTCGCCATTCCAGCCCCCAAAAGTCATATATCCTAACGGCATTCACCAGGAATTTTGACATGCGATTACGTATTCCCCAGTAGTGGAGGGCGTGGATCATGTTGTACCCGTTATAGGTGTTCCAGGAGCCAAGCTCTGCCAGGATCAGGTCCATTGTCTGTTCAGGTAAATTGGGTTGAATGCTACCAGCAAAAAACTTGTTGCTTTTAAGAAGGTAATGGGCCAAAGATCGCTTGTCTTCAGAAAAATCATTCTCTGGAGGGAGCCAACTGCCTGCCAGCACATCCCCACCAAATCCGGGAAGAACTACTGCCTCCGGAGAAATTTTCCCCGAATCCAATAAAACCTGTATGGCGAAAAAATCTTGTTCGTGGGCAACACTGATGCCATTTGCCGCAAAAGCCTGGTATCGTTGTCCTGCTGTCGAGAGATAAGTGCTCAATAACTGACCAGTATAGGGAACAAAGTGCCACTCATACCCAAGCTTTCGCGCCACTTTTTGGCTAATTGCTACCTCATAACTATCTGGTCGTCCATAGGTGAAACAGCTGACCTGTTCTTTTCCCATGCGTTTGAGCATGGCAGCGATAAAACGAGAATCAAATCCACCACTAAGTGGGATCACCAAGGGACGGCTGCCCGTGCTGTTGAGTATCTGCTTGAAGGTGTCCATGGCTTGCCGTTGGAACTGCTCTGGAGCTGTTTGCTTCGATAGGGGAGCGGGGCTGCCAAAAGGCGCAGCATAAGTCTTGATCTCATACCCTTCGGAATGGAAATGAACATATTCACCCGCGCACAATCCTATTATTTCCTTCCAAAGAGTAGCATTTCCCAAGGTGTGGCAAGCGGAAGGGAAAAGTTGGGCTTGGACATGGTCGAGGGTTTTGTCCCCTGGAAGCTGGTCTGATCGGGCTGATAAGAAGTATGTTCCAGCTACCTGGCAGAATACCAATGGAAAACTGCGAAGTCTATCCACCGCTGCAAATGTATCAGTTCCCCTGTGCCAGACGACTGAAAAATTTCCATCGGCATGTTGTAGGGAGTGTACCCAGGCTGCCTCTTCTGATACAGGGGAAAAGTAGGTGAGGATGTCTTTTCCCTGGTAAATTTTACCAGAAGTATCAATTAGGTAGCCCCGTGCAAAGAGGGTGTTATCTTCGTTCCCAAACCAAGCAGGTCCAAATTCAATATGAGGTAGTAGTTGAGTCAAATCCCTGTAGACTTATGGATCCAGTGCCTGATAGCAGATAAGAAAATGCTCCGACTATTAGGATGTCTTAAGGTAGCAAAAAGACTTTGATAAAAGCTAGTTCTGAGCAGCTTTGATAGCCAAAAACGCTGAGGTACTTCCTTTGAACCTCCAGTGCCTTCATCGGGAGCTGACGCTGTCCGGAATCGCTCTTCCCTAAAAACCCGAAAAGCATCTGCTTGCCATTTGGAGTGATACTGGGAAAAGTCCCCCAAATTTTTGATGTGGGGAGGGAGTTGCATGATAGGCAGGAGGGACACCAATCCCTGTAATCGGTCAATGGAAATAAAATGGCGATGAGAAATAATTCCTTTTGGGCTAATTTCTAATTCAACCATTAATCCGAGGTCCGTATAAGACCGGTGATAGTGGTTGGGAGCATCAAAAAGGGTATTCCCCAAAGAGTAATAAATGGGCACACCGTCAATGAGTTCCCATCCTTGGACCACATGAGGGTGATGACAGATGATGGCTTGTACCAGGCCTGTTTTGGCCAGGGATTGAAGCCATTTCCTTCTGGTAGGCATTGGCATGACGGTGTATTCCTCTTCTCCATGGTAGCAGAATATGACCACATCAGCTTCCTCGCCTACTTGCTGAAGGCGGCTTAGCAGATACCTTTTCGGCTTGGGATGAAAAACACCGGCTGAGGTAGGGGTTGCCAGGGGGCCTTCTCGAAAAGATCCGCCAATGAGTGCGATGCGCATTCCATTAGCCACCAAAAAAGTGGCCTTTGATGCTGAGTCTTGGTTATTTCCAGCCCCAAACCATTTAATATGGTTCCTGTTCAACAGGTCCACACAGTTCCGAAATCCCTTCTCGCCCGCATCAAAGGTATGGTTGTTTGCGAGGTTTGCAACTGTGAAATTAAGGTACCTTAACCTGGGGATCGCGGCTTCGGGGTTGCTGATTTTGGGGGCGTATGTTTGGTAAAGTGCATCTGAAATAGCTGCTCCCTCCAGGTTTGCCACGCAGTGGTCCTGCTCTGCCATCAAATGTTGAACTTCGGAAGAGAAAACCGGCCGATTCCCCGCCAGGTGTGAAGCGAATATACCATTAAAGCAGATGTCTCCGGTAAATAATATGCGCATCTGAGGTCGGGGAATTAGAAAGACCAAAGTTAAGAGATTCCCTGAAAGGCAAAGGCCAGATTTT
>JBCDIQ010000524.1:0-3409 GCA_039024295.1 Bacteroidota bacterium | reverse complement strand
AACTTTTATTCATATACTTACCAAGTACCCAAGCCGACCGAAAGCGTAAGGCTACACATGTTCTTTCTTTTTTATTCATGATTAATCAAATTTATTTGCCACTGAAGCATTTGAATTTCTCTGTACAACCAACCCTTACATGAATACCTACGAAGAAGCCCGCGAATACCTCTTTAACCTGTTGCCTATGTACCAGCGACAGGGAGGTAAATCCATCAAAAAAGGCCTGGAAAGAACCCGGGAATTGTGCTGGCACCTGGGCATGCCCCATTGGAAATTTCCCAGCATCCACGTAGCAGGCACAAATGGAAAAGGCTCTGTCTCCAGCATGCTGACCAGCATCTTAATGGAAGCCGGATATAAGGTCGGCTTGTACACCTCACCTCACCTAAAAGACTTTACCGAACGAATCCGCATAAACGGCGAACCTGTGGACCAGGAAGATGTCCGCGATTTTGTTTGGACCTACCAGGAATTGATTGAGCAGGTTAAGCCTAGCTTTTTTGAGCTTACTGTTGCTATGGCCTTTGATTTTTTTGCCGAAGAAGAAGTAGATATTGCCATTGTAGAAGTAGGGCTTGGGGGCAGGCTCGACTCTACCAACATCATAAAACCTGAACTCAGCGTCATTACCAATATTTCCTATGACCATATGGATATGTTGGGAGATACCCTAGGCGACATTGCCAATGAGAAAGCAGGCATCATCAAAAATATGACCCCGGTAATTGTGGGGCAGACGCATATTGAAACCAGGGAAGTATTTCAGTGGAAGGCGGATATGCACCAGGCACCCCTTCATTTTGCCGACCAAATATGGGACATCACCCCTCAGGGAAGTGACCTTCATGAACAATCTTTTGCTGTCAAACACAAGGACTCAAAAGGAAAGTCGGTGACCATACAATTGGACCTGGCTGGGAACTACCAAGCCCAGAACCTGGCGACTTGTCTGCAAACAGTTGAAGTTTTCCGTGAATACGGATGGGAAGTGCCCATTGATGCCGTAAAACGAGGGCTGGCACACGTACAAGCCAACTCCGGATTGGCAGGCAGAATGCAGGTTATCCAAGAGAAACCCATGGTGGTGTGCGATACCGCCCACAATGAGGCCGGGGTAAAAGCCGTTTTGGGTCAATTGTCCCAAACTCCCCACCATCATTTACACCTTGTTTGGGGCATGGTGCAGGAAAAAGACCACGATAAAATCCTTAAACTCCTGCCCAAAGACGCCAAATATTACTTCGTCCGTCCGAATGTGCCAAGAGGGCTTGATGCATACTTACTGAAACAAAAAGCTGCGGATCATGGGCTGGAAGGAGAAGTGTTTGCCAATACCAATGAAGCCTTGGTTCAGGTGGTGCTTCAGGCAGATCCCTACGATTTGGTATATGTTGGCGGCAGTACCTTTGTGGTTGCTGAGGCTATTTAAAAAAATAGAGGCAGTACCCTTCGGAACTGCCTCGGTCTCTTTAACACAAAGTTTGGAAAAGAACGGTTCTATGGAATCACTTTTCCGGTACACAAGCGTTCGACAGAACGCAAAGGAGGAGTGTTACCATTAACTTTGATAAACAAACGTTTTCGACCCGGGAATATTTCACTAGAAATCCAATAAATTCAGCCCGGCAGTGAACATTTGCGTTTCAGGCCCTTCGCCGTCTTCAAACAGGTTATTCAAATGATAGTTGAAGTATAGATCAATCCAGCGGAAGTCGAAACGGGCAGTTACGCCATAGCGTTGGCGGCTGAGGTTAAAGTCGTCCCGCACCTTTACACGGCCTTCTTCGTCACTTACCTGCTTGGTTTTTCCTTGCCAGAGAATACCGGCAAATCCCCCAACTGAAATGACTACTCCCCTATCTGTCCTGGGCGAGGTATTGAAACTCAACAACAGAGGAATTTGCACATAGCGGGCCACCAGTTTATTCTTTCTAAAAAGAACTCCAGTAGTATCAATGGTCACTTGGTCTTGTTCCGAGCGCAAGGTAATGTCATTGGTGTAGTAATAATTACTCCAGTCAATGGTGAAAGCGGTCTTCAAATTCACAGTGCCTTTACCAAACAAACTAATGGTAGTAGGGAACAGGTGAAGTGCTACGTGTCCACCAAATCGGAAATTTCTCACCTCTAAATCTGGAATTGCAGCATCAGCACCTACGTTTCCATCTACCAGATAGTTGGTGGTCCCAATATCCAGGCCTACTGCATCCACCATTACGGGACGCCATTCATCTTCATCATACCAATCTTCGTCATCATCATCATCATCTCCATCATAGTCTTCAATAGAAATATTGGTTCCATCATCTCCTGTGGTAATGATGATCTGGCGCCTTCTCATTCGAATAACGGTGGTATCGTTTTCTGATTCCCCCTCTTCTGTATCACTTACTTCTTCATCCGCTACTTCTACTTCTACTTTAATCTTCTCGGGCTGAGGGGGGGTAGGAACATCTGTTGGAGGATCAGGCTGGTCGTCAGGCAATGGTTCTGGCATAGGCTCGGCCTTGAGGGTATCTGGTGTTACCTGTGCGGTTGCATAAGTCGGAAAGGCAACTATGCATACGGCCATGCACAAACTGAGAACAGGAGTCAAAAAATGCTTAATCATGTTTTTGAATGTTAGGTACATACTTTTTACGGGAAAATTCGAGACCCTTGACTTTGATGAAAAGCAATCGAAACTCTTTGGTAGAACTTCGTTGCTCTTGTACCCTCAGAGGGACGAAGCGCCTAAATGGTTGCAATTTATTTGAAGCGAATGCTAAAAATTGGAATGCTCCGGGCTTTGTCAGGTCTAAATCAGGCTCCAGACTGCTTTTTGAACGCTTTTCTTTTTTCTTTTTAAAGCGAGAAACGGGCTTAGCCATAGGTACCCCCTGGCTGTATGTATTCAGGGAATAGGTATTCTTCGGCTGAATGGAGACAATTGAATATTCAGGGGCGGTGGGAGACGCAGGGGTTGCCTCCTTAGGGGAATTAGGGGGTTGAACAACAGGTAGGTTGCCTCGCTTGGGCAAAGCAGTCAGATTGGGGGCCACCTGTATATCTTGTGAAGATGGGCCAGAAGGACGCAGTTCATTTTCGTAGGAAGATGTCGCAGCAGAATCTTCTGCTATACCGGATTGCTCAGCGGAATGGGCCTCTGTCTGTGCGATTTTCGTTTGGTCTACTGCCGGCCCTTCAACTTTAGCTGGTTTCAAGAAAAAAAGTAGCGCAATGGCGGCGGCAGCCGCCAAAACAACGTAAGGAAGCCAAAACAGCTTCCTCCGAGGCCTTATCTCCGCCTCAATGCCCGGCCAAAGGTCAATTTCCGGTTCAGGCGTAAAATCCTGAAACGTTTCCTGAAGGTGGTTGTGCCAATTTTCTTTTTTCATACCTGTACCCTTAACTCCTGAATTTTTTT
>JBCDIQ010000523.1:0-3439 GCA_039024295.1 Bacteroidota bacterium | reverse complement strand
GGCAGCCAGTAATTCTCTGTACTTTGGTTGCTGATAGCTCTGAATGATTTTATGGTCTTCCTCCAGCCGCGAAAACTCTTCCCCATACTTACTCTCAGTCATTTCAGATCGAACCTGTTCGTTGAAAAACAAAGGGTGAGCGTCAAACTGAAAAAAGACAAACATCATTACCCCCAAAAAGAGGATAAAAAACTGCATAGGAACCTTAAAAATCCCATTGAACATCAATCCCAACCGGCTTTCGGTCACAGAACGGCCCGAAAGGTACCGCTGGACCTGAGATTGATCGGTACCGAAATAGGCGAGGGCCAGGAAGGTACCGCCCAGCAATCCAGAGAACAGGTTGTATTTGTCTTTTAGGTCAAACTCTTCCAAACTGGGAACCGTGATAGAGTTGAATTTACCCATAGCCCCCGCAATGCTAAAGGCATCGCCAAATGAGATATCTTCTGGTAATTTCATCACCATGATCACTCCCGCTACGACCATTCCAATCAGGATAATGGCCATCTGATAAATGTGGGTAACATTTACCGCTTTAGTTCCCCCTAACAGGGTATATGCAGTAACCACCAGGCCTATCACAACGCACAGGTAGAATACATTCCACCCGAGTAATACAGAAAGAATAATGGCTGGCGCGTAGATAGTCAAACCCGCCGCAAGGCTTCTGGAAACCAAGAACAGAAACGCTATCAGGCTCCGTGTTTTTAAATCGAAGCGGGTTTCAAGGTATTCGTATGCTGTGTAGACCTTTAGTTGATGGTAAATGGGAATCGCCACAACCGAAATAACCACCATCGCAATAGGGACCCCCAAGTAAAACTGCACAAATCGCATCCCATCGGCGAAGGCTTGGCCAGGAGTTGAGAGGAAGGTTATAGCACTCGCCTGGGTAGCCATAACAGAAAGCCCGATAACCCACCATTTGGTGTCATTATTTGAAAGTACATACCCTCTCAGGCTACGTGCACCCCGGCTTTTCCAGGTACCATACACTACAATGAAAGTGATCGTCAGGCCGAGGACGATCCAGTCGATTATGCTCATGCGAATGATTTGCTAAACCACCAGAAAAGAAGGATTAAGATTACAAGTTCTCCCAAAACAAAAGCGTACAGCTGCTTCCAGGATTTGAAAAAAGGGAAAACCTGACGTAGCTCCTCATTCGGCTCTAAAGGTTCATTTTCTTCCATCTGCAACGGGTTGAAAGGTGTTTAGGAAAGGCGTTAGTTGCATAAATAAGAAAATTGCCGGTTTTTTCCGAAAATATAAAGGAGCTTACCTTCATTCACTGCCTAAAGCGAGCAAATTCACCATCAAACGGTAGGCGCCCGGAACACCAGCGGGCAATTCTCTGAACCAACTGAATCCACTGTAAATAAAGTGACCTTCACCATATTTCGTGACCAAAAGGGCCCCTTTTTTGGGTGACTCTCCCGGATCATTCAATGCGGTTAGGGCTTCATACTTGTCGTCCCACTCATTGGGAAAATACAGCCCTCTTTCCTGTACCCATCCTTCAAAATCTGCTGAGGTGATTTTGTTAGGGATATTAAATGCAGGGTGATCCGGCTGTAACAGGGTAACTTCTGCCTCCTCTACGGTAACTCTGTCGCGAGAAACTTTGATAGGATAGGGACCCGGCTGCTTTACCAGCAGGCCGTAAGTGGTATTGTACTGCACCAGGTAGGTTCCGCCTTCCTTCACGTATTCCATGAGCTGTTCATGGAAAAATGGCATACGATTTCTCCTGTTATAGGCCCGAATTCCAGCAATGACTGCATCAAACTGCGCCAGCTGTTCTGTAGTGATCTGTTCGTCTTCCAGCACGGTAACCTCGTACCCTATCTGGGTCAGACACGCAGGCACTTCATCTCCTGAGCCCATGATATAGCCGATTTTTCCTTCGTTCCCTGTCATGCTCACCCGGACGATTTTTGCCTCTGCGGTTGAAAAGATGAGCTGCGTAGGAATATGGTCATAAGATATTTCTTCCATCCCAGGCAGCACAGTTCCACCTTTTTCCCTCACCTCGAGACTCGTTACAGATTGGCCTCTAGGAGGGGTAAGGGTAAAAGAGATCGGCATTTGCGCACCTTTTTTATCAAGGGTTACTTCCCGAAATTCTGGGGTAGCTTTCCAGCCTTCGGGTAGCTTAAGGCCAATTTCGCCAGCATACCGGGTTTCCTGATGTGAAGTGACCAGCACAATAATTTCCTGGGACTCCTCAGATGGGAATAAATACACTTTCGAATCCAGGTTGGCAGTTACATTGGGCACCACCACAAAGGGTCGGTAGAGTTCACCAACTGCCCGGTCTACATATTTATGAACCACTGGCAGGGGCAAGTCGAAGTCCAGTTGCTCTTTTCCATCTTGCAGCGATAATCCAACAGTTACCACAAAGGTTGGGGGATTTTCAGGCAGCCCAATCAAGGTGGAACCATTGGTTCTGAACATACCCTTCGTTGGTTTTCCTGTGAGCCAATAGGGCTGGCTTACTGGCGTTGAGATAGTGCTAACCTGGATTTTTTCTTCGTATGGCTGGTTGTTAGGTAGAGAAATATTGACTTCCTGACTTGCCAGTTTGTTCAATCGATAATTTCTCAATTTGAAAGCGAGTCCATTCCGGTTGACAAGTCGAAGGACAACATCAGCAGAGTCCCCTTTAGCAGTTGTGGGCTTATCCGAAAGGGCTTCCGTCCAAAGTCCACTTACCTGCTGAATCAGCTCACGTAATTCCTGTGTTTTTTTGGTTGTCCAATACCCTTTCTCGACCTTATCAGAAGTGACAAGCTTATATGCTTTTATGAGTTCGGGAAGGATGATGCCTGGGTTTGAGGGATCAAATTTTTTTTCTGCTTTTGACAATAGTTTTCCCACAGCTGCCCCCCCTTCCACACGACTCCAGGAAATATCGATTCCTTCAAACATGTCGCCCTCGGCTTTTTCCCCCATGAGCAACTCCAGGTATTCTATTCGGCTTCCCTGCCGTTTGGCAGTTCCAAAAGCCTGGCATTTGTGCATGCTTCGTGCCTCTGAAGCAATCTCTAGGTAGCTTTTGCCAAGAAGGGGATCGTAAGTTCCCACATCTACGGAGATCAGCTTGCTCACATCGTAGTCTTTGTCATAGTAAGGAACCCAAGTATTCCAAAACAATCTCTTGGGGTCGGCCTCCCCTTCGTAGGCATTTGATTTGAGGTATTCAAATGCTTCTTCCGCCAGCATGCAAGATGCAGTGTGGTGGCCGTGCCCTCCTCTGCCGTCATCGGGGAAGCGGGTGATAATAATGTCCGGTCTTTGGGTTTCAATGGATCGCAACAAATCCTCAAGTACTTCCCTTCTGTTCCAGAAATTAAAGGTTTCCTCAGGGTTTTTAGAATACCCAAAATCCAAGGCTCGACTGAAGCGCTGCTGTGCCCCATCTACGCTGCGG
>JBCDIQ010000522.1:0-3442 GCA_039024295.1 Bacteroidota bacterium | reverse complement strand
TTTAACGTCTCAGGCATATTTTCCTGCAATAAGTTGAATAAATCTTCTGGGCTTACCTTGGAGGTGCTGTATAAATATACGAAAAATGCGGTGATCCGTTGATCATCTGTTTCAAGATTCCCATGGATTTCCATCACAGCTGCCAACCGGCCAAATTGAGCTAAAAACGCTTCGAGGTCACGGCTAAACTTGAGTGCCACAACGGCTAACTCGAGCATCCCAAGGTTCATCTGAGCCACCTCTTCAGCAGAATACGTATTCAGGTCAATTAGATCATACGAAAATTTGGGGATATATTTTCCCACTTCGGCCCCATCAATTTTATGAAAATAGTCTTCCAAAGACCGGTCTTTCCACCTTTTCTGACCATGATACAGAAGTACAGGAATTACGGGGCGAAGAAGTCCATCCCTTCCAGTGTCAAAGTCTTTTTCCTTGATTTGGCTTTTCCAGGCATTGACTAAGTATTGAATGAGCTGAATCCTCGGCCGGGCAGGTACATAGCTCTTGTGTTCCAATAATATACATACCTCAACGGGTGTCCCTGATTTCGTTTCACACAAATAAATCAAGTCAGATTGAAATTCTTGAAGCTCTTCGTCCACATAGCTATCCCGCAAAAGAGAGAGCTTGTCGAAGTCTAAAACAGCAGCTAACTGTTGATCCAAAAATTGGCGCAAGAAGGTCTTTGCCAATTCAAGATTGGACAGTTGCTCTGGGATGTATTTATCGTGAGGGTTGGATATGGAACCAGTAGACACATATCCAATTTACTAAAAAAATTCACATATTTATAATAAATTTAGCAAAAATTGCCAATTCCTATCGTATGCAAATTCTGTTTTTCACCGTCTTTGAGTTCACCCAATGTGAGCGTGTTTATCCTTGAAAATAGAAGGCGTTAACCCGGCAATCTTCTTAAAATACCTGCTAAAATAGGCAGGGTCTTCAAATCCGAGGTCGTAGGCAATTTCCTGGGTTTGTTTGTCCGTGAACAGCATCAACCGTTTTGCTTCCAGCACCACCCGCTCCTGGATGATCTGCTGAGGCGTTTTTTGGTTATAGATGGCGAATAAATTTGCCAGGGTTTTAGGAGATTTGAACAACATATCTGCATATTCCTTCACCTTACGCTTGGAGCGAAAATGTAGGTCTACTAGCACATTAAACTGCCGAATGGTATCAATCTGGTGATCTTTCAGCTCCTTAACCAGTAGTTGCTGCTTCGCCAGACGCGTGCAGATGATGATGAGGCGTTTCAGTAACATCAGCAGCATGTCTCCCTGAATGGGGTCTGAAGTTTTGAATTCCTCTACGATTACTTCGAGTAACAGCCTAAACTTCCTCCTTTGGTCCTCGGGGATGGTGATGATGGGTAAATCCTGGGTGCCAAAGAATAGAATCCCATTGCAGGACACTTCCTGATCGTGGTCGACAATGCAGTAAAACTCCCGATTAAACACAAAGGCAGTCAAGGGGAGGCTATTGGGAATGGTGCGTACTTTCTGAAGAAAGGTGACCGTCATCATCTGTTGGGGGCCAAGCGTAATATCCAGGTCATCCACCCAAAGCTGAACTGCCTCCTCATTTTGGTTCCAAATAATCTTGATCAGGTTGTCCTGTACCGAAAACAGGGCATCTTCCTCCTGGAAGTGATCGGTTAACCCAAATATAGAGTCAAGCTTAGGAGCTGTGAATTCATACTTCATACCACAGGTTTTTGCAAGGATACTCACGAAAAGAGATAGATACTGTTAGCCAGCTAACAGTTAGGTGAGATTTCCGGAATTAGCAACTTTAACCTAATGCCTCCAATTTATACTGCCTAAATTATCCTATCAATCGGGTTGCCAGAATTTGAAAAGAACAGCATACTTTTTTTGGGTACGGGTGCTGTGGACCCTCGGTATGTTATTCATTCAACCTCAACCATCACATGTTAAACAGATTATTCCTATTCATTGTCGCTGCGCTCATAAGCATTTCCGGGTTCTCTCAAGTAAGAGAGCGTGGAACACTTGAGGTAATTCCCAGTTTGGGTTATTCATCTGCAACAATGGTATATGATATCACAGTCGTAATACCGGGACTTACCAGTCGAGGAGCACCCCGACTAGCTGTTACAGGTGATTATTTTTTAAATAGCAGATGGAGCGTACGCTCGGGTATTACTTTTTTCGGCCTGGGATATGGTGGAAAATGCGCAACGTTCTACGATCACCTTACCTACCTCAATATTCCCTTGCATGCGAATTGGCATATTGGTAAGAAAAGGAAATGGAACCTAAACTTTGGGGTCTCTCCTGGTGCCTTAATAAGCCAACATACAAACATACCAGACCCAGGAAACGAATATACAAGATTTCAACTAGCCCTCTCATATGGAATGGGATACAAAATTCCCGTTTCAAGCAATGCGGGCCTTTTAATTGATGCACAAGGCCTGTATACGTTAACTAACCGTTATAAAAATCTTGAAAGTAATGGCACAAGCGCTACAGGTGTCAGCATTAACCTGGGAGTAGTTATTGAGATATAGCACATTTTTCGCAGACAGCAGGTTAACAGCCGAATTGGTCTTTCTTTCAGATAATTGCGATAATTGAATCGTTAACATATTCCTTTTAGCTAAGAAAGAGTACAATTTGCAGCATATTCCTGTTGATCCTGATGATATTAGCCAGAATTACTTGATCCCAGACCAACGCCGATGGCTGGAAATCACTGCAGTTGTGATAACCGGCTTGGGCAAGTTCCTTTTCATGGATTGGCTGGACTGGCGGTTTGCCTACATCTTTTCTGCTTGCCTGTTTTGGCTGATATATGTTGTTGTTCGGTACAGGGAGAATCCCCATATCCTGACTTATTGGGGATTTACCTTCTCCAATTTTAAAGAGACCTTCCTGCTGCTGCTGCCCTTTGGAGTCGTTTCGGTGGTGACCTTCCTGATCACCGGGGAGTTGTTAGGTACCAATATCCTCAGTTGGCATATCCTTCCTTTGCTGGTGCTATACCCCATTTGGGGAACCATCCAGCAGTTTCTGATGGTAGGGTTAGTGGCCGGAAACCTAAGAGAAATGGAACGGGTGAAACTGTCCCATCCCCTTATCATCGTCCTTAACGCCATTCTTTTTGCCATTGTGCATTTTCCGCATGTAACTCTGGCTGGGGGCACCTTCTTTTTGGCCCTTGCCTACACATTTGTCTATTTGAGGAAAAAGAATTTATTCGTCTTGGGCCTGTATCATGGCTGGATAGGGGCTTTTTTCTTTTATACGATACTGGAAAGAGACTCTTTCATGGAGGTATTTGGAAAGCTGATCGAATAAAATTTTATAGAATTAAGGGAAGGGGGAATCCCCCTTAAAGCATCGCGGTTCACAGCTTGCATGTTAAGCTAACAATTGACGTTTAAATTAAGATGAAACACTTCCTACAAACC
>JBCDIQ010000521.1:0-3456 GCA_039024295.1 Bacteroidota bacterium | reverse complement strand
CCAAAGCCTTATCAGGCTGCTCAGCAAGCAAATAGGTAATGGCAACATTCGAAAGGCTCACTACATGATCTGGATAGTATGTGAGAATTTCGAGCGCTATCTCCCGCATGTTTACCAGTAGGTCTTTGTTTCCAGTATTGTAAAGCTGGAGTTGATAATCATGCAGTGAGGTAAAAAATACCTCTTCAGCATCTGGCAGGGAATCATTCAAGGTCCATTGCCACCGCTGATTATTGGTAGAGGAATAAATAATGGTTTCCTTTATGGTTTCCGTGAATGCCGCCCAGTCCTTTTTCTTACCTAAAGCATATGCCTTCCCAAATCGCATGTCCAACCTATTGGGGTATAGCTTTATGCCCTGGTTTAGCTTATCAATTCCCTTTTGAAATTCAGCTTCCTCGAAAAACAGGTCATCGACCAAAAAACCTTGTGCTTGATCCGTGCTGTCATAAATGGTCAACACTTCTCCCTCGGGAGGAGACTGGGTCAATGTAAGGCCAAACCGCTTGCTTTTTGAGAAATAATAATTGAAATAACTGGTAAATAATTCAGGATCTTCTGGTGAGGCTTTTTCCCATTCCGTTAACAGGGTTAACTGCTTTAGGGTGTCCTTTTTCGACGATTGACAAAGTTTTAAAAACTCCGAGTGGTAGTCTTGACCAAATGAAATATGGCAGATGGCCATCATCAAAATTAGGGATAGCGTTTTCATGGGGTTGAGGTATTTGTAGTGAGGAAATAAAAAGGCCTGTGTGCCTTAGGTTACCAAGATAAAACTCCCTCGTTATAGGTTTTATTGCAGTGACTTTTCTGCCTGAAAGTGCTAACGAACAGCCTTATACGGCGTAAACCGGTAGTACTTGGGCCGGGAATCGATTCTCACATGTAGCCAATATACCCCTAGCCCTGCTGTGCTCAACCATTTGATCCTATCCCCAATCTTTTTCTCGTACTCCACTGCTACCCTTCTCCAGAACTGTATGATCTGGCTGGCTGGGGCGTTTTTCATGAACCTGGAAAGGTGGGCGTAGTCGGAACCTGCCTGGAGCGGAGCAGGCACCACCAATTGTGCATCCCCTCCTAAATTGGAAAAGGAGACCACTTCTTCCCCTGAAGCGAAATGCTGTTTAAATGGGGTATCATTTGGGCGTAGCGTCAGGAGGATATTGCTTGCCACCAGTACAAACTCAAAAGGGTCTGCCAATTTATCTGCGGTCAATGGCTTTACCTCCCAAAAGTAGCCTTCGTACCCACTTTCAGTTAAAATGGATGAAAAAAATTCAATGAATTCATCTGAGTCTTTTGTGTGGCGAATCCAATCACTGAAACTGAGGTACCGGGCTCCTTCTTTTATCTTATACTTTGTTACCCAATTGGGCAATTCTTCCTGATCTATTTCCCACATGTTGAAGGTATGTTACCATGAAAATGAGGACTTGGTCAAGGAAATAACTTCTGCCTTATTAACCAAAAGCTGCACAATTTGCCTTCTACCCCTTCACCACCACCTTTTCGTTCAAAAACGCATGCATTCCAGGTACCCCCATTTCCCGACCGTAGCCGGATTGCTTGGTGCCCCCAAACGGGATGCGCGGATCTGAGGTTACCATGCCGTTGATCACCACTGTTCCTGCTTCAATGGCAGCTGAGAATGCTTCCGCTTTTGAGGCATCATTTGTCCAAACCGCCGCTCCCAGTCCATAGGCAGAATCGTTGAGGTACCCGATCAGTTTTTCCTCATCAGCATAGGGAATCAGGCTCAGCACAGGGCCGAATACCTCTTCGTGGTTTACGGGGTTTTCGTGAGGGGCAACGAGTAGACCGGGGGTAAAAAAGGGAGGTTCAGCATTGAGCCCCGTAATGACGGTTGCCCCATGTGCCACTCCTTTTGCCACCTGCTGGGCCAAATCAGGAATAAACTCGCCCTTTGAAATGGGCCCCATATCTGTTCCTTCTACCATTGGATCCCCCAGCGATAACCGCTCTACTTTAGATTGCAGGTAGGAGGATGCGGCATCCAGGTGAGTGGCTGGCACATAAATTCGTTTGGCTGCAATACAGGTTTGCCCAGCATTGGACATGCGGGAAGTGAATGCCGTATCCAAAGCCTTCTCCAAATCAGCATCTTCCAGGATGGCGAATGCGTCTGTCCCACCAAGTTCCAACACGCTCTTTTTCAGGTACTTCCCTGCCAATGCCGCTACAGCACTGCCTGCACGTCCACTTCCAGTGAGGCATACCCCCTGAACAATCGGGTGGGCAATCACCTCTTCTACCTGGGGAATATCGATGACCAATGTCTGAAATACGCCTTTAGGAAACCCCGCATCTTCACACAGTTGTTCGATGGCCACTCCACACCCGGTGGTATTGGGGGCATGTTTCAGCAACGCAACATTGCCCGCCATGATGTTGGGAATGATATACCGAAATACCTGCCAGAAAGGATAATTCCACGGCATGATGCCCAAAACGGCTCCTGTGGGTTGGTATTGGATTTCTGCTTGTTTATCCGAAAAAACCAGGGGAAGCGGCTCCAACATGTTCGCGCCTTCCTCCAGGTAATGCCGGCAAAGCCACATGCACTTTTTTAGCTCGCCTCTTGCCTCTCTTAAAGGTTTGCCCATTTCCAGGGTCATCAGTTGGGCATACTGTTCTGTTCGCTCATCCAAGAGTGAAATCAGGCTTTCCAGAAATGGGGCTTTAGCCTCAAATGAAGTTCTTCGCCAATGGTGGAAGGTGTCATGTGCAAGTTCTAAGTGCTGTGATAATTCTGAATCACTCAGGTAGTCATAGGTGGCAAGAATCTCCTGGTTGTATGGGTTCCTGGTTTGAATAGGCATGGCTAATATTGAAAGCTGATGTTGCAAGTTACATCCAAACTTGGAAACTGTCTTAAAATGCCCAACTGAGAAGAAAGTCACCTTTTTCACCCAAAATAATTTAGGTTCTTTGTCAAAAGACACAGATTCTCTTAATCAGCGTATCATTTGGATCAAGCTTGAGGAGTCCAATAAGATATAAAAATTTGACTTCCAATTACTTGCTAGATGTCTCGATAAGCTCGACACGACAGCGACTATTTCGCCCGCAGCATCTGTCAGCGTACCATAATTCATTACTTTTCACAAAAAGAGGTTTGCCAGAACCCAAACATTCGATTTTCACTATCAAAAGCCAACATCAAGAGAGTTACTTATAGAAAAGAAGCTACCCTGCATTTTCCCAAGGGCAATCTATAAACACAATCTATTATGCGAATCGCTATTTGAGCTATAAAAAGAAAGAGGCAGAAAGCGTCTATCTTTAATGTGTGAAAAAAGAAGACAGAATAATCGCTCTCTACCTCTATGTATGTGAGTGCTATACTAGCGAATTAAGGTGGTCCTGTCAACGCTTCAGCAACAATGCCACTCCTAAGTTTAGTGATGAAGAAGTACTCACGATCTACTTATT
>JBCDIQ010000520.1:0-3460 GCA_039024295.1 Bacteroidota bacterium | reverse complement strand
ATTCACCCAAAAGTTTCATGTCATACGTAAGGGCTGTGTCACCGGAATAATAGAAATTTTTGTCTGAAGATTCAATCACAAACCCCCCAGGATTGCCTCCCGGACTCCCATCAGGCAACGTACTGGAATGGATGGCATTAACGTACTTCACCTTACCAAAATCAAACTGCCAGGCACCTCCATGATTCATCGGGTGGACTTTTTCCAGCCCTTGTTTCCCAAACCAGCTCACGACCTCATAACTGGAAACAATGGTTGCACCTGTCCGATTGGCAATGGCGGCTACATCGGCAACATGGTCTTCGTGCCCATGAGACACCAGGATGTAGTCAGCCGGGATCTCATTGATATCGATATGTGCTGCCTTTTCGTTAGGCGTAATAAAAGGATCAAAAAGCAGGTGTTTTCCGGCCAGTTCGATGCCAAAACATGCATGGCCGTAGTAGGTTACCTTCATTAATGCGTGGAAATTAGATGCTAAGATGTTTGTGTGATGTACAGTTGTATGTTAATATTAAGTATGTTCGCGTGAGATTACAAATTTGAAAAATGCTAATTTTTCCCGCTGAGAAAGATATCCTTTCTATAGTGGTGGCTGAGCATATTACCCCAAGCCTCTGAAAATGTTGGATGTCGCTTATTATATACTGATTTCGTTGCTGATGGCCTATCTATTGGTTGCCGCACAAAAGGAGACACCCCTGTTGGTACTATTGCACGCAATTGTTCAATATCTACTCACCCTTGGATTGTGGGGGATGAAAATGAGCGGATATATTGCGGGTCTTTTGGCCTGCTTCATCTTTATCACCAGCCTCGTGCTGGTCTGGATACGAAACCTGAACTATTCCCATGAATTAAAGATTCTGAGGATCGCCTTTAATTGGAGTCAGTGGGTGATTTTGGGAGGATTGGGAATTTTTATGTGGACCCAGTCACCTTTTGCGACAGTCGCCTCTTCCTATGAATTTCACCCTCATATCGAAATCCCCATTGGAGGCCTTCATCCTATGGTGAAGGTTACGGGGAATGTGCTGATGTTTTCTTTTCTGGCGCAGTTTTTTTTGTTTTGGGGTACAAAATGGACCGTTGGCAACTCCTTTCGCCGCCTCCTGCCCTTTTTGATATACCTTGTGCTTGTATTCTTTTTGCAAATGGCTCAACGTGAGGCAAATGCCGCACCTTTTTTATGAAAAGATTACAATTCCGACGGTTTAAATAAGCTTTTTTATCAACAAGCGTTATACTTAAGCACAGCAAGAGTCAGGGAAAAATATATCAATCTTATGTTAAGGTCTTGTGAGACGAATGGGTTTGATATATTTGCTGTGTGTAATTCCAATTTTGATCTGAGCTTCATATTTACCTATCAATACCATACACGGCTATGCGCTTTCAGAAGCATTGGCTAGTTAAAGGCCTGGTTTCCTTTGTTCTCATATTTCCTACCCTCGTATTCGCTCAACAACCACAGGCAGATTTTACTTCCCGTGACACCGTCGGGTGTTCACCTGTTATTGCCCAGTTCAATGACAATTCTACGGGAAATATTATCACCTGGATTTGGGATTTTGGTGATGGAGGGAATCCTGTAACCCAAAATCCTCCAGTCGGTAATATCTACACGCTTCCAGGTTGTTACGACGTAACCCTGGTCGTAATAGACATTAACGGCAACAGGGATACAACTACGAAAACCTGCTTTGTACGGGTTGCAGATCGACCCGCTCCGGATTTTATATCAAGTTCAACCCGGGTGTGTGAAGGTGATACCATTTGTTTTACAGATCAAACTGTGGCAAATGCTGCCGGCATCTCTTCCTGGAGATGGGACTTTGGGGGAGGGCTTTCCGATACCGTTCAAAACCCTTGCGTCGCTTATCCTATTCCGGGGACATATACCGTTCGGCTAAGGGTCACCAACAGTGATGGGTGTGATACAACCATTGTTCGGAATAACCTTATTCAGATTGATCCTTTTGACACACCAGATTTTACAAGTCCGGACACCACCATATGTGTTGGGGCAAATGGAGTTGCTCAAGTACAATACACAAATCTAACCGGGGGAGCAGGCATTACCTTTAACTGGAGTTTCCCAGGAGGGAATCCGGCAGTGTTTACCGGCCAGAATCCTCCGGTTATAAATTATGCTGCTGCCGGAGCTTACGATGCGAAATTGGTAATTAGCAATGCCACTGGATGCGTAGATTCAGTTGAAAAAATAGGATTTATCAATGTTTCAGAACTACGAGTGGGATTTGAAGCAGTACCGGATACTTTTTGTCGCAACCAGCAGATCCAATTCAATGATACCTCAATACTGGGGATAAATGATAGGAAGGTCTTTCAAAGATGGGAATTTGGGGATGGTACATCTACAAATAGTGTTACAAATCCAACCCATACCTACTCAAATGCAGGCACTTACACGGTCAAGTACATTCTTGGTACCTCATTTGGCTGCCTGGATTCAACGACTAGAACTATCACAGTGAATCCTCGGCCGACGGCTGACTTTAGTTCGAATTTTTTGAGCAGTTGCGATCCCGCAAGGCCATTTTCCTTTACAGGAATCTCTGCAACTGCTGTCTCGTGGAATTGGAACCTGGGAGGTGGACAGTCCTCAACTATACAGAACCCCACAGTGGTATACAACAGAAATGGAAGTTTTGATGTGACCCTCAGGGTTGTAGATGCTAATGGGTGTGATACTTCTGTTTTTAAGCCCAATTTTATACGAGTTGAACCCCCCATTGCTGGATTTTCAGCCACGCCGAGAGTTGGATGTGCTCCTTATACCACAACACTTCAGGACCGATCTCCCTCGAGGGCAGATCCAATCATTTCCTGGAACTGGACTTTTGATAATGGTAGAGGAATAAACGTAATCCCCGCAACCTCAACCCAGCAGAATCCCCAGGTTACCGTATTGAATACAGGGCAGTTTTCGGTCCAGCTAATTGTTGTTACCCAGTCTGGTTGTAGAGATACATTATTAATTCCCAATTTTCTGAGTGCCAGTTCTGCCGCTAATTTGGATTTCTCAGTTTCCAAAGATTCTGTTTGTGTGCAGGAAAACATCGTTTTTACCAGTATTTTTCAAGATACGTCCTGGCAGTACTTTTGGGACATCAATTATCCTTCCGGCTTTGTTCCTGGAGATTCTACCTTTCCCACCGCATACCCCGATACAGGGTGTTATGATGTTGCCTTGATCATTGATAGAGGAGGTTGTCGAGACACGCTGGTGAAGAATAATTTTGTATGTGTGTTTCCGCCAAATGCAGAGTTTACGGTTAATAATACTCGTATTTGTGGGCTTCCTGCCACCATTAATATAACCAATACAACAGTAGGACCTGCAGACAGGATCGAATGGTTCCTCAATAATAACTTGATGAGCACCAATCCCAATTTCAATTCCCTGACCTTAACTGCAGCAAATGTACCGGTTTCT
>JBCDIQ010000519.1:0-3467 GCA_039024295.1 Bacteroidota bacterium | reverse complement strand
TTCATAAACTTGATCCTTCTTTATTACGGCATCATTGCAGGTCTACGGAAATCTCAAAAGTCTTGATCCAGTCTCTTTTCGAACTTCTCCGAATAAGCTTCAAAAAGTTCCTGGTAACACTGTTCCAAATTGACACACTGCCTGTTTCATTCCGATGCAAGGGAACAAAACATGTAAAAATAACTATATGACCATCAATGATTTGACTGGGGAATAGTTTTGGATAACTCATTGATACTGCACGATTTCTGGTGACAGCTATTAACAATGAATCGTTATGCTTTATTTCCTGAATGAACCTGACAAACTACCTGCAAGCTTTTTCACCGATAAGAATAAGGTGGTAAGGTCTTCGCTGTTCCGCTTTCAGTCGCAGTTAACCAGTAGGGCCGTAAGCGTAAAATATGTCCTGAATCAACGGGAAGATTATGTGGTAGATCGCAAGCGCTACAGGGTGGCACCGGGTCAGTTTTTATTGGTCAATCCCGGGCAGGAAGTAGAGGTAAATATACGCTCTGACCGCCCAGTTGAGGGGCTCTGCTTTTACCTTGATCCAAAGTACCTCAGAGAGGTTCAAGCGGCCCTGTTGGATCCATCGTTTGTAGAATCAACTCCGGAGGAATTGCCCGACGTAAGCCTTCCCAGTGGTACGTATGCACACCATCTTCCAGAACTACAAGCGTGCCTCAAAAAGATGGTTGCTAGTATGGAAAGGCGGGAAGATAGCTCGGAGGAAGTACTGTATTTTGTTGCTGAACAATTTTGCAAGACTTTTTTACGCCAACAGCAAGAAATGATGCGAATAGAAACCGTAAAGCATAGCACAAGGGAAGAGCTTTACAAGCGGGTAAATACCGCCAGGAATTATATTCACGATAATTTAGGCAACCCACTTGACCTGGAAGTGCTAGCCGGAGTAGCCTGTCTGTCCAAGTTTCACTTCCTTAGGCTGTTCAAACAAGTCTATCAGAAAACCCCTCGCCAGTACATCATTGACCTTCGATTACAACGAGCAGAAAACTTGCTGAAGGGTTCCTCTTTCTCGGTTCAGGAAGTGTGTACAAAAATTGGACTTCAGGACATGAGTTCATTTGGTCGATTATTCCGAAAGAGGTACCAGATTTCTCCGTCAAACTACCGGAAAGCACACCGAGCGAGTTTCGTGTAAGGTTTTGTCCAAAGCAACCGCCATGAAAATTGATTTTCCGTTCATATTTTGAGAAGTTGCCTAAAGGTTTATACGAGCGGAAAATTTTAGTTCATGAAGGGAATAATTCTGGCCGGAGGTTCCGGCACCCGGTTGTACCCCCTCACCCTTACGGTGAGCAAGCAGCTGATGCCGGTGTACGACAAGCCCATGATTTACTATCCATTGTCCACGTTGATGATGGCGGGTATCCGGGAAGTACTCATCATTTCTACCCCCAAAGACCTCCCCTTATTTGAAAAACTACTGGGCTCCGGCGAGCAATTGGGCATGTCTTTTCACTATGAAGTGCAGGAAAAGCCAGAAGGCCTTGCCCAGGCATTCATCATTGGTGCGCCATATATTGGCGGGGATGATGCGGCTTTGATTCTGGGGGATAATATTTTCTATGGAGAAACCATGGCCACTACCCTCGCAGATGCTCGTAAACAGGTGACCCAGTCGGGTGGCGGGATGGTATTTGCCTACCACGTAGCAGATCCGGAGCGTTACGGGGTGGTAGCGTTTGACAAAGACAAAAAAGCCCTGAGCATTGAGGAAAAACCTGCCAAGCCTAAATCTTCCTATGCAGTCCCAGGGGTGTATTTTTATGACAATCAGGTGATTGAAATTGTCCAAAACCTAAGGCCTTCCCCAAGAGGAGAGCTTGAAATTACGGATGTAAACCAGACCTACCTTGAACAAGGTCAGCTTAAAGTATCCATCCTCGGGCCTGGTACCGCATGGCTGGATACCGGCACACATGAATCCCTCATGCAGGCAGGTGAGTTTGTTCACATCATCGAAGCCCGTCAGGGATTGAAAATTGGGTGCATTGAAGAAGTTGCTTATCGCCAAGGATTCATTGATGATGGCCAGCTCGAACAGCTCGCCCAAAAATTCCTCAAAAGCGGATACGGCTCCTACCTGATGGAAGTACTCCAACGCGCCTGATATGAGCTTCCTTGCATCCTAATGGCTCGCCCATGCGCATACTCCACCTCACGGTACTCAACCCGCTAACCCATACCCGAATTTATCATAAATTAGCCATTAGCCAGGCCAATGCTGGGCATGAGGTACACATTGCCGGGCAGGGTAAGCCTGCTGAATCCCTTCCTTCTTCGCAGCTATTTTTTCATTCTACCGGGACTTTTTACCGGCTGAGCTTGAGGCGAGTATTGATTTCCTTTCGCCTGGCCCAAGTTATACGAAGGGTAAAACCAGTGGTGATTTATGTGCATACCCCTGAGTTGCTGTTGCTTGGGAAATGGGCACATCGCAAGCATAGGTGTCAAGTCATCTATGATGTTCACGAGGACTATTTTGCCACCATTAAAGGAGCCGAATATTATCCTGCCTGGATTCGACACCCACTGGCGAAAGTGATTCGCACCTTGGAGCACCGGGCTAGAAATTGGCTGTCTGGCGTTCAATACGCTGAAAATTGCTACGACAATATCCTGGACATCTCCCCGAAAAAGTACCGAGTGGTTCGTAACACGTTTTCCAACAGAATGCTTGAAAAGCAAGCTGACCTCCAAATTCTGGAAGATGATTACCTCCTGCTCACCGGGACCCTACATGACGATTGGGGGCTATCTGCCACCCTTGACTTGTGGAAAGAATTACGAAAATACCTACCCTTGAAGTTGGTGGTTGCGGGTTTTGCTCCCCAGCCAGAATCTCTAAGCCCCGTTTATGGATTACAGCAAACTTATCCAGATGAGGTTTTTCTATATGGAGGAAAAACATATCTGCCCTATGAACATATCATCCACCTGATCCAAAACTGCTGGGCAGGAACGGCATTTTACCACCCCTTCCCCCACCTTCAGGAAAAAGTGCCAACAAAGTTCTACGAGTTTATGGCCATGAGGCGGCCATTGTTATTTACCCCATTCCCCTACTGGGTAGGAATAAATGAAGGCGATAAAATCGGGCTAGCTCTTTCGGAAGATCTTTCTCCCGATAAAATCATCGAATCCCTCACCGAATGGAAGCCAACAGCTGAACAGGAGGATTTTGGCTGGAAAATAGACGAGCAGCGGATGTTGGAACTGCTAGAGAAGGTGATAAAAATCCTATAGCTGAGGACAAGCGGTATTCCCCAACATACTGCTTATTCTTCCAATGGATTAGCCAAGGAATCTTTTCAACTGAGCTGTAGCATATAAAGGAACATTGTAGAAGCCTTCGGCAACACTAAAATTGCGTGGAGATAATCGAAATATGCGTTGAGGGCTATAGCGCTGCTCGTAACTCCGAATACTCTTTAAAT
>JBCDIQ010000518.1:0-3469 GCA_039024295.1 Bacteroidota bacterium | reverse complement strand
TCAACCTGCCGTTCGGTAGGTTGAGAATACGTGGAAATGCCATATACTCAACCTGCCGTTCGGTAGGCATATACTCTGTCCAGATGTTACCCTGAGCTCCCCAAACATATTCAGCTTCTTCTTTGGTCAACTCCTCAGGAATTGGATTAAAACCATACACTTTTTCTAAGGGTAAAAAACCCCCGATTGCCAATGGCTCTTCGTCATTCTCTGACTGGTAATAATCAAAGTAACAGTGGGAGGTTGGCGTCATCACAACCAGATGATGCTGCTTTGCAGCAGCAATGGCACCAGAGGTGCCTCGCCAACTCATAACTGTTGCATTTGGTGCCAAACCTCCTTCTAAAATTTCATCCCAACCTATAATTTGCCTCCCTTTGGAATTTAAGTAGGATTCCATTCGTGTGATAAAATAATTCTGAAGTTCCTGCTCGTCCTGAAGACCTTTCCTCTTCATGAGGTCTTGGCACTCGTCACAGGTTTTCCATTGAGCTTTTGGTGCTTCATCTCCTCCAATATGGATATATTCACTAGGGAACAATGCCATAACCTCATCCAAAACATTTTCTAAAAATGTAAATGTTTCTTCCTTGGGGCAGTAAATATTATCAAAAACACCCCATTTGGTAGCCACCTCAACTTGTTCTTCAGTACATCCTAACTCTGGATATGCTGCGATAGCGGCTTGTGAATGACCCGGCATTTCAATTTCGGGTATAATGGTTATAAAACGCTTTTCTGCATAAGCAACAACCTCCTTTATTTCCTCCTGAGTATAGTACCCACCATATCTCATACCATCAAACTGATGAGGTTGATCATTATAATGTCCAACCAAAGTTTCGTTTCTGTACGCTGCCACCTCCTGTAGTTTAGGATATCGTTTAATCTCAATACGCCAACCTTGATCTTCAGTTAGGTGCCAATGAAAAATGTTCATTTTTAGCATGGCAAGTGCGTCAATATACTTTTTAATAAACTCAACTGAGTACATATGTCGGCCCACATCCAAATGCATACCCCGATAAGCAAATTCCGGTCGATCCGAAATCTTTAAACATCGAAGTTCATAGGGTTTTTGCAATGCGGCTGTTTCAAAATCTACAGGTAGAATTTGTCTTAATGATTGTACGGCATAAAATGCTCCTTGATCGGTGTTTGCTCTAATCTCAATCTTATTTGTTGAAATCTCAAGTATATAGCCTTCTGAAGAAAGAAATTCATCCCTAATAAAAACCAGATCATTTCCGCTGTTAACTTCGATGCCACTATCCCTTAAAAAAGAGGATAAAAAGGCCCCTGACACCATAAAATTGTCATCAAAGCTGACACCTATCATTAGGTTTAATTCAAAGTGGTCATTACTCAACGTGACAAAGTCAGGATTGGGAATGATTCCCTTAAATTCAATTCGTTCAGAGGGTTGGGAACAACTGACTAAAAATGTGAATAAGATGAGCAGCGAAAAAAAAGCTTTGCTTGTCATTTTAGTATATTAGAGTCCTTAAAAATAGCAACTCTTTTTAAATGAAACATTCATTTCTCATTATGGGAATACTGCTTTTCCTAAGTTCCTGTAATTCTCATACAGAAAATATCCCAGCTCAAAAAGACAAGCCTCTTATTACTTATGTGAATCCTTTCATCGGAACGGGGGGTCATGGGCATACCTACCCCGGCGCCAGCATGCCATTTGGAATGATGCAGTTAAGTCCAGATACAAGATTAGAAGGTTGGGATGGTTGTTCAGGATATCACTATTCAGATTGGTACATCTATGGCTTCTCCCACACACATTTAAGTGGTACTGGAGTTTCCGATTATGGTGATATTTTACTCATGCCCACGAATGAAATCAACTTTAATAACGGAGCCGATCCTACAACAGGCTCAGGACGGGCTCAAAAAGGATATCGAGCTCACTTTTCTCATGAGAATGAAATTGCTGAACCTGGCTATTATAAGGTTTATCTTGATTCTACAGACATTCAGGTGGAGCTAACAGTGAGTAAGCGCTCTGGAATGCATAAGTATGAATTTCCTAATAAGGATAACCAGGTGGTGATTCTGGATTTGGTACATCGCGATCAGGTTCTGGATGCAAAAATTGAAAAGATTTCTAATACAGAACTTACTGGATACCGGCATTCCAAAGCTTGGGCCACAGATCAGATGCTATTTTTTGCTATTGAGACCTCTCATCCTTTTGAAGACATTTTGCAATCACCAACTAATACGGATTTACCTGGTGGGCGAAGAAGTGCACTTACTTTCACTAATCCTAACAATGAACCTATCTATATTAAAGTTGGAATATCAGCAGTTGACATAGAGGGTGCAAAAAAGAACCTCGAAGCCGAGATTGGTGATAAATCTTTTGAAGACATAAAAACGAAAGCACAATCTAGCTGGGAAAGCCAACTGGAAAAGATCGTGGTTGAAAGCAATAATGAGGACTATAAAACCAATTTCTATACCTCAATGTATCATACGATGCTGGCTCCAAACTTATACCAGGATGTAGATGGGCGATACAGAGGAATGGACCTTAATATTCATGAGGTAGAAGGTTTTGAGTATTATACTGTTTTTTCTCTTTGGGATACTTACAGAGCTACGCACCCATTATATACCATTATTGAGCAGGAACGCACTAATGATTTTGTAAATACCTTTTTGGCTAAATATGAGGAAGGTGGTATCATGCCTATATGGGATTTATCAGCCTGTTACACCGGATGCATGATAGGATATCATGCGGTTCCTGTAATTGCCGATGCCTACTTAAAAGGTATAGACGGTTACGATGCAGATAGAGCTTTGCAAGCGATGAAACACTCGGCTATGCAGAATAAATTAGGTCTTGAATCTTATATATCACTAGGGTATATCCCAGTAGAATTTGAAAGCGAGTCCGTATCCAAAACTCTGGAATACGCTTATGATGATTGGACCATTGCTCAAATGGCGAAGGCCATGGGGAAGAATGAAGATTATAAAGAATATTCGCAAAGGGCGCAGTTCTACAAGAACATCTTTGATCCGGAATCCAAATTTATGAGAGGTCGCTTCCGAAATACCTGGTTTGCTCCCTTTGATCCCTATGAGGTCAATTTCAATTATACGGAAGCGAATGCCTGGCAGTATAGCAACTACGTTCCTCAGGACATTTCGGGTTTAATAGCCTTACACGGTGGTAAGGAAGCCTTTGAAGCCCATTTGGATGAGGTGTATTCTGCAAAAAACGAAACATCTGGTCGCAATCAGGCCGATATTACTGGACTTATAGGGCAGTATGCCCACGGTAATGAGCCCAGTCATCATATGGCCTACCTATACAACTTCGTTAATAAACCACATAAAACTCAGGAAAAAGTCCATCAGATCCTAACTGAATTGTATGCAAATGCACCAGATGGCATTTCTGGAAACGAAGACTGCGGTCAAATGAGTGCCTGGTATGGCTTCT
>JBCDIQ010000517.1:0-3489 GCA_039024295.1 Bacteroidota bacterium | reverse complement strand
TTGGGTAGAATCCCGCGTCTGTAACCTGGAATATCCTCCCACACCAGCGTAGAAAAAGCTCAATTTGTCCGAAAAATTCTTTTCTACGTCTAATTTGAAATACGAATCTTGATTTCTGTAAAGAGCTTCCCCTATTGGCACAAAACCAACCCTGATACCATGTTGAAGTTCTTTATATATGGCCGTAACGTAGACACCCATTTTTACAGAAAGTCCTTTTTCTACATTTGAATATCCTACCAATGCATTCCCCAGAAAGGCTGAGAAGGCATCGTGAAACCGCCTCACCCTGATGGTTTCTGTGCCCGTAGGAAAAGGAAGGGAAGGATCGTAGGTATTATTACCCACCTCCATTTCGAAGTTGTTGTCGCTGTAATTGTAATTAGCATTTAGGTTTATAAACCACCTTTCACCCAGGGGTCGGGTAATGCTTGCAGCTGCTCGGTGGGTATTGAAGGAACCAAACTGATAAGACAGATCGATCTTTTTTATCCCATCATCATTTGTGGCGACATTGATTCCACCTCCTAAAGCATCTGTTCCGATGTTGGCAGGCATCACCCCTTTATACACTTCAATCCGATCTACATTGCTGATGGGTAGGGTATTCAATTGAAATCCTCCACCAAGGAAATCAGAAGGTATACCATTGTAATAAAATCGAATCGCATTCCCTGTAAGCCCGTTTATGCTGATAGAAGTAGTACTTCCTAAGCCGCCAGATTGGCGAATCCTAACCCCTTCAACTTTGTCCAATACTTTGGCCACATCCAGGGTCTGAGCTTGTATGTTGGATGCATTGATCGTATTAACGACAATGGCCTGCTCAGCCATCTCTTTGCTGAGAGATTTGCCTTCTATCAGCACATCATCCAAGCTATAGCCTCCTTCTTCCAGCAGGATCTCCACGGGAGAAGTCTGGGAGGCCTTAACCTCAACGTCTAGTTCGTGCTCCTCATAGCCCACAGCTGAAATTTGTAGGGTATACTCCCCTGCCTCTATGCCTTTAAAGCCAAATCTCCCTAAACTGTCCGTCAAAATCCCTCTATTGCTTTCCTTGAAGGATACCCGAGCATAAGAAATTTCTCTAAAGTCGATGGTTCTAACCCTACCTTCAATATTGCCTCTTGGCCCAAGTCGACTACCTGAACCCTTTGCCTCCAGGGTTCGGACCTCTATCGTATTCCCTACTACCCGCAAGTCAATGTCTTGGGGTTTCCACAAGCTACGCAGCAGGTCCTCTACCCGCATTTCCTTGTAGGTTTGGGTTACTTTTTTATTGGCGTCCAATTCGTGGTTGGCATAGCTGATGAAGTAGCCGGTTTGCCTACGGATAAGCTTTATTACCTCAGGGATGGAACGCTCTTTGACCTCGAGGGAGATCCGTTTGTCCAGTACGGTTTGTTGCCCCAATGCTGAGGGAAGAAACGGCCCACAGATAAGTGAAGCTGTAAGCAGTATATGAAAGGCTAGACGGTTCATGAGAGACAAGGTTTAGTTGATGATCAGTTGATTTCCTTCGAGGGTGTAGGTGAATTTGGCCACAAAGTGCATGCGCTCTATAAGATCGGGGAGTGGTGGATTCTCGTATGAAAAGGTATAGGTTTGGCTTAGGCGGGCGGAATCCTTGACCATAATCTCGATGTCATACCATCGCTCGAGCACCTTCACGATGTCTCTGAGTTCTGTGTTTTCGAACACAAGCATACCGTCTTTCCATGAGATGAGGTCTTCAGCAAATACTTCACTCACAGTTATGGCTTCTCCCGTTACAAGTGTTGCTTTGTCATCAGCACTGAGCTGTACTTTGTTTTGGACCTTGTCTCGTTGAGAGAACTCCACCTTGCCACTGGCAACTACCAATTCGGTTTTGTCTGTCTCCGGATAGCTCCTGATGTCAAAGGAAGTTCCCAAAACCCGCGTTTGGGTCTGCTCAGTATAGACCAGAAAGGGCTTATCCGGGTTATGGACCACCTCAAAAAACGCTTCCCCTCTGAGATGTACGATCCGGGGGCCATCTGAGAAATCCGCAGGAAATTGAATTTCGCTTTCAGAGTTCAAGGTGACGATGGTGCCATCGGGAAGGGTGACACGCTGTTTTTGCGCCCTTGTGGTTGAGACCGACTGAAGCGTCGCCTCTGATATGGCTTGGGCATCAACTCCGGTCGTGTTGAAAGCGCGATATGTGAGCACGACGCCCATCAGCAACAGGATGGAGGCGGCGATTCCGATTACCTGCCTGAAGAGTGGGCGTTGGAGAAGAGGCCTCGGACTTTTCTGTCCTGTTTGAGCCTTAATTTTCTGCCAGGCTTCTGCCAGTAGTTGGTCCTCCTGGGCACTTTTCCCGGCCTCGCCATTGAGCCATGCATCCACGGCTGCACGCTCTTCCGGGCTGCAGGTTTGATTGTAGTATTTGTCTAGTAGTTCAGGAGTAATATTTGCCATGATAGTTACTGTGTAAGCGTGAGAATGACTTTTGTCATCGTCTACATCTCATCAGTACCCTCAGTGGCAAAGAAGTCCTAGTCGAGTAGAATTTTTTTTTAGATAGAAATATAAAGGGAGATGAATACCCCTAGTTTCCCCATGTGGGTCCTGAGGTAAGACAGGGATTTTGTCATATGGTTTTTGACCGTTTTCTCAGAGATACCCATACGCAGGGCGATCTCTTTATTGCTAAGGCCTTCTTCTCGGCTGAGCCGAAATACCTGTCTACGCTTTTCGGGCATAGCCTCAATTAACTTTTCGAGCTGTTCAGAAGCCTGCTTTAACTGAATGGCCTGCTCAGTAGTATTTTCGTATTTGGGGGATTCTAAGGCTACTGCTTCCAGGTGATTTGCAGTGGTTTTTTGTTTGCGATAATGGTTGTAGTACTTGTACTTGGCGCTGCGGTAAAAGAAGTGCTCCCATTCCCCTTCGATGATCAGGGTATCTTTTCTTTCCCAAAGGGAACAAAAAATATCCTGGACCATGTCAGCTGCGGTCGCCTCATCCTTTACAAATACCATACAGATACGAAACAGGCGCTTTGCATGCTCACGATAGAGATTTTCAAAATCATGCGCATTCATATAGCCAATATGGAGAGAAATGCTTGGGCTAACAAGTTTATTTGGAATGATTCTATTTAGTCTTTCATCACAGGCTGAGGGTTTTGCAGAGGTGTGTTGGGAATTATTTTTTTTTGAGCAACGTACTCTTTACTCCCTGTCTCATTCTCCAGAATAGGGGGATTGTTATTCTATTTTTTTGAAAGAAAGTTTCAAATTCCGCCTCTAACAAGCTTAATCTCCATTTTGTGCTAAAAATTGCATTATGTTGAGTAGCTATAATGAACATAAAGAATCTAGCTTACGCAGCGTAATTTTTAGGTAATAAAAAATAGGCGATCCCAATCTGGAATCGCCATACTATGAGTAGTCGATGTTAATTATCAGTTGACTGTATTGGGGAGTTTTAACAAACTCGCTCCGCCAATCTGGAAGTTTT
>JBCDIQ010000516.1:0-3491 GCA_039024295.1 Bacteroidota bacterium | reverse complement strand
GCCAGCGTCCATAGATGTCTGCGATCTGTTCTTCTGACTTCCCCTGCTTGATGAGGGCAAATTTAACAGTCACACCAGCGTGACGAAGCAGGTTACGTACGGTATTGGTGGGCTGAGCACCATCCTGCAGCCATTTGATGGCTTTGTCTTCATCTACGTACAACCTGGCAGGATGGGTCATAGGGTTGTAGGTACCTACTTTTTCAATGTGGCGTCCATCGCGAGGAGAGCGGCTGTCGGCTGCGACAATCGCATAGTGGGCGGCCTTTTTACGGCCTTGTCGTTTAAGTCTTAATTTTACAGGCATGTAACCTCAAATCTTTAATTGGTGTACAAAAAATATAGAAGCGCAAATATAGGGGTCTTTCCTTAGACTGCCAACTTGGGTACCTAAATATAATTGGGATTTAATATCGCGCATATGTAAATTTGATAGTTAAACCCTTCTAACCCCTGAAAGATGAGAGGATTGTTCCTCATTGTTTTATTAAGCATGAGCCCTGCGTGGATAGGGTCCCAGAAAGTACAGAAAACTCAACAAGATACGCCCCTTAACATCATCCTGATGATTGGAGATGGCATGGGCATCTCTCAGATTACAGCTGGCCTAATTGCCAATGGCAACAAACTGAACCTCGAAAGGATGCGGCACATTGGGTTGATCAAAACGTTCTCCTACGACAACCTGATCACTGATTCAGCTGCGGGGGCAACCGCTTTTGCATGTGGGGAAAAAACCATTAACGGTGCTATAGCTGTAACTCCACGAAAAAAATCGATGCCTACCATTCTGGAAATGGCGCACCAGCAGGGCTTGGCCACCGGGGTAGTAGCTACCTCCTATATTCAGCATGCGACACCCGCTAGTTTCTATGCTCATCAACCTAACAGGAGCATGTATGAAGACATCACGAAGGATTTTTTAAATGAGACCGTAGACATCGCTATTGGGGGAGGAAGAAGGTTTTTTGAAGACAGGCGGGACAAGACCTCCTTGCTGGATACATTAGCTACCCGGGGATATGAGGTTTTTCGGGGAATAAAAAAGGCGCAAAAAAATGCGGTATCCAATAAGGTATTTGTTATCTGTGCTCGCGAACATATGGCTGCCATGAAAATGGGCCGTGGAAATTTCCTATCCACCTCCACGGACTTTGCAATGGAACGCCTAGGCCAAAATGAAAAAGGGTTTTTTTTAATGGTTGAAGGCTCTCAGATTGACTGGGGAGGACATGCAAATGACAAAAGCTACATCGTCGATGAAGTGATAGACTTTGACAAGGCTGTAGGCCGAGCACTAGACTTTGCAGAAGCCCAAGGCAATACCCTTGTCATCGTAACGGCAGATCATGAGACTGGAGGATTTGCGGTAGAAGGAGGCTCTTTTATCCGTCAAGAAGTGATTGGAGACTTCACTACCGGTAGCCATACGGCCGACCTAATTCCGGTGTTTGCATATGGCCCTGGAGCAGAGAATTTCATGGGCATTTACGACAACACAGAGATTTTTAGCAAAATGGTGGCCCAATACGGGTTTAGCCTTCCCAACGGCGATTAAACAGGGTCATTTGCTGACCATGGCGAACGCCCCTTTCGTGTTGAATCAACCATCTTTTTCGGGCCAGCCCTCCTGCATAGCCCGTCAATTTTCCATCACTACTTAGTACTCGGTGGCAGGGAACCAAGAGCCATAATTTATTCCTGCCACAGGCATGCCCTACCGCCCTCATGGCATTGGGAGCTTCTATTTGTTTGGCAATGCTCAGGTAGCTACTTGTTTCACCAAAAGGAATACCTTGGAGTTGTCGCCAAACACGCTGCTGAAAAGCGGTTCCTTCCAGGTCCAGCATCAGGTTAAACAGCATGCGTTCCCCCCTAAAGTATTCCTCCAACTGGTCCATACAGGTCACCAAGTGATCATGACCAGGATGATGTTCTTCTCCGGGCTTGTCCACGAAACATAAGCTACGAATCCCCTTGTCGCTCGCTTCCAATTCAACGAGTCCCAGCGGCGTATCAAAGTAGGTCTTGGCAAACATGGAGTGGAATATAAATATTTTCAAGCAGATACTTCCCACAATCGTAAGCACCCACTCAGAAAAAACAGCACCAATCCTGCGGGGATGAGGTACTTCCAGCAATAGGTCATCAACTGGTCTACACGCACCCTTGGGTACGTCCACCTTGCCCAGATTTGCAGCAAGATGCCCAAGAATGCTTTAGTCAGGAGCCAAAAAGCTCCCCAAAGATTTCCTACGATACTTCCAGGTTCACCATTTGTCCAGTCAGCCAGCGGAAGGGCCATATCTCCTACAAATATATTGGGCAATGGGCTGTTCCAACCTCCCCAAAACACGACTGCTGCCAGTACGCTGACAATGAACATTTTTCCATATTCTGCCAGAAATACAAAGGCGAATCGCAGACCAGAATATTCTACGTGAAATCCGCCTACCAATTCAGATTCTGCCTCAGGAAGATCAAAAGGCGCACGGTTACATTCGGCAAGCGAGCCAATGAAATAAATGATGTACGCAAACAGTAAATGTGGATAGCGGACAACTGCCCAGGCAAGCAACCCGCCTGTTTGCTCAATTTCCCAGATTCCCCAAAGTTTGATGGGGCCAGGGGAGTGTATCCCCTGAAGTGCGCTCAACTCCTGCAAATCCATTGTCCCAAACATCATGATCCCTGCTAGCAGTGCCAGGGCAACTGGAATTTCATAAGAGATAATCTGTGCGACAGCACGTGCTGAGCCAATCAACGCGTATTTGTTGCCAGAGCCCCATCCCGCCATGAGGATGCCCATTACATCCACTGAAACAATGGCTACCAGAAAGAGAAGCCCCAAATGAAAATCTACGCCGACCAAATCAGGGCCAAAAGGCAGAGCTGCCATCCCGGTGAAGACTGGAAGTAAAATAAGAATAGGGGCCAGGACAAATAGGACCTTATCTGCCTGAGTAGGGATGATCAGTTCTTTTGTGACCAATTTCATCACATCTGCCAGGGTCTGGAACACGCCATAGGGACCTGTTTCCATAGGCCCTACCCGGTCCTGGATAAACGCAGAAATCTTCCGCTCAGCATACACAGCACCAAGGGTAAATGTGGCCAGAAACCCAAATGTAAGCCCGACAGAGATGAGCATGGGGCAAGATAGCTTTTCAGAGGGAATAAAGCAGCTCGAAAAAAGAATAAAAGCAGCAGATACTTGCTCTAATAACGGTTAATAAATATTGCTCTAGACTAGAGCATATCAGAAAGTAGATTTGTTCTCGTCGGGATAAAAAACATTACCATTTTTGTACGCCTCATTGGAGAAGATTCTACGATGAGAAGGGTTTATTAACTTTTGAAATGACAAGTTTCTAAAAAAAGCATATTCCTCAACAATTTCCTTATAAAAATAGTAATGTTTTTTATCCCGACGAGAACAAATCTACTTTCTGATATGCTCTAGTCTAGAGCAATATTTATTAACCGTTATT
>JBCDIQ010000515.1:0-3496 GCA_039024295.1 Bacteroidota bacterium | reverse complement strand
GCCGATGAAAAGATATTCAGAATTACTCCTTATCTAATCGTTGAAACACGCAACAAAGCTAGCGTTCAAAGTGCGATTGATTGGTGGATGGAGTTAACAGAAAAAGGTGGTGAGGGCATGGTGGTAAAGCCCTTCGATTTTATTGTTTATGGCAAGGAGGGACTCCTTCAACCTGCGGTTAAGTGCAGGGGAAGCGAATACCTCAGGATCATATATGGACCTGAATACGATACCCCAGAGAATTTAACCCGACTCCGAAACCGAGGCCTCTCGAAAAAACGATCCTTGGCGTTGAGAGAATTTGCCCTTGGTGTTGAGGGATTGGAAAGATTTGTCAGGAAAGAACCGTTGAGGAGAATTCATGAAAGCATTTTCGGGGTATTGGCATTAGAAAGTGAGGAGGTGGATCCAAGGTTGTAGCGAGATTAGGTGTCATGTCCTGGAATCACGAAAAAACAAACCGTACCTTCGCAAAACACACCCTAACACCTAATAGCTAACTCCTAACACCTAGCCCCATCACCAACCTACTCATCACCATCTGTGCCCGTGGCGGCTCCAAAGGAGTGCCTCAGAAGAACATCAAGGAGGTTGCTGGCCTACCACTGATCGCCTACAGCATTCGGGCTGCCCAACAGTTTGCTGCTGCCCATGATGCGCAGATTGAACTTTCAACCGAAGATGAAGAAATACGTAGGGTGGCTGCTACCTACGGACTTTCGACCGAGTACCGTCGATCTGATGACCTTGCAGGAGACCGTATTGGGAAGGTAGATGTTATCCGGGATTTGCTGGAATATGCAGAAAAAAATGCCGGTCACACTTATGACTATGTACTAGACCTGGATGTGACAGCTCCCCTTCGCACGCAGGAAGACCTGGAGACAGCCTTCGAGCATTTTCGCATCCAAACGAAAGCCCTGACCTTGTTTTCGGTCAATCCTGCCCACCGAAATCCCTATTTCAATATGGTGGAGGCTGTAGGTGATGGGCTGGTTACCCTTAGCAAACGACCCGACAAAGCCATCTTTTCCCGTCAGCAAACGCCCGAAGTCTACGATTTGAACGCCTCCTTTTATTTCTACCGACGTGCTTTTTTCGAAGAAGGCCATCGTGGGGTGATCCTGGACCATCGCAGCATGGTATATGTCATGCCGCATCCCTGCTTTGATGTGGATACCCCATTGATTTTCTATTTTTGAAGTTCCTGCTGGAGGGCAATCACCTGGAATTTGAGATATGAAGGTACTGCTTATTGGTCTAGGGTCTATTGGGACCAAGCACGTAAATGCGCTGGTTAAACTTATTCCTGCTGCCAAGGTCCAGGCACTACGTTCGTCCAAAGATGCAGCTCCTTTCCCGGGAGTGGAGAACATTTACGCATGGGAAGAAGCGTCCCAACCGGACTGGGTACTCATCTCGAATCCTACTTTTCAGCATGCTGAAGCCATCAGTAAGGCCCTGAGGTTTCAATGTCCCTTATTCATCGAAAAGCCTGTGGTCAATCAGGTAGAGGAAGGGGCGGCACTTCTTTCAGAAATAAAAAATTCGGGTATTCCTACCTATGTAGCTTGCAACCTTCGGTTTCTTGAAGGACTGCGATTCGTCAAAGATTATTTGACCAATACTTCCCAGCAAGTCCTTGAGGTAAGCAGCTATTGTGGCAGCTATTTACCGGATTGGCGTATAGGGCAGGATTTTCGTGTGGGCTACAGTGCCAGCATTTCGAAGGGAGGGGGCGTAAGAAGAGACCTGATCCATGAGGCAGATTACCTGTATTGGTTGTTTGGTGCACCAACAAACCATCAACATGTGCACACTTCTGCTTCTCCACTTGAGATTGAGGCAGAAGATTACGCCCATTATCTCTGGCAATATCCCAACTTTACAGCAACCATTACCCTGAACTACTTTCGAAAACAGGCAAAGCGAGAGCTGGAAATTGTCCTGGAGGAAGAAATCCTCAGGTTGGATTTGCGCCAAAACAAGCTTTGGGTAAATGAACAAGAGGTTTTTTCCGCCGCCCAAAGAATAGGGGATACCTACACGGAACAGCTCCAGTACTTCTTTTCCGTAATCGAGGGAGAGGTAAAAGGAATGAATGATTTTGAGGAGGCAATGCAGGTATTACGACTTGCCCTGCCATCCTGAGCCTCCTTAGTAAACTGCCTCCCTCGGAACCATCAAAACTTTCTGGTTGCTTTCGCTAATGGGAGGAGGTAAATGACTGGGGTAGTAACGAGTTAAAATCTCTTGCTGAATGTCATCCATATTAGCCCCAAGCTTTACCAACTCACCCTTATTGTTGAATAAGACAGCGTATGGGTAGCCAGTAACCAAAAACTGGTCGATCAACCTATCGGTTGCTAAGCCATGCACCCATGTCCGCATCCGGTAATCGCTATCGAGCACATAGTTGCGTGCTACGCCTACTTCGTCTTTGGCATTGAGCAAGACTACCTGAAGGTTCTGCCCATATTCCAGGTAAAATTTTTCCAGTTCCGTGAGCATCTGCTTGCAACTCATGCACCAATCTCCCCAAAAAAGCACCAAGGTAAGGTTGCCGGCTTTCAGGTGGTCTTCAAATTTTGATTTTCCCCCCATCAATAAAGGAAACTCTCGTTCTGGTAACCGATCAATAATGCTTAGGTAAGGGCTTGGGATATCTGTTCCATTCCGCTTAAGCTGAATGGAGGTACCGTCCTCGGCTACTTTGTCCACCAAAAATACTTCATCGTTTACTCGAATAGTGGTTTGAGCTGCAATGACATCTCCCATCATTCCTCCTTCTCTCCAGCCGAGGGTATCCAGGCCGTATTGAGAAACAAAAATCTTATCGGCACCAACTTCATTAAAAGTGCCATTTTCATTCGCGTCCAGCAAGCTGATACGAAAATTTCCCTCTGGCCCGGAGAAGTCTCCGGCTTTCAACGTAAGGGCAGAAGGCTCCATAGTTGCCCTGGGTTCTTCACTCATTTCCAGGTAATAGGAGATGGTTTGAGTATCCATCTCAAGGGCGTACTGGTCGTCTTCCTGGCATCCGGAAGTCAACAAGCAGCATAGCCCAATCATGACTGCGTGCAAGCTAGTTTTCATGTATAGATTCTTTTGATCCTGGGTGTCGGGGACCAAGATGGTGATTCTCTTCTAATTTGACAAAAGGTGTTCCAAAAAGTGTAAGAATTAAAAATAGTTTCATACACTTACAAAAATCACATTAGGAAAATTTTTCTATGTTTAGGTATTGGTTTTTAGGGATTTATTAAAAATTATGACTGCTTGTCTATTACAATTTCATGAATGAAAAGGAGAGTTTATATAGGTAACAACTTAGGGGTTATTCCTGTAGTTGTTCTTTATTCTCATGGAGATAAAAAAAAACAGGCATGGAACAAACCACACCTGTTTCATTTGGAATTCACATTTTTTGATGGGATTATTCACACCCCAGATCTCTTTTTGAAGGCATATCATTATTTGGGAAGCAAAACCCACT
>JBCDIQ010000514.1:0-3544 GCA_039024295.1 Bacteroidota bacterium | reverse complement strand
TGCGACATGTGGCAGAGACCAAGAATACATTTAGTGAATCTCCCGATATCATTAAGTTCAATGGCAAAACCGCCATTGCCATTGCGTTGACCAATACCAATTCGGAAGACCTTATTGGCAGTGCTGAAAAGGCGAGACAGTATCAAAAAGGGTTTAACGATAGCCATGATAATCTCTTCATGGAAATCACCTCTGATTTTTCCGTGGTAATTGAGGATAGAATAGCGCTACTGCTTGAAAATGCAATTCTAGGGATGATTTTGGTTCTACTTCTATTATCCTTTTTCCTTCGGCCAAGGGTAGCTTTTTGGGTTGCTTTCGGACTACCGATTTCCTTTTTTGGGATGTTTATTCTCTTACCTCATTTTGGTGTTACGCTAAATATGTTGTCACTTTTTGGGATGATTCTGGTTATTGGGATTTTGGTGGATGATGGGATAGTAATTGCTGAAAACATATACGCGCGTCATGAAAAAGGGGAGTCCAATATCAAGGCGGCTGTCCTTGGAACTATGGATGTATTGGTTCCCATTTTAGGGGCCATTGCCACAACTATTTTGGCATTTTCGATTTTCTTCTTTTTGGATGGTCAGATAGGGGCTTTTTTTGGAGACATTGCGGCAGTGGTGGCCATTACCCTTGCAGTTTCACTTATTGAAGCATTACTCATTCTTCCTGCGCATTTGGCCCATTCTAAAGATTTAAAGGGAAAAGGAAAAACCTACAAATTCAATATCTGGGGAGACCAGTTTATTCAATTTCTCAGAGACAAATTATATTCTCCCGCCCTTAGATTCACGTTAAGAAATAAATTCATTTCGTTTAGTGTGCTCCTCTTTCTTTTTATCCTTACGCTAGGAGCATTTGCCTCAGGATTGATTAAGCTGACATTTTTTCCCAGCAATGCCAGCGACCAGATTACTATTACGCTAAACACACCAGAAGGAACAGGAGAAAAGGTTACAGACTCTTTAAGTTTATACGTAGAGGAAAAAGTTTGGAAAGTAAACGAAGAGCTAGGTAATAATGAACTAGGTAACCCACATATACAATCTTCGTTGAGGCAACTTGGGCCGAGTAGCTCCCAATCCTCTATAACGCTCAATTTATCTCCCAGCGAATCCCGAACCCTCTCTTCCTCTGACATTGCCAATCGTATTCGGGAAACGGTTGGGGATATTCCAATGGCTGAAGAATTAAGTTTTGATTCCGGAAGGAATGTGGGCGGAATGCCTATTTCCATATCACTTCAATCCAAAAATTTGGAAAGTCTGGAACGGGCCAAGGAAATCGTGTATGCAGAGTTGCGTAAAAATCAAGATATCAAAGATATTGTTGATACCAGTCCAAAAGGAGGGAAGGAAATCCGGTTGGAACTCAAAGAGAACGCTGAAATTCTTGGTCTTACTTTGAACAATGTCATGGGGCAGGTTCGGAGTGCTTTTTTTGGAAAAGAAGTACAACGAATTCAACGCGGTCAGGATGAAATTAAAATATGGGTACGCTATAGCGATAAGGACCGCTCTAGTATTAGGAATATCCAGAATATTCAGGTTTCTACACCCAATGGACGCATTCCATTATCGGAAATAGCCACTTTGAACATTCAACAGGGAGAGGTTGCCGTAAATCATCTTGATGGTATTCGAGAAGTCACTGTAGAGGCGGATTTAGCGAATCCCAAAGCCAGTCCTACTGCGATAATGCAAGATTTGACCACAAGAATTCCTCTCTTGCTCGACGAAGATTATCCAGACGTAACCATTGGTGCAGAGGGTCAGAATCGTGAAGTTGACCGCATTACCGAATCGGCGACACACGTTTTACCGGTTATCATTTTTTTGATTTATGTCACCATTGTTTTTGCGTTTCGTTCATACAGTCAACCTCTCATTTTATTGGCTATAATTCCTTTTTGTTTGATAGGTGTGGCCTGGGGACATTGGCTGCACGGATTTCCTATGAGTATTCTTTCTTATCTCGGTATTATCGGTTTGATTGGAATTGTAGTAAATGATGGCCTGGTATTCACAGGCAAGTTCAATTCATATCTCAAAGAAGGATTACCTTTTGACGAAGCACTATATCAAACGGGGCGAGCACGTTTCCGAGCAATTTTCCTAACCTCCATTACTACGATTGCTGGGCTCGCTCCTTTAATGTTGGAACGTAGTCTTCAAGCGCAGTTTCTAATCCCCATGGCCATTTCCATTTCTTACGGAATTGCTATTGCCACTTTACTCACCCTTTTTCTGCTTCCCATCCTTCTATCGGTTTCGAATTATGTGAAAGTTTATGTCAAATATTTTACAACGGGAGTTAAGCCAGAAAGGGAAGAGGTAGAACGTGCTATTAAGGAATTAAAAGTTGATCATGTTGAATTTTAGATTGTTAGTTTTCTTTTCTTGTATGTTGATCACCAAGGCAGTTGCCCAAGAGTCTCTTAAAGTAGACCAGGCCATTGCAATTGCCTTGGAAAACAACTACGACCTCAAGATTGCCAAAAACAATACGGAATTGGCCCAAGTGCAAACAGAGCTGCTCAATAGCGGATATTTACCCACCGTCACGGCAGCTAGTGGAGTGAATTATTCCGATGAAAATCAAAATGTTTTGTTTCTGGATGAAACCTCGACTTCCGTAAATGGGGCCGTGACCGAGTCTTACAATGCCTCAATTACTGCAGAATACATAATTTTTGATGGATTGGTTAGAAAGTTTACAAACCAAAACAATGAAGAAAACTTGAATCTTGCCAGGCTGCAGGAGAAACAGCAAATTGAGAATAGTATTATATCGATTTACGATGCGTACTTCAACACAGCCTTTCAAAAGCAGGTTGTTGAAAACCTTAAGCTCAATGTTTCGAATTCGCAGGACAGATTGGATAGAGCAAGGAGAAAGCTCAAGTATGGTCAAGGAACCAAGTTGGAGGAGCTTAATGCTCAGGTGGACCTGAACAACGATAGCATTTCATTTATTGAGGCCAAGAGAGACCTGAAAAACTTAAAACGCAGCTTGAATTTATTACTGGGTAGAGATGTAACTACAAAGTTTGAGGTAGATACTTTGGTCGTTTTTAAACCGGGAATTAAAAAAGAAGAAATCATGGAATCTGCCGAACAGAGTAATATTCAGGTGCTTTTGGCTAACCAAAATATTTTCTTGAGCGAATTGGATATAAAAATTAACAGAGCACAGTTTTTACCAAAAATATCGGGTTCTGGTTCATATAGATGGAATGAAAGTCAAAACCCGCCTACTTCATTTGCTTTACAGAATGAGGCATATGGAATAAATCTAGGTCTTAATCTGAGTTGGAATATCTTCAACGGAGGCAATTCCACAAGAGTGAAAACCGCAAAGATTACAAAGAGAAATAGGGAGATTGAGTTGATTCAGGCAAAAGAAGAACTCGTAACGGATGTGTTGAACTCTTACGAAACCTATTCAATAGCAAAATTTTCGTTGGAAGCGGAAGCCGATAATCTTTTGACCAACGAGTTGAACTTTGAAAAATCGAAAACACAGTATGGTTTAGGTC
>JBCDIQ010000513.1:0-3567 GCA_039024295.1 Bacteroidota bacterium | reverse complement strand
GCAGCATCTGGTCCCAGGCAAGTCGTTTAGAGACGAATTGTTTGAAAGTGATACCTCTTTCCACGCCGAGGCGCGTCCCAACTCCCTGCTTATACATTTGAGCAGAGAGAACGGAAGTACACAGTAGCAGGGGTAACAGGAAATAGCTCAGGACAAACCTCATATTTCTGGTTTAGAATAATACTTTTGTTAAACCAAATAACATGCCATAGATCAGGGAAGAAAAGCATTTGATTTTTAGCAAAAAACTAATTTATTTGATTAAATAATCCAAAATTTACACACATCCTAATAAAATGAGCAAGACTGGAAAAGTTTTATCAGCAATTGCAATCGTAATCTTACTCCTCGTGGGCTGTACGTTTTTACTCCCCAGGCACGTAAAGGTTGAGCGGTCACTAGCCATTGATGCTCCTGCTGAAGTGGTATTTTCACAGGTAAACGGGCTTCGCAATTGGGAAAACTGGTCTCCCTGGAAAGAGAAAGATCCCAATATGGAACTCACCTATGGCACCCCAAGTGCAGGAGCAGGTGCAGAGTACTCCTGGTCCAGTGACCATAATGAAGTTGGTAAAGGCAGCCTCACTATTGAGGCAAGTGAAGCACCGCGTATGATCAAGACCAAACTTCAGTTTGAAGGCATGAACCCTGGTTATGGCGGGTGGAATTTTGAGCCTAAAGGTAACCAAACGGTAGTGACATGGTACATGGATTCGGACATGGGAAATGATCCCCTTGGACGAGTATTTGGCGCTTTCATGGACGATTTGGTGGGACCTGACTTTGAGAAGGGGCTGGCCAACATCAAACGTATATCTGAACGGACAGCCAAAGCATCCGAGGGGTGAAATATCACGCGATCGGGTGACGAAATAAGCAAGTTATTTGATGATCTTTGAAGCATGGCCATATCTGGTCATGCTTACATTTTATCGTCATGAAAAACATCCCCTTCCTAGCCCTCATCATTTTTGCAGTAGCTTGCACAACTGGCTGCCACAAGAGTGGTCGCAATGACTACACCCTCAACATCAATGGGGATACGCGAGAATACATTGTTTACGTTCCTACACACTACACGCCTGGAACCGACTACCCCCTTGTTTGTATGCTACACGGTTCCAGCGGTACTGGAGAACGGTTTTACAATATTTCCGGATGGAACGATGTAGCTGAATCAGACTCCTTTTTGGTAGTATACCCCACCTCCTGGGCTTATGATATACAGGACAACAACTGTAATGGTACCCTTGTAACCCGATGGATGGATTACATCGGCTCCACCACCATTTGTGATCCTACAGAGGAACGAGATGATGTAGCCTTTATAGATTCCATGCTTGACGTGGTCCAGGCGGTTTTTTCGGTTGATCAGGACCGAATTTACATGGCAGGCTTTTCTTCCGGTGGCAATATGACAGCACGGCTATCGGTCGAGTTGTCGGACAGATTGGCCGCTTCTGGGATTGTTGCTGGAACCTTACCAGCAGACACTATTTTTGCTCCCATTGGAAATCCCGCCATTCAGGTGGTGGTTGGCAACCAAGACCCTGGCATCGTTGACCAGACCATATTTACAGACTCTCTACCCATGAATTTTGCCACCCTGTTCACCGATCCGCTATTTCAGGGAATCATCAATACCTACCAGCAAAGCTTTAACCTAAATTCCACCTATACAGTAAATGGGGATTCAACAGCTTTTCTGCATGCCCGTTTCAATGCAACTTCAGGTAACCATTACCTTAGAATGACCCTCGTACAGGGATTGCAGCATCGCTTTCCCAATCCAGGAGGTGCCACTGCCCTTTGGAGTTTTTTCAAAAATAAAACCTTGTAACCGGAGGCTACCTCCTTTTACAGAGACTTCAGCGTCGCAATGATATCAGTGGGTTCCGCCCGGTTTCTATATTCAGCATCCAAAAATGCGTATTGAATCATTCCCTTTTGGTCAATTACGTAGGTAGCCGCAAGCGGCAATTCGTCACTTTCGTCCCCGTTGTAGGCGTGGAGGTCAAACGCATGCTGGTAGGCCTCTGCAACTTCAGGGGTGAGTTTGAACACGATTCCATAATTCCTAGCAACTTCATTGCCCACATCGCTCAACACCTCAAACTCCAACTCATGCTTCTCCGAAGTGGACAAAGACCTATCAGGAAGTTCGGGAGTAAGGGCCACCAACGTAGCTCCTTCCGCTTGAAATTCAGGTAATGATTGCTGCAAAAAACGTAGGGTCAGGTTACAGTAAGGGCACCATCCTCCACGATACCAAGTTAATACGACCGGGCCCTGCTGGAGGAGTTTTGACAGTTTTACCTGCTTACCGGTTGCGTTATTCAGGGAAAAATTAGGGGCCTGATCCCCTTCCTTTTTCGCAAGGTCATAAATTCCGCTTTCGACCACTGCTTCGATTCCTTCATTATAAAGGGTTTTGATTTCATCGGAAGCTTTTGTCGCCCAATCAGACTTACGTTCGTCCAGGGTTGATTGTAAGGTTTGTTTACTCATGATATTTGGCATAAAAAACCCCTTAGGAGATCGACCGGCAGTCAATTCCCTAAGGGGCTGTGGTTGGTTATTGGGATAGACTACGCATGTGCGCTTTCGAGCTGTGGTGCCAACGGAAAGTCGATGGGCACATTGGTCGTACCGTGGATAAAGTTGCTGATGATTTTATCACCGATCACCATGATGATGTCTACCAGATTTGCTTCGGTATATCCAGCTTCAAACAAAGCTTCTACGGCTTCCGGGCTAGGCTTGCTGCGGTTTAGGGTGATGTCCTTTACAAATTTAGCCAGCGCATCAAATTTTGCGTCAAAAGAAGCATGACCGCTACGGATTTCAAGAATTTGCTCGTCAGTGAACCCGTTCATTTTGCCAATGGCAGTGTGTGCGCTTAAGCAATACTGACACTCATTGACCTGGCTGACGACTAAGTTGACGATCTCCCGCTCTTTTGCCTTCAAGGTGCTTTTGCGGTTTTGAAGGGTCAAGTAGTCACCCAAGGCAGTGTCGTTGTAAGCATAAGCTGCGTACAGGTTAGGAACAAATCCTACATTTTTCTCAAGGTTTTCGAAGATTGCCTGGTTGTTGGCGCTTACTTGATCTTTGGTTGGAACTGCGAAGGTTTTCATAATAAATGTTGTTTGTGTTTGTTTAACTGATGACACAAAGGTGCAGCATCCAAGCCCTGATCCGTTAGGAGGAATTTCCCGGCTGCTTGTACAAATTTCCCGAAGAGGGATTATTTGAGAAAAAATCCAGAAATGTATGGGAGATGAGTTGTAGTTCCCTCGGACAAAGGCATATTTCCGTCCAATGTTTTTGGAAGCAATTGAGAGCCGAAAAATTACGTTTTACTTATTCTCACGTTTTATCGAGGCGATAACTCTGTTTATTTCGACTTCTGTGAGTTGGGTAAACCCTACTATTTGAGTCATCGGCAGGTTAAGTTGTAAAGCTATTTTGATGAATTCCCTATTTTTCTGGCGAACTTTTTCTTGTTCTTGCCTAACCCGCTCTCTTTCCTGCATTGCCCGCTCCTTTTCTTGATTGGCACGTTTT
>JBCDIQ010000512.1:0-3608 GCA_039024295.1 Bacteroidota bacterium | reverse complement strand
CAAAAAGGGATCATGATTAGCTGTGGTACTAGGCACTTTCAGCCTGTCTCAGTTGCTGCTTGCGGGTCCTTTCCAGTTGGAATAAATACACCGCTATGCATAACAATGCCATACATAAGAGACCAAAAGGCACCCAGAGCAGATCCGCCCACAACCAACGAACTTCCGTTTCATTTCCCCTTAATGGGATACAAAGGATCAACAGAAACATTGCGAAATACAACAAATAACTTTTCATGACATTTCATTTTAAGGGTTAATAGTTATCGTTCGCAATCTCACTTGGGACGTCGATTTTCCCAAAAAAATGGGGGTTGAAAAAGGGTTGATATTCTATTTCATATCTGATTATCAGGACTTTATTTTTCTCTTTAGTTCACCACGGCTTTTTATATCCAGCTTTTTATAAATCTGGTTGATGTGTGTTTTTAGGGTGCTTTGCTCGATAAACAGCTCATTTGTTATTTCCTTATTGCTCTTTCCCGAAATGATTAACTCATACACCTCCCGTTGCCTCGTGGTCAGGGTATGGATCAGGGGAGCTATTTCATTGTGTTCATGTTGGGCATGATGCTTGATTTGATCGGACAGGGTGGAAATTTTCCTTTTCACTGTTTGAACATAGAGGACCACCAGGAAAGAGCTCATCATGATCAGAAAAAAAATGACCACGGGGTAATCCTGTAGGACCAACCTTACCCCTTCCTCCGATGACCTGATGGAAATGGCAATAGAAGACAGGACAATGGCCAGAACCAGCACATAGGTTTGATATTTAGAGAGAAGGGTTCTGAGGTTCATGGCTGTGGTGGTCAACCTTCTGTGTCCATGAGGTGAGTGGTAAAGGAGTAGGGCAGGACATTGAGCACTTACTTCCTTTTTGCAGTTAATCTAAAAATACATTTTTAACAGCTGTAATCCTCGATCCTGTGCAGGTTTTTTAAGGTTCTTATGCCTTTCCCAAGTTATCCTCCCCGTCCTTACAGACGGCTGCATGGGTTGGAAAAAGGGGAAAACCGCAAAAAAGCCTAACGCTAAACCAATTGATTTTAATTCAGTATATCACTGTACAATGAATTCCTCCTCACATGCTACTCCACGGAAAGGCCGCGGTGCGCAGCTGAACCCGCCCAATCAGTTCCTCTCTCAGCGGTTCGAACGAAGTGAATGGGAGGCAATTGATTTGCCGGAGTCTGAAGAATGGCCTACCCAGGTATTTAAAGAACGGGGGAAAACCATCCTTAACAAGGTGAAAAGCCCAGACATTCCCTTGCCATATTCCATGAATCCTTATCAGGGCTGTGAGCATGGCTGTGTGTATTGTTACGCCAGAAACACCCACCCCTACTATGGGTTCAGCGCGGGCCTTGATTTTGAAAGCAAAATCATGGTAAAGGAAAATGCGGCTGAATTGTTGGAAGAGGCATTTGATAAAAAGAGCTGGAAGCCCCAAGCGGTTATGTTTTCTGGCAATACAGATTGCTATCAGCCGTTAGAACGGAAATTGGAGCTCACGAGAAAGTGCCTGGAGGTATTCGTAAAATACCGCCATCCTGTGGGGATGATCACCAAAAACAGTTTGATCCTGAGAGATATAGATTTACTGCAAGATTTGGCAAAGGATAATTTGGTCCATGTCACCATTACCATTACTACGCTGAACGAAGAACTACGTCGAAAACTCGAACCCAGAACTGTTCCGGGGAAACGCAGGGTGGAAGTCATTCGAAAACTGTCAGAAGCGGGAATACCCGTCGGGCTGAGCCTTTCCCCGGTGATCCCTGGCTTGAACCAGCATGAAATACCAGATATCGTAAAAGCTGCTGCGGATGCGGGGGCCTGTTCGGCATTTTACATTGTGCTGAGGTTGAATGGAGAAATAGGAGGTATTTTTGAAAATTGGTTGGAGCACCACTACCCTGACAGGAAAGAGAAAGTACTCCATCAGGTAAGAGAGTTACATGGGGGCAAGTTGGAAGATAACCGTTTTGGTAAACGAATGAGAGGAGAAGGGCCTGTAGCTGAGGCTATTCGAGGGCTTTTTTACCTGGCAAGAAATAAATATATGCCTGAATCGGGTTTTCCAGCGTTAAATTTAGCCGCCTTTAAACGTCCAGATAAAGGGCAGCTTAGCTTATTCTAGGAATGAGAAGTTGAGCCCCTGCCTCAATTTTCGTTTCTTTACCCTGTATGCTCACACAACCGGAATCATATATTTTTAAAGGCCAACGCAAAAAGCTGATCCAATTATTGGAAGGCAGTGGGATAGCCGATGAAAAGGTTTTGTGGGCAATGGGGAAAGTGCCTCGTCAAGTATTTGTGCCGTCTACCTGGCACCATGAAGCTTACGAAAACAAAGCCCTTCCGTTATTTGAAGGCCAGACCATCAGCCAGCCTTATACGGTGGCTTTTATGTCTCAACTGTTAAAGGTTTCCAAAGGCACAAAGGTCCTGGAAATTGGGACAGGGTCAGGATATCAGGCAGCAGTTTTATGTGAAATGGGAGCACGGGTGTTTTCAGTAGAGCGAAACGACAAGCTTCATCGCTATGCACAAACACGACTCAAACAACTGGGTTACGAAGTGCGCCTTCAAATAGGTGACGGGTCCCTCGGCTGGAAATTATACCAGCCTTATCAACGAATTGTGGTCACAGCGGCAAGCCCTCAGGTGCCCCCAGCACTCTTAGCTCAACTTGAGCCAGGTGGCAGGCTAGTGGCTCCCGTAGGAACCCTTTCCCATCAAAAAATGCTGAGCTACGACCGAATCAGTGAGGAGGAGTTCCAGGTTCAGGACCATGGTCGCTTCAGTTTTGTTCCCCTAATTGGTAAACAAGGATTCGAGCAAGATGAGGCTGGGTAAAGCTTTCGGTTAACAGTTTTTAGTTCTCGGTTGGCATTAGGCTGTCTATTCTTACACTACCGAAAACCGCAAACTACCTGGCAAACCCCCCTCCGCCAATGCTAAGCCGAACATAAAACCCCTCAAGGAAGCCCTCCCTTAGGTTTCCAACCCGTTGTTCGGAGATGTCTTCCTCCCAATTTCCCCTCGAAAGGCCGAGCACATACCCAACATCCACTCCCAAGGCGAATCCCCCTTCTTCTATCCCGTTTGCTCTGGAAATCAATCGTTTGATGGACAAATTTCCTTCCAAGGTTGGGGTCCCAAAGGTGTACTCCCGGGTAGTACCCGCCAGAATGGCGTCATCCCCAAACTGTAAATCTTGACTCCCCTGGTTTTTGATGTCCATGCTCATTCCCATTCCGCCAAAACCTACGGTTGGAAAGATGAGCCAACGGCTTTGGTTAAATATCACATACCCAAACAGGAAGGCACCGCCGCCGCTTGAAACCTCAATTTCAGGCCCTGATGCTTGCAAGTTTGGATACCCTAATCCATATCCATGCCCTCCAAAAATGTACCTGCCATTCACCAAGGAAAAACCGCCTCCACCAATGGCATAACCAGCAGGGGAAAATTCACCGGTTAATAGCCCATATTGGTTTAGATTAGATTCCAACGTGGTCATGAAAATATTTTGCCCACCAAAGGTGAAAAAACCCATTCCTCCATTTTTGAGGTACGTATTATTGTTAGGGAGAGGACCT
>JBCDIQ010000511.1:0-3610 GCA_039024295.1 Bacteroidota bacterium | reverse complement strand
TCTCTTCCAGCTCTAATTTACCTGCTTCAATTTTTGAGAAATCCAGGATATCACTAATGATGCCCAGTAAGTTATTGGAAGAAACATCCAGCAGGTCCACCAACTCTCGCTGCTCTTGGTTCAGGTTCGAAGAGGAAAGCATCCCAATCACCCCAATTACTCCATTGAGAGGCGTCCTGAGCTCGTGACTCATATTGGCAAGAAACTGGCTTTTCGACTTATTGGCAGCCTCAGCTGCCTCCGTTTTTAATTTAAGTTCATTCAAATAATCCTGAATTTTATTCACCATTAAATAAAAGTTGGTAGTTAACTGCCCAATCTCATCTTTGGATTGAGGAATTGGACAAAGGCCAATATCCCTAAATCCATTGTGGATAAAGCCATTCATGTTGGCTGACAAATCGAAAATAGGGGCAGTAAGCTTATGAGAAGCGGTCCTGCTAAGCAATGTAACCGTAACTGCTAGAAGACCGAAAAGGACCGCAAAACATACAGAGAAGACCAATATGGTGTGATTAATTTTTGCATCTGCTACTACAAGGGTTTCGTTAACTGTGGCGATTACTTCCTCTTCAGCTTTATTGAACCTGCTTCTGATCCCTTGCAAAGAATTTCTGCCCAAAAACTCATCCAGTTCCACCACTTGCCCCAAATGTTCTCCATAGACATCGAGTAAGCGTAAAAGTTCCTTCTTTTCTGTGTAGGTGTAGGCACCACTATTTTCAATCAACTCAATTGTTGACTCGCGCTCTTGCTGGTGTCTGCTGATATAAGCAAGGTCCTGGCGAAGCAGGTAATCCTTCTCTCGCCTGCGCAGGGACAAAATCATCACCAGGAGGTCTTGATCTCCTTTTTCTCTGGCGATTCGCTCCATGTCATGGATCGCATCCCGCATGCCCCCTATCAGGCCATAATTTCGGAACCCTCGTTTAAGAACCAACTGCTCCAACGAATCCTTTAGGAGCATGTGTTTGTTAAAGCTAGCCTGAGAAGCGACGAGTAAATGGTCAAGGTCGAGCGATAAATCGGTGCTTTTCTGGTGAAGGACACTGAATTCCTGGTCCAGTTTAACAGCAGATTTTTCATACCTTTCTCCAAAAGGATTGACCTCATTTTGGAAAAAGTTAATGTCGTGCCTAATCTGCTGGAACATATTTTCAATGTTCCTGAAGTTGGCCATGATCTCCCCTTGGTGTTGTTCCAGTTGGAGTTCGTATCGAAGTAATTTATTGATACGAAGGTGAATAAAACCAGCAATTGCAAGGACTAAAAGTGATAACAGCCCAAACAATCCAAACCACTTGAGTAATTTGTGACGGAAAGAATGTCGCATGTAGATTGCGATTGGAATAAAGTCTGTCAGATTATCAAATCAAAGGTAGTCGATATGATTTCTAAAAAGCGGCCAGCAACTTTCTTTTTCTTACATCTGATAGACCAGCCTATCTATTTCACTTTTCGAAACACTCCCAGCTCCCTGAAAGGCTATTTCCCCGTTAGAAAGGCCAATAATTTGTCGTTTTTCTTCTCTTAAAGGCTCTCCATCATGGGTAGAACATATAATCGTTTTACCTTTTTCGACCAGCTCGTTAAGAAGACGGTAGATTTTTTTCCTGTTTTTAGGGTCCAATGATTGGGTAGGTTCATCCAGGACAATGATCGGAGTTTCCTGCACCATGGCCCTCGCAATGGCTATTTGTTGGAATTCTCCCCCGGATAGCTCATGCAAATAACGGTCTTTAAATCCCAATAATTCCAGCTTATCGAGGGTTTGAGAAACCTGGGCATGATCTGACTTTTTGTAGTTCCCCAGCCAGGATATGAAAGGAAACCTCCCTGATAATACGTAATTATACGTAGTCAAGTGGAAAGAAATAGTGGGTCTTTGTGGAACCAGGGCTAGAATATGAGAGATTTGTCGGGGAGAGAGTGTTTTTAGGTCTTTTCCTAACAAATGAATGCTCCCATCTTGAAACTTTCTTGTATTCGAAATGCAATGCAGAAGTGAAGTTTTCCCACTTCCATTGAGCCCAATAACATAGACCAGACCTGCAGGCACGGTCAGGGATACATTGTTCAAAATAAGGTGGCCTCCCAGACTGAGAGAAAGCTTTCTTACTTCAACGACAGAAGGTTTAATACTCATCTTCGTTGAAGAGAAAATCATCTTTGGTCGGGTAGTCCGGCCAAATCTCTTCAATGTTTTCGAAAACGTCCTCAGGTTCAAGTTCCCGGAGGTTTTCAATTAGCTCAAGGGGTGCACCTGAGCGCTGCGCATAATCGATCAATTCGTCCCTGTTGGCAGGCCAGGGCGCATCTTCTAGATAAATTGCCAATTCCAGGGTCCAGTACATAATTTATTACAACCTTTTATTTTCCTGTTTTAAATTCAGCGCCGCAAATATATCAGAAAATAAAGCAATGTCAAGTTATTTTTTATAGCTTTGACCTCCTTAAAGCAAGCGACATCCAATTTATGACCTTTTTGAATCCGGCCATGCTTTGGGGCCTCCTGGCTCTTGCAGTGCCGATTATCGTTCACTTCTTTAATTTACAACGGCCCAAAGAAGTTCTATTTAGTAACGTAGCTTTCGTCCGGGAGGTAAAAAAATCAGTGGTACGGAGGCTCCAATTCAAACAATGGCTCCTACTACTGGCTCGGCTTTTGGCCATTTCTCTCCTCGTGCTCGCCTTTGCCAACCCCGTTATTGTGGACCCTGATCGTCAGCAGTTACAGGGCAACAGATCGGTGGCGATTGTCCTGGACAACTCTTTCAGCATGACCGCTGGAAACGAAAAAGGGAACTACTTCGCCCAAGCCCAAAGTCTTGCCCGACAAATCATCCAGGCACATGGGAAACAGGACGAATTTCTCCTGATGACTTCAGCCCAACTCCAGCTCAACGCCGGATTTTTAACTAGCGAGGAAGCGGTCGAGAACATCCGCCAACTCCAGTACTCCCAACAAACCCGAACCCATGGGGAAATTCTGGGCTTTGCCCCGCGATTCTTCTCATTGGCCTCAAATCAGGCCAAAGAGCTGTATTTCATCAGCGATTTTCAACAAAGTACCGTTTTAGCCGATAGCCAACGGGTTAGCCTGGAAGATTCTTCCATTCTGATAAAATACCTTCCCCTTGCAAGCCGCACCCAACAGAATGTTTACATCAAAGACCAAGTCATAGACTCGCGTATCTTGTCCAAGGGGAAACCGGTTGTCATGAAAATGACCCTGGTAAACGACGGTTCTCAACCCGTAAACGAGCTGGGGGTACGGGTAAACTTGGAAGGTAAAGTTGTGGCGATTGCCAATCAGAGTCTGGATCCCTCTGCTACAGCAGAGCTTGAGCTCACCTTTACCCCTGAAAATAGCGGTTGGCTGTCTGGCTTCATTGAACTGGATGACTATCCCATTGAATTTGACAACAGGCGTTACTTCTTTTTGTATCAAATGCCTGAAAAATATCTTGGTACAGCAAGCTGATCTCCGGGACCTCCTCGTTGGCTACCAGCAACACCTTTTCCCGGTCAGGAACATACAAAGAGAAGTAACGCCTGTTGTCAAATTCAATGGGATAGTCATCCAGTTCAATGAAGCCAGACAGCCAAC